>JBILDR010000001.1:0-116094 GCA_044352515.1 Polaromonas sp.
ATCGACCCCTCGCGCCGCAAGAGTGGTGGCGCTTTGCTGGGCGACCGTATCCGCATGAACGCCATCAGCCCCTGGTCGCAGGGCCCGCGGGTGTTCATGCGATCGCTGGCCACACGTGACTTCGGCAGCGAGATTTCAGCAGCCTTGCCCGATGTGCTGGCCGCTTGCAAGGTCGCCGGTTTTGACCTGATCGTGGTCGAGACCTCGGGCATAGGCCAGGGCGATGCAGCCATCGTGCCGCATGTGGACCTGCCCATGTATGTGATGACGCCTGAGTTCGGCGCAGCCAGCCAGCTCGAGAAGATCGACATGCTGGACTTTGCCGAGTTTGTGGCGATCAATAAGTTCGACCGCAAAGGCGCCAGTGATGCGCTGCGCGATGTGTCCAAGCAGGTACAGCGCAACAAGGAAGCCTGGAACACGCCGACCGAGCAAATGCCGGTGTTTGGCACCATGGCTGCGCGCTTCAACGACGACGGCGTGACCGCGCTCTACCAGGCGCTCAAAAGCCGCCTGAGCGACCTCGGTCTGCAGTTCACGCCTGGCCGGTTGCCCGTCGTGCAGGTACGTCATAGCACCAACCAGACGCCCATCGTGCCGCCGGCGCGCACCCGCTATCTGGCCGAGATTTCCGACACGGTGCGCGGCTACAAAAAGCGTGCGCGGGCCCAGGCTCGTCTGGCCCGCGAAATCCAGCAACTGCGTGAGGCCTCGCGCATGCTGGCCGAGACCAAGCCCGGCAAGGCGCGCGCCAGTGAGGCTGCGCTGGGTCTGGCGGACGAGCGCGAGCATGGGATGGAGCCGGCCGCGCGCAAGCTGCTGCAGCACTGGCCCGAGATGCAGCAGGCCTACGCCGGCGATGAGTTTGTGGTCAAGGTGCGCGATAAGGAAATTCGCACCGCCTTGACCACCAAGAGCCTGTCGGGTACGGTCATCCGCAAGGTCAGCCTGCCGCAGTACGAGGACCATGGCGAGATCCTCAAGTGGCTGATGCTCGACAACGTGCCAGGCAGCTACCCCTATACCGCCGGCACCTTTGCCTTCAAGCGCGAGAACGAAGACCCGACCCGCATGTTCGCCGGCGAGGGTGATCCTTTCCGCACCAACCGCCGCTTCAAACTGCTGTCCGAGGGCATGCCGGCCAAACGCCTGTCGACCGCCTTTGATTCGGTCACCCTCTACGGCAATGACCCGGACCTGCGCCCCGATATTTACGGCAAGGTCGGCAATTCGGGCGTCAGCATTGCGACCCTCGATGACATGAAGGTGCTGTATTCAGGCTTTGACCTGTGCAATCCGACCACTTCGGTGTCCATGACCATCAACGGCCCGGCGCCGTCCATCCTGGCCATGTTCATGAATACCGCGATTGACCAGAACCTGGACAAGTTCAAGGCCGAACACGGCCGCGAACCCAATGCCGAGGAAGCGGCCCAGATCCGCAAATGGGTGCAGGCCAATGTGCGCGGCACGGTGCAGGCAGACATCCTCAAGGAAGACCAGGGCCAGAACACCTGCATCTTCTCCACCGAGTTCTCGCTCAAGGTCATGGGCGATATCGCGCAGTATTTTGTTGACCACGACGTGCGCAATTTCTATTCGGTGTCGATCTCGGGCTACCACATTGCCGAGGCCGGGGCTAACCCGATCAGCCAACTGGCTTTTACCTTGTCCAATGGCTTTACCTTCGTCGAAGCCTATCTGGCTCGGGGCATGCACATCGACGACTTTGCGCCCAATCTGAGCTTTTTCTTCAGCAACGGCATGGACCCGGAGTACACGGTGATGGGCCGCGTAGCGCGGCGCATCTGGGCGGTGGCGATGAAGGAGAAATACGGCGCCAACGAGCGCAGCCAAAAGCTCAAGTACCACATCCAGACCTCAGGCCGCAGTCTGCATGCGCAGGAGATCCAGTTCAACGACATCCGCACCACGCTGCAGGCACTGATTGCGATTTACGACAACTGCAACAGCCTGCACACCAACGCGTTTGACGAGGCCATCACCACGCCCACCGAGGACTCGGTGCGCCGGGCCATGGCCATCCAACTCATCATCAACCGCGAATGGGGCCTGGCCAAGAACGAAAACCCCAGCCAGGGCGCCTTCATCATCGAGGAGCTCACCGAGTTGGTCGAAGAAGCGGTGCTGGCCGAGTTTGAGAAGATCGCCGAGCGCGGCGGTGTGCTCGGCGCGATGGAGACCGGCTACCAGCGCGGCAAGATTCAAGATGAGTCCATGCACTACGAGATGCTCAAGCACACTGGCGAGCTGCCCATCATCGGCGTCAACACCTTCCGCAACCCGAACGGTGATGCGGTGCTGGACAAGCTAGAACTCGCCCGCTCGACCGAGGACGAAAAGCAAAATCAGCTTCAGCGTCTGCAGGACTTCCACGCCCGCCATGCAGCGCAGGCACCGGCCATGCTGCAGCGTCTGAGGCAGGCGGTGATGGACAACGCCAATGTGTTCGAGGTGCTGATGGAGGCGGTGCGGGTTTGCTCGCTCGGCCAGATCACCAGCGCCTTGTTTGAGGTGGGTGGACAGTACCGGCGCAATATGTAAGCCCGCACAGCGGCGCGTGACAGCGGCGCATGAAAAAAGCGACCCGGTGGGTCGCTTTTTTTGCGTGCCGACAGCTTTTGGTCGGTGGCGCTTGCAGGCAGGGGCTGGCTTTTCAGCCAACCGCTTAGCCGCCTTTGTGCGGACGCTTGCCCGGGTTCTTCTTACTGCGGCTCCAGGTGCCGCGCTCCTGGCTGCCCTTTTGGCCACGGTGGTTGGTCAGGGTCATGCCGGGGGCAAGAATGGGTTTGGGCGCGCAGCGGTCGGCTTCAACGCGGATTTTTTTGGCCATGGTAGGTTCTCTGCAATGGGTTGGATGGAAATCGGGAAACCCGTGATTCTAAAGCGCCCGCGGCCGGCGTGTTGCTGCACGGCTACCAGGGCAGGCGCTCGCCCCGGTAATCCACAAAGCGGCCGCTATCGGCCGCGTCCAGCGCTTCGATCACCTGCACGATCTGCCCTGCTGCCACTGCCGGGCTGCGCACATCGAGCCCGGACTTGCTAAAAGGTGCCGACAGCGGGCTGTCTACCGTGCCGGGATGCAGCGCGAGCACGGTCGCCTGCTTGTTGCGGCGGGCCTGTTCGATGCTGGCGGTCTTGACCAGCTGATTGAGCGCCGCCTTGGCTGCGCGATAGCCGTACCAGCCGCCCAGGCGGTTGTCGTCGATGCTGCCGACCCGGGCCGAGAGAAACACCGCCTTGCAGGGCCCTTGCCGGGGCAACAGGGGCAAAAAGTGCTTCATCAGCAGCGCGGGCCCTATCGCATTGACCAAAAAGCTGTGCGCCAGATAGCCGGGCTGAAGTTCTTTCAAAGAGCGTTCGGGCTGACCAGCAGGCCCGTGCAAAAAGCCGCTGGCCACCAGCAGCAGTCGCAGCGGCGCGCCTGCGCTCTCGCACCGCCTGGCCGTCCAATGGGCGGCCGCTGCAATGCTGGGCTCGTCCTCAAAGTTGATGGCCGGATCGCTGCGGCGGCCCAGGGCCAGCACAGTGGCATAGTGACTCTGCAGCACGGCCACCAGGGCCTGTCCTATGGCGCCGGTGCCGATGACAAGGGCGCTGGCTTGGGCTTGACTCATGGATTCATCATAGTGGGACTGTCTGTCCGGCACTGTCCAAAGGACATGGTTATGCGTGGCCGACGGCCCGGGCAGCCTTCCGTTCTTGTTAGCATGGGCCCATGACCGATCTCTCCACACTGCAAACCAAGTTCGAGCAGGCCAAGGCGCAAACCGCTGAGTTCACCGAACGCCCGGACAACGCCACTTTGCTCAAGCTCTATGGGCTCTACAAGCAAGGCAGCTTGGGCGATAACGATCAGCCCAGGCCTGGCTTTTCCGACATCGTGGCCAGGGCCAAGTGGGACGCCTGGAATGGCTTGAAGGGCCTGCCTCGCGAGCAAGCCATGGATCAGTACATTGCGCTGGTGGACAGCCTGTCTTAGTCAGAGCCGCCGGCTGAGCCCTAGGCTCAAGTGCGCTCAGGACACGATGCCGCGCTCGCGCAGGGCAGCGATCTGCTCATCGCCCAGACCCATTTCGCGCAAGACGGCGTCGGTATCTTGCCCCAGCGCGGGCGCATTGCGGCGGTGACCGCCGGGCGTGCGCGAGAGCTTGGGCACAAAGCCCGGCACGCTGACCGCGCTGCCATCGTCGAGCGTGACCTGCCCGAGCATGCCGCGCGCGGCATAGTGCGGGTCAGCGGCGATGTCGGCGACGGTGTAGATCTTGCCTGAGGGCACTTGTGCCTGTTCTAGCGCGGCCAGCACCTGATCGACGCTCAGGGTGGCGGTCCAGGCGCCGATGGCGGCGTCGATTTCATCGACCCGTTGCACCCGGCCCGCGTTCTTGGCCAGGCCCGGGTCCTGCGCCAGGTCGGGCCGGCCTATGCATTGCATCAGGCGTTTGAAAATGCTGTCGCCATTGCCCGCCACCAGGGCGTAGCCGCCGTCGGCGCAGGCATAGGCATTGGTCGGCGCGATGCCCGGCAGGGCGCTGCCAGCCGGCCCGCGCACCGCGCCAAAGGCGCTGTATTCGGGCAACAGGCTTTCCATGCAGTTGAACACCGCCTCATACAGGGCCACGTCGATCACCTGCCCCTGGCCGCTGCGGTTGCGCTCGTGCAGCGCCATCAAAATGCCAATCACCCCGTGCAGCGAGGCCAGGGTATCGCCGATGCTCACGCCCACCCGCACTGGCACGCGGCCGGGCTCGCCGGTCAGGTGGCGCAGGCCGCTCATGGCCTCGGCCACCACGCCAAAGCCGGGCCGGTCGCGGTAGGGGCCGCTTTGCCCGTAGCCGCTGACGCGCAGCATGATCAGCCGCGGGTTCTGGGCCAACAGCACCTCGGGCCCCAGCCCCCAGCCTTCCATGGCGCCAGGGCGAAAGTTTTCGACCAGCACGTCGGCCTGGCTGGCCAGGCGGCGAACGATGTCTTGGGCTTCGGGGGTCTTCAGATCCAGTCCGACCGAGCGCTTGTTGCGCGACTGCACCTGCCACCAGACCGAGGTGCCGTCTTTCACAAGACGCCACTGGCGCAGCGGATCGCCGCCATCGGGGGGCTCGATTTTGACCACGTCGGCGCCGAAGTCCGACAGTGTCTTGGCCGCAAAGGGCCCGGCAATGAGTTGGCCCAGTTCGATCACTTTGAGCCCACTGAGGGGGCCGCCGCTGGTGGAAGATGCAGGAGTGTTCATGAGCGTGTCTGCCTGGCGATGAGTTCGTCGAGGTTTTTCTGGATTTCGCTTTCGATGCGGTCCTTGAAGGCGCTGAGCAAAAAGCCGAGCTGCGCCTGCAGCCGAAAGCGCTCGCCGGTGACCTCGAGCGTGCCCGACAGGCCGGAGCGGGAGAACCGCACCTCGTCGCTGTCGCTGCCGCTGATCAGCTCGCAGCTCAGGTCCAGCTTCTCTTGGGCCTCCTGGACCCATTGCGCGGTCGTCAGGCGCGCCTGCGCCAGGCCCATGGGGTGTTCGCGTTCAATCAGAATCTGTGCCATATCGTCTGCCCGCCAGCGGTCTTGGCGGGGCTGGTGAAAAAGTTCCTTATTTTGCCTGGGCGCTGTGGAGTGCAGCCTCATCGCCGGCAAGCCGTGTGGCGCCGCGCTGCAACGCCGCGTGGCGCTGCGCTTTGGGCAGCTCGGCCAGGCGCCGAACCTCCTGGTAAAAAGCGGGCCAGTTGCCGGCGTTGTGCCACAGTTGCTCAAAGCCGGGGGTGAGGTCTTCATATTCGGCCAGGGCACCTAGCTGCGCATTGTTGAGCCCGGCCACCCAGCGGTCGTAGCCTGCGTAACCCCCCCAGCCGGCCTTGAGCGCCTCGTAGTCACGCACAAAGCCTTGGTGGGCGTTGCGGCGGGCCTGCTGCAAATTCGGGTCTTTCGGATCTTGCCGGTCGGCGCCCGCTTTGTGGCTTTGATAGAGGTCGTGCAGTTCTCGCCGCAGTTGCAGAGCCAGGTGGCGCCACTGACGGCGCCGGCCATCGGTCAGGGCATGCTCGGCACGCACCGCATCGCTGGCCTGGGCCAGCCAGGCTTGGCCGCCCAGACGTTCGACTGCGGTGGCAAACGACTCATTGAAGGCGGTGTCGCCGGCCACGTAAACCACCTGGTGCGCCAGTTCGTGAAAGATCAGCCGGGCCAGATCGGCCTCCGGGTAGGCGGCAAAGGTATTGAGCAAGGGGTCACCGCCGGCCCAGTTGAGCCAGCCCAGGGTGGAGTAGGCCGGCACCGGCAGGACCGCGGTCTCTAGCCCCTGGGCTGCCAGGCGTGCAGCTTCCTGCCTGGCCTGTGCCTCGTCAAAATAGCCTTTGTAGGTGACGCAGCCGGCCACCGGGAAGCACCACTGCTGCAATTGCAGGGAGTCCGGTGGCGCAGCCACCACGTTCCAGACTGCCGCCGGCCTGCCCAGGTCGGCATAGCTGCGGTAGCTGGCGTTGTCGGGCAGGTGCAGCTCGCGCGAGGCAAACGCGCGTATGCGAGCGATCAATTGCAACCGCTGTTTGAGCGCCGGCGGGCTGGCCTCGTCGGCCAGCCAGTGTTCGATCGGCCGGGCCGCCTGCATCAGGCTGAGGTGGCCACTGACCGATTGCCAGTAGTAGCCGACGCTGGTGCAGCCAGCGAGCAGCGGCAGCAGCGCGATCAATCCGCCTTGCAGCCAGCGCTTCATGGCCGGTCGGCTTCCACTTCGACCAGGCAGTCATAAAAGGTCGGCGCGCGCCCCAGGTCGGTCAGGCGCTGGCTGGTCAATTCATTGACATTGGTGCCGTGCAAACCCATCTTGCGCCACCAGATGCCCAGGCCCACCACCAAGCCGGGCCGGGCCCGATCGCTCACCCGGGCTTTGCAGTGGTAGCTGCCGCGGTCGTTGTAGACGCGCACGGTGGCACCGTCGGCGATCTGGCGGGCCGCCGCGTCCTGGCTGTGGATTTCCAGCACCGGCTCGGTTTCGATATCGCGCAAGCTGGTGACGTTGACGAAGGTGGAGTTCAGGAAGTTTCGTGCGGGCGGCGAGATCATGGCCAAGCGGTAGCGCTCGCTGCTGCCCGGGGCCTCCGCATTGGGCAGGTGATCGGGCAGGCCGTCCAGACCCCGATCGGCCAGGCGCTGGCTGAAAAACTCGCACTTGCCGCTGGGCGTGGGAAAGCCGCCCTCGGCAAAGGGTGCGTCTGGAATGTTCAGGCTGGTAAAGCCCTGGCTGAGCAATGCTTCAAAGTCGACCTGCGCGCCAAAAGCCGCCTTGCAAAGCTTCAGGTCGTCATCGGCAAAACAAGGGTCGTCAAAGCCCATGCGCTGCGCCAGCTGCCTGAAGATCTCGCTGTTGCTGCGCGCTTGCCCCAGCGGCGCAATCGCCGGCCGATTGAGCAGCACATCGGTGTGGCCGTAACTCAGGTGAATGTCCCAGTGCTCGAGCTGGGTGGTGGCCGGCAGCACATAGTCTGCATGGTCGGCGGTATCGGTCAGGAAGTGCTCGAGCACCACCGTGAAAAGCTCAGGCCGCAGGAAGCCTTGCGCCACTTTGGCCGATTCGGGCGCCACCGCCAGTGGGTTGCTGTTGTAGACGAGCAGGGCATCAATGCGCGGACCGAAGTCGGCGCTGCTCGGGCGCAGCAGGTCGTCGCCGATGGTGCTCATATTGATCGTCCGACTCGCTGAGCGGCGCAGGTCGGGGCGCTGCAGCGCAGCGTGCTGCACCGGGTAGTGGCCCGAGCTGGACATCAGCAGGCCGCCACCGGCTTGTCGCCAGGCGCCCACCAGAGCCGGCAGGCAGGCCACTGCGCGGGTGGCATTGCCGCCGCCGCGCACCCTTTGCATGCCGTAGTTCAGGCGTATCGCGGCTGGGTTCAGGCTGCCATAGTCGCGGGCCAGTTGCCGTATCTGCTCGACGGGCAAGCCGCAAACCGCGGCCGCACGTTTGGGCGGCCACTGCAGTGCCCGTTCGCGCAGGGCGGGCCAGCCCAGGGTATGGCGGGCGATGTAATCGTGGTCCAGCCAGTCATGCACGATCAGCTCGTGCATCAGGGACAGCGCCAGGGCCGCGTCGGTGCCGGGCAGCAACTGCAGATGTTCGTGGCATTTGTCGGCGGTTTCGGTGCGGCGCGGGTCTATGCAGACAAGCTTGGCGCCATCGCGCTTGGCCTGCTGGGCCAGCCGCCAGAAGTGCAGATTGCTGCCGATCGAGTTGCTGCCCCAGATCAGGATCAGGCGGCTGCTGGCAAAGTGTTCGACCTTCATGCCCACCTTGCCGCCCAGGGTATGCGTCAATCCCTCAGCGCCGGCCGAGGCGCAAATGGTGCGGTCGAGCTCGCTGGCGCCGAGTCGCTTGAAAAAGCGTGCGGCCATGGACTCACCTTGCACCAGGCCCATGGTGCCGGCGTAGCTGTAGGGCAAGATGGCCTGTGGATCGCGCGCAGCGATGGCAGCGAGCCGCCCGGCGATGTCATCGAGCGCCTCGTCCCAGCTGACCGGGGTGAACTGGCCGCTGCCCTTGGGCCCACTGCGCTTGAGCGGCTGCAGCACCCGTTCGGGGTGGTAGGTGCGTTCGGTGTAGCGGGAAACCTTGGTGCACAGCGTGCCTGCGGTGTGGCTGTGATCTGGGTTGCCGTGCACCTCGATGGCGCGGCCTTCGACCACCGTGGTCAGCAAGGCGCAGGTATCCGGGCAGTCGTGCGGGCAGGCGCCGGCCACGGTCGTCGGCAGCGGGCTGGGTCTTTGGGCCTTGGTCTCGGGCATGCGGTCCATCGTGAAACTAGCCCCTCAGCTGCGCAGGCCCGGGGCACCGGTATAGGCGCCAGCCAATTGTTGAAGGTGGGCGCGCTGCTCCTGGGCCATGTAAGGCGCCAGCAGGCCCAGCACATGGCTGGCACCGCGCAGCAGCGCGGCCTGCGCATGTTCGGGCTCGAGTGCGCGGCGCGGGTCGCAGACATATTCAAAGCTCAGCCAATAAGTCAGCAGCACCACCATGCTGGTGGCGGTAGGCGGCACATCGCTGGCTTGCATGTTCAGGCCTTGCCGGCGCAGCGCGGCCAGCAGGTCCTTGAGCGCGCCGATCAACTGCTGGATCAGCGTTTGCAACTGGCTCTCCAGCTGGCGGTTGCGGCTGAGCAGGTCGTTGAGGTTGCGGTAGAGAAAGCGGTGCTCCCACAGGCCCTCGAACAGCGAGTGCATGAAGAACCAGGCGTCTTCCACGTCGCGAACCTCGGTCGCGGCGGCCAGCAGCGGGGCCAGGGCCTGTTGATGACGCTCGAACAGGGCGTTGACCAGTTCGTCCTTGGCCGGGTAGTGGTAGTAAAGATTGCCTGGGCTGATGCCCAGTTCGGCCGAGATGGCCGTGGTCGAGACATGCGGCTCGCCGAAGCGGTTGAACATCTCCAGCGCGGTCTCCAGGATGCGCTGTGCGGTGCGGCGGGGCGCTTTCCTGATCATGCGGTGTTTCTGTGGCTGCGATCGGTGTGGTGCACTCTAACCCAGCCTTATCCGCTTTGCATAGGATGTCAGCTTGAAAGCCAGGCTGTTGCTTGCCTCAGCCCGCCTTGCCGCGTACGGCTTTTTGGGCTCCTGCGCGGCGCAAAGCGGGCTTGGCTGCCGCCTTGTCGGCCGCGGCTGTGCGGCTGGCTCTGGGGCGCTGCCCGGCCTTTTGCAGAGCCTGCACCTGAGCTTCCAGGTCCCGCACCCGCTGACTGAGCAATTGCAGTTCCTGGGCCGATGGGACACCGAGGCCGCCCAGAGCACGGGCCACCCGGTCTTCAAAAATCGACTCCAGCTTGCCCCACTGCTGACCGGCCTTGGCGCTCAGGCCGCCGGCCATTTCAGTGATCCGCTCGGTCGCTTCGGCCATGCGCTCCTGGGCCACGGCCTGGGTCTTTCGCTGCAAATTGACGCCGTCCTGCACCAAGGCCTCGAACACCTTGCCGCCTTCCTGTTGGGCCTTGGCAAAAGCCCCTAAGCCGGCCAGCCAGATCTGCTGGGCCGATTCGCGCACCCGGTCGGCGGCCTCGGCGCCGGGCGTGTCCTGTTTTTTGCTTGCCATGATGTACTCCTTCGAGCTTTGACTGTATCGCCTTGCTATGCCTGTTCCCGCACTTATCGCCCAAAGAGTACGACTTTTTGAGTCGATAGGCGGCGGCCGAAAGGTCTTTGCCCCGGTCGGCCGGCCACCGAGATTTTGTGCTTTGCACAATCTTTCAAATTCAGTCGTATCATAAGGAATGCCGAACTCAGCACTCCAATCCGCCATCTACCTGCGTTTTCTCAATTTGGCGCGGGCCATACGCGAGCTGCCCGACGCGCCAGACTTGGATCCGGTGGAAGAGCGACTGCTCAATCTCTTTGCCTCGGTTTGGTACCACGATCAGAAAATCACGGTGCTGCAAGCCATGGGCATGTCCACGGACATCTCATCGACCACCGCGCACCGGCGCTTGAAGTCCCTGCGTGCCAAAGGCATGATCTCCCTGGCTGCGGACGAGACCGACAACCGGGTCAAGTATGTTCAGCCCACCGCATTGGCCAACCGTTATTTTGCGCAGATGGGCCAGTGCATAGAGCAGGCACGTACGTCGTAAGCCCTTCTTGG
Organism: Polaromonas sp.; assembly: GCA_044352515.1. Lineage (GTDB taxonomy): Bacteria > Pseudomonadota > Gammaproteobacteria > Burkholderiales > Burkholderiaceae_C > Polaromonas. The sequence goes on from JBILDR010000001.1 coordinate 10,625, forward strand.
GTCGTTTGAGAGGCGGCGATCGAAGCCGCGTTTTGCTGACCAAGCGGGCAAGGATCGGCCCTGGCACCTCTAGAATCCCAGGCACGAGCCAGACCCGGCGGTCTGGCCAAGTTCGGGATGTTTCATGACCCTGCTCGTGACCGGCGGTGCCGGCTTTATAGGCGGCAACTTCGTGCTCGACTGGCTGGCCCAGTCTGAGGCCGAGCCCGTCGTCAACCTTGACAAGCTCACCTATGCAGGCAACCTGGAAACGCTGGCCAGCCTGCACGGCGATGCCCGCCACCATTTTGTGCGGGGCGATATTGCCGATCAGGCCTTGATGGCGCAACTGCTGGCCGAGCACCAGCCCCGCGCGGTCATCAATTTTGCGGCTGAGTCGCATGTGGATCGCTCGATTCTGGGCCCTGAGACCTTTGTGCAGACCAATGTGGTGGGCAGCTTTCGCCTGCTCGAAGCGGTGCGCCACTATTGGGCTTCGCTGCAGGGCGCAGCGCGCGAGGATTTTCGCTTCCTGCATGTGTCGACCGACGAGGTCTATGGCTCCCTGGGGCCCGGCGATGCGGCCTTTACCGAGGACCACCGCTATGAGCCTAACAGCCCTTATTCGGCCAGCAAAGCCGCCAGCGATCATTTGGTGCGCGCCTACCACCACACCTATGGCCTGCCGGTGCTGACCACCAACTGCAGCAACAACTATGGCCCCTTTCATTTTCCGGAAAAGCTGATTCCCCTGATGATCGTCAATGCGCTGGCCGGCAAGCCGCTTCCGGTTTACGGCGATGGCTTGCAGGTGCGCGATTGGCTTTATGTGAAGGACCATTGCAGTGCCATCTGCCGGGTGCTGCAGGTCGGTCGGGTGGGGCAGGTCTACAACGTGGGCGGCTGGAACGAAAAAGCCAATATCGAGATCGTGCACACGGTTTGCCAGTTGCTCGACGAGTTGCGTCCGCGTGCTGACGGCCTGCCCTACCGTACCCAGATCACCCATGTGACTGACCGGCCTGGCCATGACCGGCGCTATGCGATCGATGCCAGCCGCCTGCACCAGGAACTGGGCTGGAAGCCGGCCGAGACCTTCGACAGCGGCATCCGTAAAACCGTGCGCTGGTACTTGGACCATCCGGGATGGGTGGAGCGGGTGCAAAGCGGTGCCTACCGCGAATGGGTGCAGACCCAATATGGGGCGGTCGCGTGAAGATTTTGCTGCTGGGCAAGGGCGGGCAGGTGGGCTGGGAGCTGCAGCGCAGCCTCGCGCCCCTGGGCTCGGTGCTGGCGCTGGACTTTGACAGCACCGAGGGCTGCGGCGATTTCACAAGGCCACAGGCCCTGGCCGCCACGGTTCGCGACTACGCGCCGCAGCTGATCGTCAATGCCGCAGCGCATACCGCGGTCGATCGGGCCGAATCCGAGCCTGAGTTGGCCCGGATGATCAACGCCACTGCGCCGGCGGCGCTGGCGCGCGAGGCCCAGGCCCTGGGCGCTTGGTTGGTGCACTACAGCACCGACTATGTGTTCGACGGCAGCGGGCAGCAGCCCTGGCGCGAGACGGATGCGCCAGCCCCGCTCAATGTCTATGGCCAGACCAAGCTGGAGGGCGAGCGCGCCGTCCAAGCCGGCTGCGAGCGGCATCTGATCTTTCGCACCAGCTGGGTCTATGGCGCGCGCGGCGGCAATTTTGCCAAGACCATGTTGCGCCTGGCGGGCGAGCGGGACCAGCTGCAGGTCATCGATGACCAGATCGGCGCGCCCACCGGCGCCGATCTGCTGGCCGATGTCACCGCACTGGCTGTGCGACAGGCCATGGCGGACCGGCAGCCAGATTCATGGACTGGGCTTTATCACCTGGCTGCAGCAGGTCAGACCTCCTGGCATGGCTATGCCAGCCATGTGATCGAGCAGGCCAGGCGCTGCAAGCCCGGGCTGGCCTTGCGGGTGCGCGAGATCAAGCCGGTGGCCACCAGTGCCTTTCCCACAGCCGCCCGGCGCCCCCACAACTCCCGCCTGGACACTTCGCTTGCGAAAACGCGCTTCGGCCTGAACCTGCCGCCTTGGCAGCAAGGGGTAGACCGTATGCTGGCGGAAATACTCTGAGACCTCCATGACCACACCCCGCAAAGGCATCATCCTGGCCGGCGGCTCCGGCACCCGGCTTTATCCGGTGACCCAGGCTGTCTCCAAGCAATTGCTGCCGATCTACGACAAGCCGATGATTTATTACCCGCTGAGCACGCTGATGCTGGCTGGGCTGCGCGATATTTTGATCATTTCCACCCCACAGGACACGCCGCGGTTTGCCGAACTTCTCGGCGACGGCAGCCAGTGGGGCTTGTCGCTGAGCTACGCGGTGCAACCCAGTCCCGATGGATTGGCCCAGGCTTTCATCATCGGCCGCGATTTTGTCGGCGGCGGTGATTCGGCGCTGGTTCTGGGCGACAACATTTTTTATGGGCATGACCTTGAAGCCCAACTGCGCGCCAGCAATGAGCGTCGCTCCGGCGCCACCGTTTTTGCCTACCATGTGCAGGATCCGGAGCGTTATGGGGTGGTGCAGTTTGATGCGCAGCGTCAGGCGGTCAGCATCGAGGAAAAGCCGGCCCGCCCGGCCTCCAATTACGCCGTCACCGGGCTGTATTTCTATGACGCTCAGGTGCTCGATATTGCCGCGAACATGAAACCCTCGGCCCGGGGTGAGCTCGAAATTACCGACGTCAACAGGGTCTACCTGGAGCGCGGCGAGCTCAATGTGGAAGTGATGGGCCGGGGGATGGCTTGGCTTGATACCGGAACCCATGAGTCCTTGCTGGAAGCTGGCCAGTTCATCGCCACCATTGAGCATCGACAGGGTCTGAAAATCGCCTGCCCGGAAGAGCTGGCCTTTCGCAAGGGATATATCGACGCCGAGCAGCTCGAAAAACTGGCCCGCCCCATGCTCAAGAACGGCTACGGCCGATACCTGATGCAAATCCTGCAAAGCACGGTTTATTGATCATGAAGGTGACTGCCGCTGCCGTGCCCGATGTGCTGCTGATCGAACCCAAGGTATTTGGCGATACCCGAGGTTTCTTTTTTGAGAGCTTCAACCGGCGGGCCTTTGCGCTGGCCACTGGGCTCGATCTTGAGTTTGTGCAGGACAACCATAGTCGCAGCAGCCAGGGTGTGCTGCGCGGCCTGCACTATCAGATCGAGCAGCCGCAAGGCAAGCTGGTGCGCGTCGTGCGCGGTTGTGTTTTCGATGTGGCGGTCGATTTGCGGCGCAGTTCCCCCTATTTCGGCCGCTGGGTCGGGGTTGAGTTGTCTGAGGACAATCACAGACAATTATGGATACCGCCAGGTTTTGCCCACGGTTTTCTGGTACTTAGCGATATGGCTGAGTTTCTATACAAGACCACCGATTACTATGCGCCAGCCCACGAGCGTTGTTTGCGCTGGAATGATGAGCAAATTGCTATTCAATGGCCTCTGACCGTCAACCCTAAGCTGTCTGAAAAGGATAGCCACGGTTTTTCGTTAGACCAGGCTCCCTGCTTTGAATGAAAGCCGAGCGGATATATCTGGATATTGCATACATATTGAGAAACTGGTTTATCATGCGGGCCGCCCCTGGACCAGGGGTCACCCAAAACCATTTGAGGAATTGATATGGGCAATCTGATCGACATCCAGTCGCAAATCGAGAAACTGCAAAAGCAGGCCGCAGATATTCGCTCGCGCGAGTTCACCAGTACGGTTCAGGATATCCTGGCCAAGATGCAGGCCTTCGGCATCACCATCAAGGACCTGGGCGCCGGCCTGAAAAAGGCGCCCAAGACCCGTGGCCGTCCAGCAGGCAAAGGCAAGGTCAAGGTTGCAGGCACGCGGCGCGCAGCCAAGAAGGCTGCCGGTACCTCGACCGTGGCCCCCAAGTACCAGGGCCCCAATGGCGAGACCTGGACGGGCCGTGGCCTGATGCCGCGCTGGATGGCGGCCCTTGTGGCCGAAGGAAAATCCAAGGAAGACTTCGCGATCAAGGCTTGAGTCGCGCTCGCGGCCGCTGGTCGGCCGTACTGCACAATCGGGGCTGTTTTTGCAAAACAGCCCCTTTTTCATTGTTCGCCCGCCATGAGCTCCACCGCACCCGACCTGAACCATATTGCTGCCCGCGACAAGGCCGAAATCCTGGCCCAAGCACTGCCCTATATCCGCAAGTTTCACGGCAAGACCTTGGTCATCAAATACGGCGGCAACGCCATGACCGACCCTGCATTGCAGGCCGATTTCGCCGAGGATGTGGTCTTGCTCAAACTGGTGGGCATGAACCCGGTGGTGGTCCATGGCGGTGGCCCGCAAATCGAGACCGCGCTCAATCGGCTCGGCAAAAAAGGTGAATTCATTCAAGGCATGCGGGTTACCGACGCCGAAACCATGGAAGTGGTGGAATGGGTGTTGGCCGGCGAGGTGCAGCAAGATATTGTGGGCTTGATCAACCAGGCCGGCGGCAAGGCGGTGGGTCTGACTGGCCGCGACGGCGGTCTGATCCGCGCACGCAAGCTCAAGATGCTCGACGCCAAGGATCCGAACAAGGAGCACGATGTGGGTCAGGTGGGCGATATCGTGCAGATCGATCCTTCGGTGGTGCGGGCTTTGCAGGATGACCAGTTCATTCCGGTGGTCAGTCCGATCGGCTTTGGCGAGGACAACGAGAGCTACAACATCAATGCCGATGTGGTGGCTGGCAAACTCGCCACGGTGCTGAAGGCCGAAAAACTGGTCTTGCTCACCAATACCCCCGGCGTGCTGGACAAGAACGGTAAATTGCTGACCGATCTGAGTGCCCGCCAGATCGACGCGCTGTTTGAGGACGGCACGATTTCCGGGGGCATGCTGCCCAAGATTTCCGGCGCGCTCGATGCGGCCAAGAGCGGGGTCAATTCGGTGCACATCATCGACGGGCGGGTGCCGCATGCGATGCTGCTGGAGATCCTGACCGATCAGGCCTACGGCACCATGATCCGCTCGCACTGAGCCCGCCTGGCCGCTGCCCTCGGGCAGCGGCGGACGCTGTGCGAGAATATTTTTCAGCCCCTATCTCCGGAGCTTGCGCGCATGTCCGATTCTCCAGCCGAGTCCTCTTCAGCGCCTGTCGAAGTGCCCGCGCGCAAGCGGCCCAAGCCGGGCGAGCGTCGTGTGCAGATTCTGCAGGCACTGGCCAGCATGCTCGAGCAGCCAGGCAGCGAGCGCATCACCACCGCAGCCCTGGCGTCCCGCTTGGGTGTCAGCGAGGCCGCCTTGTATCGGCACTTTGCCAGCAAGGCCCAAATGTTCGAGGCGCTGATCGACTTCATTGAGAGCTCCATCTTCTCGCTGACCCACCAACTGCAAGAGCGCGAGCCCGACGCGCTCAGCCGGGTTATCAAGGCAGCCCGCGTCTTGGTGCAGTTTGCAGAAAAAAACCCGGGCATGGCCCGTGTGATGGTCGGCGACGCGCTGGTCTTCGAGCATGAGCGCTTGCAAGAGCGCATGAACCTGTTTTTTGACAAGCTGGAAGCGCAGTGGCGCCAGTTGCTGCGCGAGGCCGGCGCGGCCTCGCAGACCCCCACAGTGGATGCCCAACTTCGGGCCTCGCTGCTGCATGCGTTTTTGCTTGGGCGCTTGCAGCGCTACGCCCGCTCGGGCTTTCGGCGCCTGCCGTCTGAGAGCCTGGATGCCAGCCTGGCCTTGATGCTAGCGCCGCAAGGCTGACGACCGCTCTTCGCCATGGCGGCGCCGCATTGCGCCCAAGCGCAGGTGGCGATATTTCGACGGGGCCTGTCGTTGCAGACCAGAAACCCCTCGCCGCGCTCAGTCCTGCTATCAGGGTCGGCGAGGCATAGAAGCTCGGGCTACAATTCCATCCGGTTTCTGAGGAGCGTTGCAACCCACCTCGGCGTGGTCTAGGCTCAGCAACCTTTTCTTTGCAACGACGCTCACCCGCCCGCCATGGGCCTTGTTGGGTGAGTTGGACTCCCCCTTTGTTCATGCGCTGGCGTCGGAACCTTGCGGTTTTTCTAGTCTTTGTTTGGAGAAATGATCAATGAACGCTGTCCTCAAGCCCCTGCACACCCAGGATTACGCCATTGCCGACTTGTCGCTCGCCGACTGGGGTCGCAAAGAGCTCAAGATTGCAGAAACCGAGATGCCTGGCCTGATGGCCATCCGCGAGGAATTCGCCAAGAGCCAGCCGCTCAAGGGCGCGCGCATCACCGGCTCGCTGCACATGACCATTCAGACCGGCGTGCTGGTCGAGACCCTGCAAGCCCTGGGCGCTGATGTGCGCTGGGCCTCGTGCAACATCTTCTCGACCCAGGACCACGCCACCGCCGCCCTGGTGGTCGCTGGCACGCCGGTGTTTGCCTACAAGGGCGAAAGCTTGGACGACTACTGGGACTACACCCACCGCATCTTCGAATTCAAGGGTGCCAAGGGCACGCCTGAAGAAGGTCCCAACATGATCCTGGACGACGGCGGCGATGCCACGCTGCTGATGCACCTGGGCACCAAGGCCGAGACCGACCCGTCGGTGCTGAACAATCCCGGCAGCGAAGAAGAGGTGTGCCTCTTCAACGCCATCAAGGCGCAGCTGGCCAAAGACGGCACTTGGTACAGCCGCCGCCTGAAAAACATCATCGGCGTGACCGAAGAGACCACCACCGGCGTGCTGCGCCTCAATGAGATGTCGGTCAAGGGCACGCTCGCCCTGCGCGCGATCAACGTCAACGACTCGGTCACCAAGAGCAAGTTCGACAACCTCTATGGCTGCCGTGAGTCGCTGGTCGACGCGGTCAAGCGCGCCACCGACGTGATGATTGCCGGCAAGGTGGCCGTGGTCGCTGGCTACGGTGACGTGGGCAAGGGCTCGGCCCAGGCCCTGCGCGCGCTCAGCGCCCAGGTCTGGGTCACCGAGATCGATCCGATCAACGCCTTGCAGGCCGCCATGGAAGGCTACAAGGTCGTGACCATGGAATATGCTGCTGACAAGGCCGACATTTTTGTGTCGGCTACTGGCAACAAGAACGTCATCACCTACGCGCACATGGCGGCCATGAAGGACCAGGCCATCGTCTGCAACATCGGTCACTTCGACAACGAGATCGACGTCGCTGCGCTGGAGAAGTGCCAGTGGGAAGAGATCAAGCCCCAGGTCGACCATGTGATCTTCCCGGACGGCAAGCGCATCATCTTGCTGGCCAAGGGCCGCTTGGTGAACCTGGGCTGCGGCACCGGCCACCCCAGCTTCGTGATGAGCTCCTCCTTTGCCAACCAGACGATTGCCCAGATCGAGCTGTTCACCAAGAAGGACAGCTACGAAGTGGGCAAGGTCTATGTGCTGCCCAAGCACCTGGACGAGAAGGTCGCCCGCCTGCACCTCAAGAAGGTCGGCGCCATGCTGACCGAACTCAGCGACGAACAGGCCTCCTACATCGGCGTGAAGAAGGAAGGCCCGTACAAGGCCAACACCTATCGCTATTGACCCTTGGCTCCCTCTCCCCTCGGGGAGAGGGTTGGGGTGAGGGTTTTTCCCCGCCCCCTCCCATCCCTCCATCGGGCAGGGCCACCCATCCATGCGCGCCGACCTCCTCCTCGTTGACCGCGGCCATGCTGCCACTCGCTCTCAGGCCCAGCGCCTGATCGCTTCGGGTGTGCTCTGGCGCGAGGGCGGTGCGCCCTGGAAGAAGATCGCCAAGAACGGCGACGAACTGCCTGAGCAGGCGCAGCTGCAGCTCACTGACACCGCCGAGGCCAGGTACATCTCGCGCGGCGGGCTCAAGCTCGAAGGCGCGCTGGCCGCCACGGGTCTCAAGGTCGCGCTCTGGCGCTGCTTGGATGTGGGCCAGTCCACCGGGGGCTTTACCGACTGCCTGCTGCAGCAGGGCGCGGCCCGTGTGGTCGGCATTGATGTGGGCCATGGCCAGCTGCATGCCAGCTTGCGTGCCCATGCGCAGGTGGTGTGCATCGAAGGCGTCAACGCCCGCTCGCTCACCGTGGAGGACTTCTGGCACCACCACGAAGAAGCGGCCGGCCAGGAAGCAGACTCGAAGCAGCCCTTTGACCTGCTCACGGGTGACCTGTCCTTCATTTCGCTGACCCTGGTGCTTCCCGCCATGGTGCAACTCTTGAAGCTGGGCGGCGACGCGCTGATGCTGGTCAAGCCGCAGTTCGAACTGCAGCCGGGCCAGGTGGGCAAGGGCGGCATTGTCAAGGACCCGGCACTGTTTGCCCTGGTCGAGCAGCGCCTGCGCGCCTGCTGCGAAGAGCTGGGGCTGCAGGTGCTGGCCTGGCTGGACTCGCCCATTGAAGGTGGGGATGGCAACCGGGAGTTCTTCATCCATGCGCGAAAGGCCCGAGAGGTGGCCGCAGTGCTGGCGGATGCGCCGGCCCGCCAGGTGGCCAGGCGCCAGCCGCGTGGCGAGGGAAGAAAGTTGCCCGACGAAGACGATCGCCAAGCCGCGCACGACGGCCAACCCGGCCCGGCCCGCCGCAAGCGCAAGACCGACTGACCAGCACATCGAGAGTCAAGGCCATGAAGACGCTACCTCTGAGTTTTGAATTTTTTCCGACCAAGACGCCCGAGGGCGCCGAAAAACTGCGCGCCGTGCGCCAGCAGCTCTATGTGCACAAGCCGGAGTTCTGCTCGGTGACCTTTGGCGCGGGCGGCTCTACGCAGGAAGGCACGTTCTCGGCCGTGGGCGAGATCCTCGCCGAAGGCGTGGCCGCGGCTTCGCATTTTTCGTGCGTAGGCGCAACCCGGGCGCGGGTGCGTGAGCAACTGGCGCAGTTGCGCGCCATGGGCGTGCAGCGCCTGGTGGCCCTGCGCGGCGACCTGCCCAGTGGCTATGGAGCCGGCGGCGAGTTCCAGTACGCCAGCGACCTGGTGGCCTTTATCCGCGCCGAGACGGGCGATGCCTTCCACATCGAGGTGGCGGCCTATCCGGAGGTCCATCCCCAGGCCCGCTCGCCCGAGTCCGATTTGCAGGCCTTTGCCACCAAGGTCAAGGCCGGCGCTGACTCGGCGATCACGCAGTATTTCTTCAACAGCGACGCATACTTCCGCTTTGTGGACGATGCGCACGCCCTGGGCGTGGACGTGCCGGTTGTGCCTGGCATCATGCCCATCCTGGGTTCCAGCCAGCTGCTGCGCTTTTCAGACGCCTGTGGCGCTGAGGTTCCGCGTTGGATCCGCCTGCGCCTACAGGCCTTTGGCGACGACAGCGCCTCGATCAAGGCCTTTGGCCTGGACGTGGTCACCGACCTGTGCGATCAATTGATCACGGCGGGCGTGCCGGCGCTGCACTTCTACACCATGAACCAGTCGCAGGCGGTGGGCCAGATCATCAGCCGTCTGGGCGCGCGCTGAATCAGGCCTCGGGCGGCCATCTCAAGACGGTTTAGCTGCCCTGGCTGAGGCTGTGGGCGGCGTTGTGGTCCTGGCCCAGCCACTGTTCGAGCTGCGGCAGCGCCGCCTTGAGCTCGCCGTGCAGGGTGTAAGGCGGGTTGATGATGAACATCCCACTGGCCGGCAGGCCTGGCCTGAGGGTCTCGCCGTCCACCGTCTTGTGCAACTTGCTGCCCTTGACGGTCAGTGTGGCATCGAGCCAGGCGCGGCCGGCTCGGCTGGCCAGGGTCTTGAGTTTTTTGGGCAAGTCATGGGCCTCAGGTCTGGGGATGAGCGGATACCAGATCGCATAGGTGCCGGTGGGAAAGCGCTTAAGGGCGTCGCCGATCACGGCGCTGACCCGGCCATAGTCGGTCTTCATTTCGTAGCTGGGGTCGCAGATCACCAGGGCTCGGCGCGAGGGCGGCGGTAACAGTGGGCGCAGGGCTTCAAAGCCGTCCTGCATCGCACAAGCGGCGCTGCGGCCGAGTTCGAGTTGCCCGATATTGCCTGACAGGGCGCGAAAGTCAGTGGGGTGCAGCTCAAACAGCTTGAGCTTGTGGCGCCCGGCCAGAAATTGCGAGGCAATGAAGGGCGATCCGGGGTAGACACGCAGGGCCGCGGGATCGTGCGAGGTGCCGAAATCGGGATTGAGCCCTGCCAGCAAGTCCAGATAGCCGGCAATCGCGGGCGCCACCTCGGCGCCGGGTTTGTCGTGCAGGGCGGCAGACAGGCGCAGGATGCCTTCTTGGGCTTCGCCGCTGGTATGGCTGTGGTCGCTGTCGAGCCGGTACAGGCCTGCGCCGGCATGGGTGTCGATCACCGTCAGCGCCTCTTTTTGCGTGAGGTATTTCAGCAAGGCGAGCAGCGTGATGTGCTTGAGCACATCCGCATGGTTGCCGGCATGGAAGGCGTGGCGGTAACTGAACATGGCTGCGATGCTAACCGCAGGAAGGGCCATCGGGCGCGCGCTTAGGTACCCAGGCTGCTGAAATTTGTATAATCTTGGGTTCTTCAGCGTTTGGCATCCGCCGGAAGACACCCGCCCAGGCAGGTGACCCCCACCTAAGAGGTTCTCACAAGAAGAACACCGACCGTGGAATAGATGTCCTTCGGATCCCTTCGGGGGTCTTTTTATCCAGAGCACATTCATGAAAACTTTCAGCGCAAAACCCGCTGAGGTGGTGCATGAGTGGTTTGTGATTGACGCAGCCAATAAGGTTCTCGGTCGAGTCGCCAGCGAAGTGGCTCTCCGTCTGCGTGGTAAGCACAAACCCATCTACACGCCTCACGTCGACACCGGCGACTACATCGTCATCATCAACGCCTCTCAGCTGCGCGTCACCGGCGCCAAGTCCCTGGACAAGGTGTACTACCGGCACTCCGGCTACCCGGGCGGCATCACGGCCACCAACTTCCGCGACATGCAGGCCAAGCATCCTGGCCGGGCCCTCGAGAAGGCGGTCAAGGGCATGCTGCCCAAGGGCCCTCTGGGCTACGCCATGATCAAGAAGCTCAAGGTCTACGGCGGTGCCGAGCATCCGCACACGGCCCAGCAACCCAAAGTGTTGGACATTTAAGGAGCTCAGATGATTGGTGAATGGAACAACGGCACCGGTCGGCGCAAATCCAGCGTCGCCCGCGTGTTTCTGAAAAAGGGCTCCGGCAAGATCACGGTCAATGACAAGGACATCCAAGCCTATTTTGGCCGCGAGACCTCGATCATGATCGTCAAGCAGCCCCTGGTATTGACCAACCATGTCGAGTCTTTCGACATTCAGGTCAATGTGCACGGTGGCGGTGAGTCCGGCCAGGCCGGTGCGGTGCGTCATGGCATCACCCGCGCGCTGATCGACTACGACGCAAGCCTCAAGCCGGCCCTGAGCCAGGCAGGTTTTGTCACCCGCGACGCCCGTGAGGTCGAGCGTAAAAAAGTCGGCCTGCGTTCTGCGCGCCGTCGCAAGCAGTTCAGCAAGCGCTGATCGGCCCTGCCTCCGAAAAAAGCCGCTGCGCCTTGGGCCTGGCGGCTTTTTTCTTGGTCGCACGTGCGCTGGTCGGTGCTTAGGGCCGGCGCGCCAGTTGGCTGGAAATGCCCGATGCATTTGTGCTTGATCAATTTACTGTACTATTTGGCTATTCTCGAATTTTCAAGGAGCTCATCATGAGCGCTGTCGCCCAAGAAATCCCGACCGATCTGTCCGACCCCCTGGTCTTTACCGATGCCGCCGCGTCCAAGGTGGCCGAACTGATTGCCGAAGAAGGCAACCCCGAACTCAAGCTGCGGGTGTTTGTGCAAGGCGGTGGTTGCTCAGGCTTTCAGTACGGCTTCACCTTCGACGAAATCGTCAATGAAGACGACACCACCATGACTAAAAACGGTGTCTCGCTGCTGATCGATGCAATGAGTTACCAGTACCTGACCGGCGCCGAGATCGACTACAAGGACGATTTACAGGGCGCGCAGTTTGTCATCAAGAACCCGAATGCCACCAGCACCTGCGGCTGCGGTTCGAGCTTCTCGGCCTGACCGCCTGCAAGCAGCGATTGCTTTGATCAGAAGGGGCCTCAGGCCCCTTTTCTTTTGGACGCAGCGCCTTACGCTGCTGCGGTAGCCGGGTAGAGCGCGCCCAGTACCCGCGGCGCATGCGCGCCGGTGACTTCGCTCAGGCTGGCGGGTTTTCTTTCGTGCCAGCGCCAGGCCAGCCAGGCAAAGGCGCTGGCTTCAACCAACAGCGCAGGCAGCCCCCGCGCATCGCTGGGCAGGACTTGTGTGCTGGGCAGGGCAGCTTGCAAGCCGCGCATGAGCTCGCCATTGAGCGCGCCGCCGCCGCAGACCAGCAGTTCGCTGGCTCCTGGCAGATGGTTTTGCAAGTCCTGGGCGCAGATCCGCGCCGTGAGCGCTGTCAAGGTGGCTTGCACATCCTGCGCTGGCAGTTCGTCCACTTGGGCGCTCAGCTTGCTTATCAACCAGGGTGGGTTGAACAGGTCGCGCCCGGTACTCTTCGGAGGAAGCCGCTGAAAAAAAGGCTCATCGAGCAGTCGGCCCAGAAGTTCGGGCAAGACCTGCCCGCCAGCGGCCCAGGCGCCATGGGCGTCAAACGGCTGTCCGGTGTGCCGCCGGCACCAGAAATCGAGCAGCGCATTGCCGGGGCCACAGTCAAAGCCTCTGACCGGGCCTTGCGCCGGAAGCAGGGTCAGGTTGCTGATGCCTCCGATATTGAGCACAGCGATATCGACGCCCGGGCGGGCCCAGAGGGCCGCATGAAAGCCGGGCACCAAGGGCGCACCTTGTCCCCCCGCAGCCAGGTCGGCGTTGCGAAAGTCGGCCACCACATCCAGCCCGGTCAGTTCGGCCAGCAGGGAGGGATTATTGATTTGCAGGGTGTAACCGGTCCCCCCGTAAGCCTGGGGCTGGTGGCGCACGGTTTGACCATGGGCACCGATAGCCTGTATTTCTCGTGGGGAAATGCCCCGCTGTGCGGCCTGTGTCAGGAGGTCTTGCACCGTTTGGGCATACAGCCCGGTCAATGCGTTAGCGGCCAGAGCGGCGCGGTGCAGTTCATTGTCGCCGGGGCTGTTGAGGGCCAGCAACTCCTGCTGGAGTGCATCGGGGATGGGTAGGCTGGTCTGTGCCAGGATGCGGGGAGCGCCTGTAAAGTCGGCCAGCACTCCATCGACCCCGTCCATGGACGTCCCCGACATCAGGCCGATGAAGAACTTGGCCGTCATCGGATGAGTATCGGGCCTAGCTATTGAATCAGTGGCTGTTGCACGCTTGCGCCCGCATTGAGCTGCTGGCGCATCTGGCTGGCCGATTGTTTAAAGCTAGGCATGACGGCAGCCGAAAGGCCGCTGCTGGTGCCTGCGCGCGCCATCTGGGTCGGGTCCTGATGAACACCGTTGACCCGAAATTCGAAATGAAGGTGCGGACCCGTGGCCCAACCGGTCCTACCCACACCACCCAGATACTGCCCTTGAGTCACTTTTTGGCCCTGGCTCACCGCCATATTGTTCAGGTGGGCGTAGACCGTGGTGTGGCCTTTTCCGTGGTTCAAGAAGATCACGTTGCCATAGCCGTTTTGGCGGCCCGCAAACTCAACCGTACCGTCTGCCACGGCGCGTACCGGCGTGCCCGTAGGAGCGGCGTAATCGATGCCCTTGTGCGCGGTCATGCGGCTAAGCACGGGGTTCATGCGCATCGAAAAGCTGCTGGTTACAACGCTCGATTCCAGCGGCGTCATATAACCTTTTGCCAGACTCTTGCCGTCCAAGTTGTAATAGGCCCCGCCCCGGTTTTCGCCCTTGGCTGCTGCCTCGTTGACGAACCATATGGCGTGCTGGGCCCGTCCAGCCAGAATGATTTCCGCTGCCAAGATCCGACCTGTGCGCAGCGGTTCGCCATCGGCCTCGAGTACCTCGTAGTAGACGCTGTAGCGATCGCCTTGGCGTGCACTGCGGGAAAAATCAAGGTCACCAGAAAATATGCCGGCAATCTGTTCAGTCAGCTCGCGATCGAGTTTGGCAGAATCAAAGCTAGACCGCAGGGTCTTGTTGATCGGGCCGGATACCAGGCGCGAGGATCGGTTGTAGCGATCCGTCTCTATCCGGGATATGAAGCCCTCACCCCGGCGCTCAACCACCAGACGTTTGAAAAAATTCAGATCGTCGGTAGACCAGCGCAATGTCAGCTTGACCAATTGCTGGTCGTCATTGGCCTCGGCGCTGATGGTCTGAGTGCCCCGGCCGAAGATGTGACTGCGCGCCGCGGCATCCTTGCGCAGGAATGCGGCTGCCGTTGGATCATTGATGTTGAGCCGGCTCAGTAGGCTGTCTGCGGTGTCTGTGCTGCGTGTCTGTTCGGTTCGGTACAGGTTGAAACGGTGCGCCAGCAAGGTGTCTGCCTGTGGCGCCAGGGGCAGGGCCTGAACCTGTTCCACCACCTCAGTGACCGGCAACTGTGCCGCGTCGGGTGCCAGCGGCGCGACACCGAAGGCAGTCACGCCTGTACCCAGCAGCAGCACGGCCAAGCCCGCAGCGACCCGACGCGGGTGATGCTTGAGCGTGGCCAGAGCACTGGCGACCGACTGTGAAAGGGCTTGCAATTTCAAAAGACGATTCCGATAGCGCAAATCTCAGGGCCGGGGCGGGTGGATAGCCCCCCTACAATAAAAGATTCCCGGCTGAGCTCGCAAAGAGCTGGCCATTATAGAGGCCTGGTTGGGTTTGCCTACCCCCTTCGGGTTGGCTGAAAATCGTTATGAATCATGATCTTATCCCTGGTGTAACGGTCTCCGACGGCGTGCGGCAGGCCTTGGCAGTGACTCTGCGCGGCTGCGAAGAGCTGATACCGCAGGCCGATTGGGTGCGTAAACTGGTACGTTCCGAGCAATCGGGCCAGCCCTTGCGCATCAAGCTCGGGCTCGACCCCACCGCACCGGACATTCACCTCGGGCATACCGTGGTGCTCAACAAGCTCAGGCAACTGCAAAACCTCGGCCACCAGGTGATCTTCTTGATCGGCGACTTCACCAGCCTGATTGGAGACCCCTCGGGCCGCAACAGTACCCGACCGCCGCTCACGCCCGAGCAGATCCAGGCCAATGCCCAGACCTACTACAAGCAGGCCTCATTGGTACTTGATCCCAATAAAACCGAGATCCGGTACAACAGTGAGTGGTCGCTTCCATTGGGGGCGATGGGCATGATACAGCTGGCGGCCAAGTACACCGTGGCGCGCATGATGGAGCGCAACGACTTCCATGACCGCTTCAAGGCGGGCACCCCCATCTCGGTGCACGAATTCCTCTATCCCCTGATGCAGGGCTATGACTCGGTGGCCCTCAAGAGCGATCTTGAGTTGGGTGGAACCGACCAGAAGTTCAATTTGTTGATGGGCCGGCACTTGCAGCAGGAATACGGGCAGGAGCCGCAGTGCATCCTGACCATGCCCTTGCTGGAGGGGCTGGACGGGGTGGACAAGATGTCCAAGTCCAAGAACAACTACATCGGCATCGCTGAAGACGCCAACACCATGTTTGCCAAGGTGCTGTCGATCTCTGACGACTTGATGTGGCGCTGGTACACGCTGCTGTCCTTTCAGTCCATGGCTGAGATCGATGCGCTCAAGGCGCAGGTACAGGGCGGACTCAATCCCAAGCAGGCCAAGGTCATGTTGGCCAAGGAAATCACCGCTCGCTTTCACAGCGCTGCGGCGGCTGAGGCGGCTGAGCAGGACTTCATCAATCGCAGCAAGGGCGGTGTGCCTGACGAGATCGCAGAGCTCGCGCTTGGCGGAGCACCCCTGGGGATCAGCGCCTTGCTCAAAGCCGCTGGTCTGGCGCCATCGACCAGCGAGGCTGGCAGGCTGATCGAGGGCGGTGGCGTGCGCATCGACTCGTCCGTGGTCAGCGACAAGGGCCTCAAGCTTGAGGCCGGCACCTACGTGGTTCAGGTGGGCAAGCGCAAATTTGCGCGCGTCACGCTCAGCTGACGATACGGCGCAGCCGGGTCGAGCCCGGCCGGCCGCCCGGTGTCTGGACGGCCAGCCAGCGCTTACCATGACGCCATGAATCTTTCCCCTGCATGGCTGAGCCCCCGGCGGCTGCTGATGGCCTCGGTGCTGGCCGCTGTGATCACCATCAGTTTGAAGACCGCTGCCTGGTGGCTGACCGACTCGGTTGGCCTGCTGTCAGATGCCATGGAGTCCTTGGTCAACTTGGCCAGCGCGGTGTTCGGTTTGATGATGGTCACCATCGCCGCGCGTCCGGCCGATGAGGAGCACCCTTATGGCCACCACAAGGCGGAGTACTTTTCCTCCGGTTTTGAGGGGGTACTGATCATCGTCGCGGGCTTGGCCATCATTTGGGCCGCCGCCCACCGCATGTTCGACCCGCAGCCGCTGGAGGCGCTGGGTTTGGGTCTGGCCTTGGCCATCATCAGTTCGGCCCTCAATGGGCTGCTGGCCTGGGTGATGTTTCGCTCGGCGAAAGAACACCGCTCGCTGGCCCTGGAGGCCGACGCGCGGCATTTAGTGACCGATGTCTGGACATCGGCCGGCGTGGTCGTGGGCATAGCCCTGGTGGCGACCACTGGCTGGCTCTGGCTTGACGCTTTGGTGGCTATCGCAGTTGCGCTCAATATCCTGAAGGAGGGCGCGCATCTGATCTGGCGCTCGGCCCAGGGTCTGATGGACGAATCCCTGGAGCCGCAGGTGCGTGAGACCATTGCCGAGGTGCTCGAAGGTTTTGCCTACCAACGAGGAGAGGCGGTGATCATTCGCTTTGACCATGTCACCACCCGCAAGGCGGGCCAGCGCCGCTTTGTCGATATGCACATGCACATGCCCGCAGGCTGGAGCCTGGGCCGAGCGGCAGCCCTGCGAACCAGCGTCGAGCAGGCACTGATGAGCGCAGTACCGGGCCTGCGGGCGACCATACAGCTGCTGCCCAGCGACGTGGAAGCGCATTTTGACGACCCGCAGGACCTCAAATGATCGCGCTGCTGCAACGGGTCAGTCAGGCCAGTGTCCATGTCGACGGCGAACTGATCGGCGCCATCGGCCGCGGACTTCTGGTATTGGTCTGTGCTGAACACGGCGACAGCGACGCGGTAGCCGACAAGCTGCTGGCCAAAATTCTCAAGCTGCGCGTCTTTGCCGACGAGGCCGGCAAGATGAATCGAAGCGTGCAGGATGTGGGCGGCGCCTTGCTGGTCGTCAGCCAGTTCACCTTGGCGGCCGATGTATCAGGGGGTAACCGTCCCAGCTTCACTGGCGCTGCCCCACCGGCTGAGGGAAAAAGGCTTTACGAGTATTTCCTGCAGCGGGCAAAGATCGAACATCCGCAGGTCCAGTCGGGCCGCTTTGGGGCAGACATGCAAGTGGCCCTGGTCAACGACGGACCGGTCACGCTGTCGGTGACGGTGCGTTCGCCCGCTTGATCAGTCCGAGCGCGGACCGCGACTGGCTTCAACCACCACCGGCGCTGCACCTGGCGTGATCTGCAAGCGCATCAGCCGGGATACCGCCTGGGACTGCTCCTGCTCGGCCAGCTGCCAGAAACGCAGTTGGCTCTGTTTGTTGGCCGGATCGATGTACTGGCCTTGCTTGCGGATTTCAAAATGCAGGTGAGGTCCGGTCGAAAAACCGGTCGAGCCGACCTGGCCGATCTCTTCTCCACGTCGCACCAGGGTGCCGGGTCGGATGTCCTGCGCAAAGGCCGACAGATGCGCATAGTAAGTGTGGTGACCGTCACCATGGTCGAGGATGATCAGGTTGCCATAGCCGCCGTTGGGGCCGGCGTGGATCACCTCGCCGTCAGCCACCGCCGCCACGGGTGTGCCCATGGGCGCCGCGAAGTCAATGCCGATATGTTGCCCTCTGACCCGGAAGGTCCGGATGGCCATGCGCGGCTTGGCTGATTTCGTCGACTTGATCGCCACCCGCCGTTTCATTGTGGTGACACTGGGGCCCACGCCGCGCGATATGCGGGCGTTTTGAACCGGCGATTGCCACAGCATACGCTCGTACTCAATGCCGCTGAGGCTGAAATAGGCGCCCGGTAGGTCTTTGCGGTCCAGCCAGATGGCCGCCTCGACCCGCTGGCCACTTGCCGACTCCAGCAGTTCGATGGCGAAGACCTTTTCCAGTCCTGTCACGGGATCGGCGCTCAGGGTGATCTGCAAGTGATGGGCCGTAGGTTCGAGCTTGAGCTTGCTGATCATTTTCTTGACGACCAGATCAAGCTCCCACTGCAGATGGACTGGAATGTCCAGGAGATCCAGGCCATCGGTTCGCAGCCTGACTGTGGCCAGGCGCCTCAAGCTTGGCATGTCGGTGGCGATCGGCCAGCGCGTTTGTGCTGAAGCTTCGTCGTTGGCTGACCGGGTATAAACGACCGCCTCCAGGCCGCCTTCGACTCCGGAGGGTGTGAGCAAGGCCAGTGTGTTGCGCACCAGGGGCCGGGTGACGACCGCCGCATAGTGCCGGCACGCGTGGGATTCCAGAGCCTGTGGACTGGTTTCGCCTTGCCATGGAAGCCCTTGCAGTTGCAGCCGCCCATCGATTTGCAGCATCTTCTCCGGATCCATGCAACCGGCTTCCAGCCTGGTCTCAGGGCCCAAAGCCAGCTCGGCCGATGCGGGCGAACGCAGCTGCTGCACAGGCCGCTTGGCCTTTGGGCCTGCCTTTTTGCTTTTGACGCTCGCGGTGGTTTTTTTGCTGTTGGCCTTGGCCTGCGATGTGGCCTGCACCTGTGCGTTCAAGCACAGGCCCAGGAGCACGGTGAGCATCAGAGGCAGTCTGGACTTCATCGCAGGCGTTCTATAAATTGCTGGAGGCTCTGGTTAAAACGGTCAGCACTGTCTACAAAGAGTGCATGGCCCGCCTGTTCGAATACCGTTGCACTGGCGCGAGGCTGGGTCTGTATCAGTTCGACCGACTGCGCCTCAAACCGGGGCGTTACCGCATACCAAAGTGGAAGCTGGGCGTCGAGGACGGCTTTTTTGTAAAAGTCCCGATGATAAGGCTTGTTGAGCAAAGCCCAAGCTGCCTTGGGCGGCAACTGGGTGGCCGATGCCTCGATCGCCTCCAGCCATCCGGTGGGGGGTGGCGTCTTGAACATGCCCGCTGCAAACCGCTTGACGTAGGCCCTGAATTCGTCAGGCTGGAGCGGGCGCTGGGGCTTGCCCGGTGACGAAACCGGCGGCCGACCCATGCCGATGGAGTTGTCGATCAGCACCATGGCCTTGAGCGTATCGCGTCGGTGGCGTACGCTGTATTCCAGCACCTCCATCACCCCCAGGGACCATCCAATCAGCACATGGTTCTTGACTTGGGCCTGTGTCAAGAGTTCGTCGATATCGCGGACCCGGCTGATCGCATCCAGTTTGTGAGGGGGCGCTGTCGACAGGCCCTGACCGCGCGGATCCAGGACGATGACCCGGTGCGTGCGAGACAGCTCCTCGATCTGCTTGTCGAAAATTCGTGCGGGCATCAACCAACCCGGAATGAAGACCAGCGTCATCTCTCCCGAGCCAGTCTCCAGGTAGTGCAGTTTCACCCCGTCTGAGGCTGTAAAGAACCGGTCTTGCGGGGGACCGGCCCGCAGACCTGTTGCCGTCAACAGCAGCGCGATCAGCAGCAGTCTTCGTGCGATCTTCAAGGGGCAGGCTCAAATTTGATGTGGGGAGAAGATGGGCTAATGTAAGCGTTTTCTTCTGGGTGGCAGCCACGTTGGCCGGCTCGCCAGGGCCCCTCATCGCCCCTTGCGTCGACCCTCGCTTATCATTCGGACCCCATTTCAAAACCATCAATGAGTCCCAGCCTGCGTGTCAGGCTGCGCGCTATTCCTGAGCCCCACAATCTTGATTCAACATCTGACCGCGGCAGTGCGCCCTGTTTTCTTTGTCTGGGCTGTGACAGCCTCGCTGTGGAGCGGCCAGGCCCTTGCGCAGGCTCCCGTCGCTGCGCCCAAGCAAGCCCCGGCCCAAGCTGCGGCCGCGGCGAGCGCTAGTCATCCCTTGCTTCAGCAACTGGCTTTGACGGCCGACGAGTGTCCGGCCTTTGCCAGGCTGGCCTCTGATTACCAGGCCAAATTCTCTGCGCCGATGAAGGCCTGGGCCGAACAGAAATTGACGGCCCTTCAGGCCAAGAAGGTGGTCTATCCTTTTTCGGGCGCAGACGTCGTTACCGCCATGACCCTGTTTCCCAGGGTCGAGCATCTGATTCTGGTGGCAGACCAGTGGCCGGAGTATGCGGGCAGCAGGCAGGCCGCCGCTGGCCAGGCCGCGAAAGAATGCGCGACCATGTCCTACTTCGCCCGCTATGGCTATTTCAGGACCAACGATCTGGAGGGCAAGAATTCGGTCAAGCCGCGTTTCATCAAATTGCTGCTCTACAGCATCGCATTGGGCGATGCCAAGGTCAGCAGTCTCGACTATTTGGTGGTACGCGCAGACGGTGTGGCTGTCACGC
This sequence comes from Polaromonas sp., assembly GCA_044352515.1. Lineage (GTDB taxonomy): Bacteria > Pseudomonadota > Gammaproteobacteria > Burkholderiales > Burkholderiaceae_C > Polaromonas. The sequence continues at coordinate 30,985 of JBILDR010000001.1, forward strand.
AGCCTGAGCTGCAGGGCATCAGGCCTGACGGCCTGCGTTTTTCCCTCAGCCTGGCGCAAGGCCGACAGCTCACGCTGGACTATGTCCGCATGGACTTGTCCAACAACGGTTTGCGGTCCGGCAAACCGTTTCATGCCTTCTTGAACTCGCAGATGAACGACACGGTGCTGATCAAGTCGGCATCGCACCTGCTGCAAAAAACGTATTTTTCAGCGCTGGCCCATATCATTGCGGACAGGTCCACCCATCTGGTTCAGGACGAAACCGGCTTGGATATTGATCCCTTGCGGCAGGTTTTCGATGTGCGCAGTTTCGGCAAGTTCCATGCTCCCCATCCCCTCTGGCGGGACAGCGCGTCGGGTCAAAGGCTGATCCGCTACCTGCAGGAACAGCCCTCGCTGGAACCCTTGCCCTTTACCATCGGCTACGAAAAGCCCAGTGGCTCTATCTTGTTGGTCGGTACGCGAAAGCGCGGCTGAGGCAGCGGGGCGCGCGCTCAGGGCTTGCACCTGAGCGCCGCGGTTTAGCCTGGCTTCTTGCTGTGATAAGGGTCGGGCAGACCCAGGCCCGTCAGGATTTCAATCTCGCGGGCCTCCATCGCCTTGGCATCAGCCAAGCTGGTCTCATGGTCCCAGCCCTGGGCATGCAGGACCCCATGGACCAGCAGGTGGGCGTAATGGGCGGCCAAGGTCTTGCCCTGAGCTCGCGCTTCCTCGGCCACGACCGGCGCGCAGATCACGATGTCGGCCATCACGGTGGGGGTCTGCGCATAGTTAAAGGTCAGCACATTGGTCGGCTTGTCCTTGTGGCGGTAGTCCTTGTTCAGCGCCCGGCTTTCATCCTCGCCGACGATGCGCACCGTTATTTCCGCGTCGGTGGCCAGGGCATGACGCATGCAGCGCTGCACAAAGTGCCTCGCCAGCGCCGTGCGGTGGCGCCGGATCTGGGGGATGTCGCCAAATTGCAGGGACAGTCGCAGTTGTGGGAGGGCCATGCTCAGTCCCCGGCGCGTGATTTGGGTTGACGCAGGCCTCGACCCTGTGCGTCGTAGGCGTCAACAATGCGCGCCACCAAGGGGTGCCGCACCACATCGGCGCTGGTCAGCCTGCTCATGGCGATGCCCTGAACACGCTGCAGCACCCGTTCGGCCTCGATCAAGCCACTGAGTTGGGTGGAGGGCAGGTCGATCTGGCTGACATCGCCGGTCACGACCGCCTTGCTGCCAAAGCCTATGCGGGTGAGGAACATCTTCATCTGTTCGGGGGTGGTGTTCTGCGCTTCATCGAGGATCACAAAAGCATGGTTCAAGGTACGACCACGCATAAAGGCCAGCGGCGCGACCTCGATCTGCTGGCGCTCGAATGCCTTTTGGACCTTGTCAAAACCCATCAACTCATAAAGGGCGTCGTAAAGCGGTCGCAAATAGGGGTCGACCTTTTGCGTCAGATCGCCTGGCAAGAAGCCCAGGCGTTCGCCCGCCTCGACCGCAGGCCGGGTCAGCACGATGCGCTGTACCGCATTGCGCTCCAGGGCGTCGACCGCGCAGGCCACCGCCAAATAGGTTTTACCAGTGCCGGCCGGGCCGATGCCGAAGGTAATGTCGTGCTCGGCAATGTTCACCAGGTAGCTGGCCTGGTTGGCGGTGCGCGCGCGCAGATCTGCGCGGCGGGTGCTCAGCAAGGGCGTGCCGTCGGAGTCGATGTTCAGGTCACCGGCCAGCATGAGCTGCACCTGATCCGGTGCGATGGGGCGGTCGGCAATTTCATAGAGCGCCTGCAGCACCTGCAGTGCCAGCTCGGCCTTGGCCTTGCCGCCTTCAACCTTGAACTGCTCGAAGCGGTGAGCGATGCGCACCTGCAAAGCCGCCTCGATGCTGCGCAGGTGGGCGTCGGTCGGTCCGCACAAATGCCCCATGCGGGTGTTGTTGGGCGGCGTGAAGGTGTGGCGAAGGATCAAGTCAAAGCTCTTTAGGGCAGGGGCCGCAGGCGGGTCCTCAAACCTCATTGTCCCTGCTTTGCAGGCGCTTTAGTCCCACTGGGCCAGCCTGGCCTGGACTAAGGGTTCGAACAGGGTTTTTTCGAGGCGGCAGCATCGGCGGCACTGATAAGATTTGCCCATGATAGGACGCATCACCGGTCAGCTGGCCGAAAAGAATCCGCCGGAGTTGCTGGTCGACTGCCAGGGCGTGGGTTATGAGCTGTTGGTGCCTATGAGTACCTTCTATAACCTGCCGGCCTTGGGCGAGCGGGTTAGCCTCTTGACCCACTTTGTGGTGCGTGAAGATGCTCAAATTCTGTTTGGCTTTGGCAGCGCGCAAGAGCGCGCGGCCTTTCGTCAGCTGATCAAGATTTCCGGCGTCGGCCCGCGCACCGCTTTGGGGGTGCTCAGCGGCATGAGCGTGCAGGATCTGGCGCAGGCCGTCAGCGCCCAAGATGGTGCCCGCCTGACCAAGGTGCCGGGCATCGGCAAGAAGACCGCCGAGCGCCTGCTGCTTGAGCTCAAAGGCAAGCTCGGTGCCGACCTGGGTGTGGCAGCGGCGGCCCCCGGTGACTCCCATGGGGACATCGGGCAGGCCTTGCAGGCTTTGGGCTATAGCGACAAGGAAGCCTCGCTCGCGCTCAAATCGTTGCCGCGTGAAGTGGGCGTGAGCGAGGGCATCAAGCTCGCCCTCAAGGCTCTGGCCCGGTAAGTTCAGCGCATGAGCATACAAACCGACGACTTCGCCCCCAGCCCGCAGCGGGTGTTGTCGAGCGCGCCGGCATCGCCGCGCGAGGAAGCGCTCGAGCGGGCGCTGCGGCCTAAGCTGCTTGATGAATACATCGGCCAGGCCAAGGCGCGTGAGCAGCTGCAGATTTTCATTGGCGCGGCGCGCCAGCGTGGCGAAGCACTCGACCATGTTCTGCTCTTTGGCCCACCCGGCCTGGGCAAAACCACCTTGTCGCACATCGTGGCGCATGAACTGGGCGTCAACCTGCGCCAGACCAGCGGCCCGGTGCTGGAAAAGCCCAAGGATCTGGCGGCCTTGCTGACCAATCTGGAAAAAAACGATGTGCTTTTCATCGATGAGATTCATCGGCTCTCGCCGGTCGTCGAGGAAATTCTCTACCCGGCGCTCGAGGACTATCAGATCGACATCATGATCGGCGAGGGGCCGGCTGCGCGCAGCATCAAGCTCGACTTGCAGCCCTTCACCTTGGTGGGTGCGACCACCCGCGCGGGCATGCTGACCAATCCCCTGCGCGACCGTTTCGGCATTGTGGCCAGGCTGGAGTTCTACACCCCGCAGGAGTTGGTGCTGATCGTGCGGCGCAGCGCCGGCCTGCTGCAGGTGCCTATCGCTGATGAGGGCGCGCTGGAAATTGCGCGCCGCTGCCGCGGCACGCCGCGCATCGCCAATCGGCTCTTGCGACGGGTGCGCGACTATGCCCAGGTCAAAGGCGACGGCACCATCACGCTAGAGCTGGCCAACAAGGCGCTGGCCATGCTCGATGTTGACCCGCAGGGCTTTGACATCATGGACCGCAAGCTGCTGGAGGCGGTGATCCACCGCTTCGACGGCGGACCGGTCGGGCTGGACAATATTGCGGCGAGCATCGGCGAGGAATCGGGCACCATTGAAGACGTGATTGAGCCCTATCTGATTCAGCAAGGCTATCTGCAGCGTACCCCGCGCGGCCGGGTGGCGACCGCTGCCGCCTATCGTCATTTGGGCCTCTCGGTACCCGCGGCACGGTCGCAGGCCGGCCCCGATCTTTTCCAGGCCTGAAGCAGCGACCATGAGCGCGAGCCTGCCTGCCTTGATCCACTGCAGACAGGCGATGCGCCGTTTGGTGGCTATTGCGCTGGTGCTGTGCCTGGCAGCCTGCTCGGGTTTGCCGCAAGCGCCGTCAGCGGATACCCCAGCCCCAGCCCTAGCCAATTCCTGGGAGTTGGCTGGCCGTGCCGGGCAGGGCATGCCCTCGGACCTCAGTGCCAGCGTCTGGCAGCACCAGACCTTCCCGGGTAAGCGCAAGAATCGGTACAGCTATGTCTGGCGGGAGGGCCGGCCTGCTCTGGAGGTGCGCTCTGAGGGGGCGATCAGCGCCATGCGCCAGGTGGTCGATGTGCAGGCCGGGTCGGTGAGCGGCCTGCGCTTTTCCTGGAAGGTTGCTTCTTTGCTGGAGATGGCCGACCTGAAAGATGCTGCGCGCAGCGATTCGCCGGTACGCATCGTGCTGGCTTTTGACGGTGACCGCAGCCGCCTGTCGGCCCGCGATCACATGCTGTCGGAGCTGGCCCGTTCGCTCACCGGCGAGGACATGCCCTATGCCACGCTCATGTATGTCTGGTCTAACCAACTGCCGGTGGGCACGGTGCTCAGCAGCCGGCGTACCGAGCGCATTCGCAAGATGGTGATCGAATCGGGCGCGGCAGGACTGAACCGCTGGCTCGATTACGAGCGCGATGTTCGCGCTGACTATGAACGGGCCTTCGGCGAGCCGCCCGGCCGGCTGATGGCCGTAGGCATCATGAGTGACAGCGACAACACAGGCGGTTCGGTGCGCGCCTGGTATGGCCCGGTTGTGCTCAGGCGAACGCCCTGAGCCTGCTCAGGTGTAACGTTTGCTGCGCAGCTTGGCTTTCATGTCCTGCAGCATCGGTTGCAGGATGCGGCCATCGAGTTTGAGGGCGACCGCGGTGGCCAGGATGTCGATGATCATCAGGTGCAGCAGCCGCGAGACCATGGGGCTATAGCGGTCATAGCCCTCCGGATGATCGGCGGCCAGATGAATGTCGCCGGCCGAGGCCAGCGGCGATCCGCTGGCGGTGATGACGATCACTGCCGCCCCGTTTTTGCGGGCGATGTCGGTGGCATCCATCAGATCGCGGGTGCGGCCCGAATTGGAAATGACCACCAGGCAGTCGCCAGCGCGCAGCAGCGAGGCGCTCATGACCTGCATATGGCCATCGCTGTGCGCGATGGTGTGGACCCCCAGCCGAAAGAACTTGTGCTGCGCGTCCTGCGCCACGATGCCGGAATTGCCCACGCCGATGAATTCGATACGCTGGCGCTGCTGGCAGGAGCCGAGCAGGGCGTCGACCGCCTTGCCGATCGCGTAGGTGCTGGCCTCGTTACGGTACTTGAGAAAGGCAGCGACGGTGTTGTCGATCACCTTGACCGTGACGTCACTGACCTTGTCGTCGCTGTCCACGCTGCGGTGAATAAAGGGCACGCCTTCGCGCACGCTGCCGGCCAGCTTGAGCTTGAAGTCGGCCAATCCGTCATAGCCCAGGCTGCGGCAAAACCGCACAACGGTGGGTTTGCTCACGCTCGCTTGCGCCGACAGTTCGCTGATCGGCTGCCGGGCAAAGGCCGCCGGATCGCTCAGTACCAACTCGGCGACCCGCTGTTCGGCGGGGGCCAGCGAGGGCAGGCAGGCTTTGATGCGGTCGAGCATAGAGCCTCGCAGTGTAACTAGGTTACCTTTTTTCTAAGTCGCAGTTACCAGCTGTTTGTTGCCCCGCGCCTATGGCCGTGCTGCCGCGCAGGCAGGCTGCCGGTCGATAATCCCGTCCATGAACCAACTCGATGCGCTCAAGCAATACACCACCGTGGTGGCCGATACCGGCGACTTCATGCAACTGGGGCAGTTTCGGCCGCAGGATGCCACCACCAACCCCTCGCTGATTCTCAAGGCGGTCAAAAAGGCTGAGTACCAGCCGCTGGTGGCGCAGACCATCAAAGCCCATCCGGGCCAGGCCTTGGACCTGCTGATCGATCGATTGCTTGTGCGCTTCGGCTGCGAAATCCTCTCCATCATCCCTGGCCGTGTCTCGACCGAGGTCGATGCACGCCTGAGTTTTGATACCACCGCCACGGTCGAGCGCGCTGAGCGGCTGATGGCCTTGTATGCGGCCGCGGGTGTGCCGCGTGAGCGGGTGCTGATCAAGATCGCTGCCACATGGGAGGGCATGGCGGCCGCGCAGCAGCTCGAGCAGCGCGGCATACACACCAATCTGACGCTGCTGTTTTCCTTTTGCCAGGCGGTGGTTTGCGGCCAAGCCGGGGTGCAGTTGATCTCCCCTTTCGTCGGCCGTATTTATGACTGGCATAAAAAGGCCGCTGGCAGCGGCTGGGTTGAGGCCGAGCGTGCCGGCGCCCGCGATCCTGGGGTGCAGTCGGTGCGGCAGATTTTTGAGCATTACAAGCGCTTTGGCATCGCCACCGAAGTCATGGGCGCGAGCTTTCGCAATGTGGGTCAGGTGCTGGCCTTGGCCGGCTGTGATTTGTTGACCATCAGCCCGGAACTATTGGCGCAACTGGCGGCCAGCCAGGAGCCGGTCGAGCGCGCCCTGGATGCGCAGGCGGCGCGAAGCCTTGACCTGCCCGAGCTGCATTTGGACGAGGCGGGTTTTCGCCTGGCCCTGAATCAAGATGCGATGGCTACCGAAAAGCTGGCCGAGGGCATACGCGCCTTCGTCAGCGATGCGATCGGGCTGGAGCAAGTCCTGCTGGCGGCGTAAATGACAGCCGCCGCTTTTGTGCGCTGTGACCGCGCGCCGGCCTGGGGCGAGCTGCGGGCGTATTTTGACGGGCCGGGCCGCCGCCTTGATCTGCGCCGTGCCTTTGCCGAGGACCCGCGCCGTTTCGAGCGCTGGAGTCAGCCTGCGCCCCATGTATTTGCCGATCTGTCCAAGAACCTGATCGATGCGCCCACCGAATCCCTGTTGCTGAAACTGGCCGAGCAGTGCGGCTTGGGCGCCCAACGTGATGCCATGTTTGACGGTCAGGCCATCAATACCAGCGAGCAGCGCCAGGTGATGCATTTCCTGTTGCGCCAGCCGGCGCTGCGCGATGCTCAGGCCTTGTCGGCCGAGTTGCAGGCGGTGCAGACCACCGGCCAAGCGATGCTCACTTTTGCCGAACAGGTGCGCGCTGACCCGGGCATCACCGATGTGGTCAATATCGGCATCGGCGGCTCCGACCTCGGCCCCTGCATGGCGGTGCAGGCGCTGGAGGAGTTTCGGCTGCCGGGCAAGCGTTTTCACTTCATCTCCAATGTGGACGGGCATGCCTTGTCCAGCCTGCTCGCTCAGTTGCAGCCACGCAGCACCTTGTTTTTGATAGCCTCAAAAACCTTCACAACCGCTGAAACCATGGCCAATGCGCATTCGGCCAGGCGCTGGTTTGAGGCGCAGCTGGGCGCACAGGCGCCGGCTTTGATGCCCCGCCACTTTGCAGCGCTGACAACGAACGTAGGCGCGGCGGCTGAGTTCGGCATCAAGGCCTGCTTCGGTTTCTGGGATTGGGTGGGTGGGCGTTACTCGCTGATGTCGGCCATCGGCTTGCCCCTGGCCATTGCCATTGGCAGCGAGCGCTGGCGGCAACTGCTCGCAGGAGCGCATGCGATGGACGAGCACTTTCGCACCGCGCCCTTGGCGCAAAACCTGCCCGTGCGCCTGGGATTGCTCGATGTCTGGTACCGCAACTTTCACGGTTTTGCCTCGCGCTGCGTCGCGCCCTATCACAGCCGACTGGCGCGCTGGCCGGCTTACTTGCAGCAGCTCGAGATGGAGAGCAACGGCAAGCGGGTCGACGCGCTGGGGCAGGCTCTGAGCTATGAAACAGCGCCGGTGATCTGGGGTGAGCCCGGCACCAACGGACAGCATGCTTTTTTTCAGATGCTGCACCAGGGCACCAGCGTGGTTCCGGTGGAATTCGTTCTGGTGCGCCACCCGGCTCACGAGCTGGCCGACCAGCACAGTCAGTTGCTGGCCAATGGGCTGGCCCAGGCCCAGGCACTCATGCTGGGTCGAGCCCATGCTGGCGGCCACCGCGACTTTCCGGGCAATCGGCCGAGCACGGTCCTGCTGCTCGAGCGACTTGATCCGGCCAGCCTGGGCGCGCTCATTGCGTTGCAGGAGCACCGGGTCTTTACCAGCGGCGCGATCTGGGGCATCAACAGCTTTGACCAATGGGGGGTTGAGCTGGGCAAGGTGCTGGCTGCCGATTTGGAGCCGCGCCTGCGCAGTGGTGACGCCACCGGGCTGGACGCGTCGACCGCGGGTCTGATGGCGCGCCTGCGCGCATGAACATCGTTTTTGACTTCGGGGCAGTGCTCTTTGACTGGCAGCCTGCGCAGCGTGTTCGCCAGCGTCTGGGTGAGTGGGCACCGGGTCCGCAGCAGGCCCAGGCTTTGGCACAGGCCATCTTTGCGCATGAGGATTGGCAGGCTTTTGACCGAGGCCTTTTAGGGCTTGAACAGGTGGTTGAGCGAACTGCGTTACGGCTGGGCCTGCCGCTGGCCCGGGTGCAGGAGCTATTGGCCCCAATAGGCCACGAGTTGCGGCCCATAGAGGCGAATGTGGCGGTGCTGCAGGCGCTGGCCGAGCGGCGCCAGCGTGAGGGGTCGCTGCGCCTGTTTTTTCTCTCCAATATGCCTGAGCCCTTTGCGCGCACACTCGAGCTTGAGCATGAGTTCGTCAAGGTTTTTGATGGTGGCCTATTCTCCGGTGACGTCAAGTTGGGCAAGCCCGATCCGGCGATTTATCAGCAACTGGCCATGGCGCATCAATTGGTGCCGCAACAGACTTGGTTCATCGATGATCACCTGCCCAATGTGGAGGCAGCCCGTGTTCTGGGTTGGCAGGGCTTGCATCTGAGCGAGCCGCAGGCGCTGGCCGACCTGCTGGGAGCGGCGCTGCCATGATGGGGCTGCAGCCTGACTGTGCGAGGATGAGTTAGATCAGGAGAGTTTTATGAAGAGACGACAGGCTCTTGTGTTGTGGACGGCGCCATTGGTTTGGCCAGCGATCCTCGGTGCTGCACCTAGCGAGACCAAGTTGCAGGTCTGGAAGGACCCGCAATGCGGCTGCTGTCAGGCCTGGATAGAGCACCTGCAGGCCCGTGGCTTTGCCGTCGAGGTGCATGACGTGGGCAATACCGCTGCGCGCAAGCGCCTGGGCCTGCCCGAGCGCTTGGCCTCCTGCCACACCGCCTGGGTGGGTGGCTATGTGATCGAAGGCCATGTGCCAGCGGCAGACATTGAACGGCTCCTGAAGCAAAAGCCGGCAGCTTTGGGCCTGGCTGTACCTGGGATGCCGATAGGCAGCCCCGGCATGGATGGCCCAGCCTACAAAGGACGCAAGGACGCTTACCAAGTCCTATTGGTAAAGCGTGACGGCAGCACCAGCGTCTTTGCCTCTTATGCCGGCTCTGCTGCTTCGCGCCAGGTTTAAGGCCGCGCGCAGTCCCTAGGGGCCGGCCTCGGCGGCCTGGCAAATTCCACGTTCCCATGGCAAAATGTAGATCCGTGTATCTACATCGAGGTCTGCCATGGAACTCCAAGTCAACCGTTGGGGCAACAGCTTGGCTGTTCGTTTGCCTGCCCAACTTGCCCGGCAGATGGGCCTGGAGGAAGGCTCACAGGTCTTGGCGGAGCTCACTGCTGAAGGCGAGCTCAAGCTTTCGCCGCGCACGCCGCTGCGGCCGGCAGCCACCCGGGCTGAGTTGCTGGGGCAGATAGCCCAGCTGCACCAGCAGCTGCCGCTGACGCAGCCAGTGGCGCGCGAAGAATGGAGCCGTTATTGATGGTCTCTTGATCGGCAATCCATTCAATGTTGATCCGGTATTGATCCATCATGATGAAGCGACAAAAGCCACTGCTTGCTCAGGAGGCCAGCCCGAATTACCGGGTGGTACCGCCTGGCGAACGAATCTATGTGGATACCAGCGTTTGGGTGGCGCTGCTGGCCAGGGAAGCGCCTGCTGCTGCCCTGAGCTTATGGTTGGCTCAAGCCCCCCCTTTGTGTTGCGCCAACTGGGCCGAGCTGGAGCTGGCCAGCGCGTTGGGCATCAAGCACCGACGCGGTGAGTTGTCTTTGGGGGCGGCCCGCAGTATCTGCGATGTGTTCGCCAGCATGATGGTTTATCAGGTTCAGCAAGTTCCGGTGCATGCGGCCGACGTGACGCTGGCCCGTGGCCTGTGCATGGACATGGGCCGCGGACTGAGGGCCGGCGATGCCTTGCATCTGGCCGTGGCGATGCGTCTCCAGTGCAGCCACTTCTTCAGCCTGGATCACAACCTTAACCGCAACGCAGAGGCGGCGGGGCTGCATCTGGTCTCGCTCTAGAACCGGCGTTCGAGCACGAAAAAACCCCGCAAGGTTCGCACCTTGCGGGGTTTCGGAGCTTTGACAGGGCAGCGAAGCGCCCTGATCGTGGCGACCGGGCTGATTACATGCCCATATCGCCCATGCCACCCATGCCGCCCATGCCGCCACCAGGCATGCCGCCGCCGGCAGGAGCGTCGTCCTTCGGCGCCTCGGCCACCATGGCTTCGGTGGTGAGCATCAGGCTGGCCACGGAAGCAGCGTTTTGCAGCGCGGTGCGGGTTACTTTGGTCGGATCCAAAATACCCATCTCGATCATGTCGCCATAGGTGTCGTTGGCAGCGTTAAAGCCGTAGTTGCCTTTGCCAGCCAGCACCGCATTGACCACCACCGAGGCTTCACCACCGGCGTTGTAGACGATCTCTCGCAGCGGCGACTCGATGGCCTTGAGCACCAGCTTGATGCCGGCGTCTTGGTCAGCGTTGTCGCCCTTGATGGTGCCAGCAGCTTGCTTGGCGCGAAGCAGGGCCACGCCACCGCCGGCCACGATGCCTTCTTCCACCGCAGCGCGGGTGGCGTGCAGGGCGTCTTCCACGCGGGCTTTCTTTTCCTTCATCTCGACTTCGGTGGCAGCGCCCACCTTGATCACTGCAACACCGCCGGCCAGCTTGGCCACGCGCTCTTGCAGCTTCTCGCGGTCATAGTCGCTGGTCGCTTCTTCGATCTGCACGCGGATTTGCTTGACGCGTGCTTCGATATCAGCAGCAGCGCCGGCGCCGTCGATGATGGTGGTGTTTTCCTTGCCCACTTCGATGCGCTTGGCCTGACCGAGGTCAGCCAAAGTCACTTTTTCCAGCGACAGACCGACTTCTTCAGCGATGACCTTACCGCCGGTGAGGATGGCGATGTCTTCGAGCATGGCCTTGCGACGGTCACCAAAGCCGGGAGCCTTGACGGCCACCACTTTGAGGATGCCGCGCAGCGTGTTGACCACCAGGGTGGCCAGGGCTTCGCCCTCGACATCTTCAGCGATGATCAGCAGCGGACGGCTGGCCTTGGCCACTTGCTCCAGGGTAGGAAGCAGGTCGCGGATGTTGCTGATCTTCTTGTCGTAAAGCAACACGAAGGGGTTGTCCATCAGGGCAGCCTGCTTCTCCGGGTTGTTGATGAAGTAGGGCGACAGGTAGCCGCGGTCAAACTGCATGCCTTCGACGATGTCGAGCTCGTTATCCAGCGACTTGCCGTCTTCCACGGTGATCACGCCTTCTTTGCCCACTTTGTCCATGGCCTTGGCGATGATGTCACCAATGCTGGAGTCCGAGTTGGCAGAAATCGAGCCAACCTGGGCGATTTCCTTAGAGGTGGTGGTGGGCTTGGAAGCTTTCTTGAGCTGCTCGGTCAGGGCCAGCACGGCCTTGTCGATGCCGCGCTTGAGGTCCATCGGGTTCATGCCGGCGGCCACATACTTCATGCCTTCGCGCACGATGGCCTGGGCCAACACGGTCGCGGTGGTGGTGCCGTCACCGGCGTTGTCGCTGGTCTTGGAAGCAACTTCCTTGACCATCTGCGCGCCCATGTTCTGCAGTTTGTCCTTGAGCTCGATTTCTTTGGCCACGGACACGCCGTCCTTGGTCACGGTGGGGGCGCCGAAGGAGCGCTCGAGCACTACATTGCGGCCCTTGGGGCCTAGGGTCACCTTCACTGCGTTGGCCAGGATGTTCACACCTTCGACCATGCGGGCGCGGGCGTCACCGCCGAAAACCACGTCTTTTGCTGCCATTTGATATCTCCAGATTCAATTCAAAAAATTGGGTGAAAAAGCCGTGACTATCACTTCTCGATCACGGCGAACAGGTCTTCTTCCTTCATCACCAGAAGTTCGTCGCCATCGACCTTGACGGTCTGGCCGCTGTACTTGCCGAAGAGGACGCGGTCGCCGACCTTCACGCCCAGGGCCTTGACTTCGCCCTTGTCGTTGGCTTTGCCCGGACCAACGGCCAGGATCTCGCCCTGGTCGGGCTTTTCAGCGGCGCTGTCAGGAATGACGATGCCGGAGGCGGTTTTGGTTTCGTTCTCGATGCGCTTGACGATCACGCGATCGTGCAGGGGGCGAAGTTTCATTGGATCTCCGAACAGAGGTTGTTGTTGAACATCGTTGGTCACAAATGTTGGTGACCGCTAACATTGGTCGGGCGAGCCCGCGGCGGCGTGGCTTGCTAGCACTCATTGCCGTCGAGTGCTAATCATAGGGTAGCTTGGGCAGTTTTTCAAGAGGCCAGGCCATCTTGAAGGCCGTGGGTATTGGATTTCGCTCAGCCCCTCCTTGGAGTTACAGCGGACAGGACTGATGTGATGAGATGAATTAATTTACCAAAATTAGCTATTTCTAAGCATCAAAGACTCGACGGAATACATATAAACGCTAAAAATGCGGGAGCCGTGCCTGACGGCGAAGAGCCTCCAACCGAGCCTCTCTGCGTGCCCGGCTGACGTCCTTCCGATGGATGTCAGTGTCAGGAGTGCGTCTTCAGCCCGCCTCGATGCGGGCTGTTTTTTGGGTGCAACGCCGAGGTGATCCCCTGGCAAGAGGACCGAATGTGAATATACGAAGCAAGGTGCGCTAGCCCGCGGCTGGCATCAACAGATTTTGGACCTTATGACTTGCTCAACCTGGGCCCACACCAGCCGCCAGCGGCAGGAACGGAATCGGACAGATGCAGGCCGCGGGCCGATCAAACCCGCTGTTGCAGACATCGGCCATGAATGACGACGTATCCGGCGAGCAACTGAGAGCCCTGCGCCTGGCTGCTGGGCTTGATGTGGCAGTCCTTGCGCGGCGAGTCAGCCTGTCGAACGCGCAATTGATGCAGCTCGAAAATGATCAGCACAGTCTGTTTTACACACCCGCCATTCGCAGGCATGCTGCCCGCAAGGTTCTCAACTTCCTGGGCACGCAGCCTGAGCAACAGAGCGCAGCGGCTGCCTCGGGCCCCGCCGTGTTGGCCTCAACGCTGCCTGCTGCGCTCCCGGGTCTTGAGGCAAGCGAAGCCTCTGCTGTGCCGACCCCATTGTCCGGCCTGCCAATCCAGGACTTGTCTGAACGGTTGCTTCCGGCGGCGGCGGTGATGAGCCTGGGCCAGGCTCCAGCTTTGGCAGGGGCTGACCCTCAGACCTTAGCCCACAGACGGGCCGAGCTACGGTCGGGTGGATCCTCGGGCATCTGGTGGATGGGCTTGTTCCTCGTTGTAATTTTGCTGTCCGCTTGGCTTGTACTCGAACGTCCCTTTATGGGACTGATTCCATCTTTACTCGATGGGCGAGCGCCTGAGCGTGGGGCTGGTTTGGTCGGGCCGCCCCCGGCTGCATCGGTGCACGAGCGCCCGCATTCGGTCGCCGCCGACTCAGCGCCGGCGGACAAGCCCAAGGCCGACAATGATCGCGATCTGGTGGCTATGGCCCCCGCTTTTAGCCTGCCTGCCCAGCCTGCACCCGCCGGGTCGCCCTCAATGCCTCCATCCATTCGGCCTGATGAAGGGACGCTCTGTCCGGTTTTCCAGGAGGCTGCACCTGCGGTTGCCCTGAAGTCTGCGCCCCGCCAGGGCAGCCTGGTTTACCTGGTCAGCAGCGTCTCTCAATTGGTTTGTGCGCGCGATGGCGAGGGCAAGCTCAAGGTGCACCGCCTAGAGCCCGGACAGGCCACTGGTGTGGGTGGGCCGCCGCCTTGGACGCTGCAGGCCAGTTCTTTGCAGAAGGTGCAGGTCTACTTTCAGGGCGGCCGTGTCAGCTTGCCCGCCGATGCGAAAGACAGGGTGCAGCTCGTCGAGCCCCGCTGACGCGGCATGAGGCCAAAGACCTCATGCCGCTTTAGGTCACAGTCCTGCAGCCGAGCGCAGGACGGCAGCCTTGTCGCTACGCTCCCAGCTGAACTCGGGCTCGTCGCGCCCGAAGTGGCCATAGGCGGCGGTTTTCTCGTACACCGGGCGCAGCAGGTCCAGCATCTGGATGATGCCTTTGGGGCGCAGGTCAAAATGGGCCTGCACCAACTGAGCAATCTTGTCGTCGGCGATCACGCCAGTGCCGTGGGTATTGACCGTGATGTTCATCGGCCGAGCCACCCCGATCGCATAAGCCACCTGGATTTGGCATTTGCTGGCCAGGCCAGCCGCGACGATGTTCTTGGCCACGTAGCGGGCAGCATAGGCGGCAGAGCGGTCCACCTTCGTGGGATCCTTGCCGGAAAAAGCGCCACCGCCGTGGGGGCAAGCGCCGCCGTAGGTGTCGACGATGATCTTGCGGCCGGTCAGGCCGCAATCGCCCTGGGGGCCGCCGATGACAAAGCGGCCAGTGGGGTTGACCAGGTACTTGGTGTCCTTGAGCCACTCGGCCGGCAGCACCGGCTTGATGATTTCCTCGATCACCGCTTCGACGAAGGCCGGCTTCATCTTGGTGCCATCGCTCATCTCGGGGCTGTGTTGGCTCGACAGCACGACGGTATCAATGCTGTGCGGCTTGCCGTCCACATAGCGCATGGTCACCTGGCTTTTGGCATCGGGCCGCAAAAACGGCAGGCGGCCGTCGCGTCGCAGCTGGGCCTGGCGTTCGACCAGGCGGTGGGCATAGTGGATGGGCGCCGGCATGAGCTCTGGGGTCTCGTTGCAGGCGTAGCCGAACATCAAGCCCTGGTCTCCGGCACCGGTGTTGAGGTGGTCGTCGCTGGCATGGTCCACGCCTTGAGCGATGTCATTGGACTGCTTGTCGTAGCAGACCATGACAGCGCAGCCTTTGTAGTCGATGCCGTACTCGGTATTGTCGTAACCGATACGCTTGATGGTGTCGCGCGCCACCTGAATATAGTCCACATGCGCATTGGTCGTGATCTCGCCGGCCAGCACGACCAGGCCCGTGTTGCACAGGGTCTCGGCCGCTACCCGTGAGCGTGGGTCCTGCTTGAAGATCGCATCCAGGATGGCATCCGAAATCTGGTCGGCCACCTTGTCCGGGTGGCCCTCAGAGACGGATTCAGAGGTAAAAAGGTAATCGTTCGCCATGAAGTACTCCACAAAGTTGGTTGCTCGGCGCGTTGCCGGCTTGGGAGTCGCGGCGAACGCTTTAGCAGTTGGGTTTAATGTCGCCCTGCAAGTAGTTCAATAACTCGGCGACAGTGTGGATTATAGGCAGGCAAATCCTGAAAGACGATAAGCAACGCGCACAGGCTGCCGCCTGCTTTACCTGATTGGCAGCGCGCGGGCTGAGGGTCTGCCCAGGCTTCTACACTTGAGCGCTTGACATCCGAGCCCATTGGTTTTTTCATGGACCTGTTGTTTCGCTTCTTCGCCCGCTGGCCTCTGCCGCTGCTGCACGCGCTTGGCGGGCTGCTGGGCTGGCTGGTGTGGGCCTGCTCGCCTTCGTACCGCAGGAACTTTGGCGAGCAGATGGCGCAGGCCGGACTGAGCTTTTCGCAGGTGCGTCCAGCCGTCGCTGAGGCCGGGCGCATGGCCTGCGAACTGCCGCATTTGTGGCTGCGCCCGCACCATGAGAGTTGCCTGCCGCAGGTCGAGGTGCAGGGCCGAGAGGCGGTCGATGCGCTGCGTGCGCAGGGCCGCGGGCTGATTTTTTTTTCAGTGCACCTGGGCAGCTTTGAGATGGCGCCGCAGGCTCTGGCCGAACTGTACGGGCCCTTTACCGCGCTGTACCGGCCCTCACGCCAGCCCTGGCTGGCCCGCCTGATGCAAGGCAGTCGGCAACGGCCGGGACTGGCCATGGCGCCTGCTACGATGGCCGGCATCCGGCAGATGCTCAAGGCTTTGCGCGGTGGCGGCAGTGTCGGCATGCTGACCGACCAGGTGCCGCCCGAGGGTTTGGGTCTATGGGCGCCGTTTTTTGGCCGACCGGCCTACACCATGACCTTGGCGGCCAAATTGGCCCTGCAAAGTGGCGCAGCGCTGGTACCCTTCAGCGTTGAGCGGCTCGCAGGTGGAAGAGGCTATCGCATGCGGTTTTTGCCGCACTTGGCCGAACTCGATGCCCAGCCCGCCCCCGATTTGCAGCAGGCGGTCCATCTGATCAATCAGGCCAATGAAGCCCTGATTTTGAGCCTGCCGGGGCAATACCTCTGGGCCTATGCTCGCTACAAGCAGCCCCGGCGCGAGCCAGCCCTGTCGACCCAGGCATCATGAACTGGTCCAGCGCCCTGATGACATCCTTGGGTCTGGGCTTTATGCGTTTGATGGCGGTGCTGCCGCTTTCCTGGGTGCGGGCTTTTGGCGCGGTGTTGGGTCTGCTGCTCTATACCCTGGTGCGATCGCGGCGCAAGGTGGTGATGACCAACCTGACTTTGTGTTTCCCGCAATGGTCTGAGGCCCAGCGTCGCCAGACGGCCCGCCGCAGTTTCGTGTACCTGGCTCAGGCCTGGCTGGATCGCGGCTGGCTCTGGCACGCGCCCGAGGATGTCCTGCGGCGCCGCCTGCGCCTGACCGGTGCGGTCCATGAGTTCGAGGGGCTGGAGCCCACCGTGGTGTTCAGCCCGCATTTTTATGGCCTGGATGCCGGCGCCACTGCCGTTAATATGAATATTGACCGGGAGTTCACATCGATCTACACCCCACAGGCCAATGCCAAAGTGGATCAGTGGATCAAGGCCGGTCGCCTGCGCTGGGGCAGGGTGCGGCTGTTTCACCGCATCGACGGGGTCAAGGCCAATGTGGCCGGCCTGCGCAGCGGTCAGGTGCTGTATTTGCTGCCGGATATGGACTTCGGCGCAGCGGGCTCGGTTTTTGTACCGTTCTTTGGTGTGCAGACGGCCACCGTGCCGTCGCTTGCCCGGTTTGCCCGCCTGGGCAGGGCCAAGGTCATCTCTGTGGTTCCGCGCATGACCGCGGCTGGCTATGAGGTCGAAATCCTGCCGGCCTGGCAAGACTTTCCGACGGGGGATTTGGTGGCCGACACGGCCCGGGGAAATGCCTTGCTGGAGACCCTGGTACTGAACATGCCGGCCCAGTACTACTGGGTGCATCGGCGTTTCAAGTCGCGCCCGCCAGGCCAGCCTTCCGTGTATTGACCCGGCTCAAGTCCCGGCCAGGGGGCGTCCGTGGGGTAAGGGCGCTCTGCCTGCCTTTGAACTTGCGAGGATGCTCCTCAAGCACCTGCCTGAGGAGGACTGCGTTGCAAGAACGAGGCGATCAGTGCCATCACCCTGTCGGGCTGTTCATGGACGATCCAGTGGGTGGCGTCTTCAACACGGTGCAGCTCAAGCGCTGGCACCCACTGATGCAGATCATCCAGCAGGCCGGGCAGCAAGGCGGTGTCGCGCAGGCCCCAGATGAGCATGGTGGGCAGGCCCACCCGGCCGAGCGCCGATGCGTCGCGCGGCACCTGCCGGGCCGCCGTACCCGACGGGGGCTTGAGCGCGGTGGCAGCGTAATAGGCGCAAGGCCCGTACAGGCCGGCCAGCCAGGTCTGCCGGTATTGGGCTCGCAGTGTGTCATCGAGCCAGGCCCGTGGCCCCTGGCTGGCTCCCATGCCGTCGAACAAGGCCCACAGTCGCCGGAAGTCCTCTTCGGCCAGCCGCTGGGCGGCGTCCGGGCGGGCCAGGAATTGCATATAGGCACTGGCCGCTTGTTGAGCTGGCGAATGCGCCAACTCGCGGGCAAAGGTGGCCGGGTGCGGCGCATTGAGAATGACCAGCCGCTGCAGCAACTCGGGCTCTTGGGCCGCCAGATTCCAGGCCAGAGCTCCGCCCCAGTCGTGAGCCACCAGGGCAGCCAGTGGTTCTGAGCTCAGCGAGCGAGTCAGCGCGCTGATGTCCTGCACCAACTGCCGCGGATGGTAGGCGTCAACTTCCACGGGCGCGCTGGAGCCCGCATAGCCGCGTAGATTGGGCGCGACGCAAAAATAGCCACCGTTTTCGGGCTGGCTGAAATGCCGCAGCAAGGCATCCCAGACAAAAGCCGCCTCCGGAAAGCCGTGCAGGAAGACCATCACTGGCCTACCGCGCTGACCAGCACAGCGGCAGGCCAGTTCTATGCCGTGCGGCAGGCGCAGTCGCCAGGTCTCGATGGCGGGCATGGACCGAGGCTCAGGAGGGGCTCGGTTCGGCCGCTGGTGCGCCAGGCTCAGCTGCCGTACTTATTTCATGGGCCCAGTCCCACAGCGTGCAGGCAGCCTCTTCGATCCCCTGGCGTTTGAGGGCCGAAAACAGCTGGACCTGGCCGCCCCCGGTTTGCAGGCGCGCGATGGACAGCGCCTGGGCCGCTTCGCTGCGGTTGAGCTTGTCGGCCTTGGTCAGCAGCACCAAAAAGCGCAGGCCTTGCTCAACGCGCGGCCGGATGATGTCGAGCAAGATCTCATCGAGTTCGGTCAGCCCGTGCCTGGGGTCGCACAGCAGCACCACTGCTCGCAAATTGGCCCGGGTAATTAGGTAGTTGGCCATCACGCGCTGCCATCGCAGCTTGGCCTGCTTGGGAACGGCCGCATAGCCGTAGCCCGGCAGGTCGGCCAGCACCGCGTCGGTCAGGCCCTGCTTGCCTAAGGCGAAAAGATTGATGCTTTGGGTGCGGCCAGGGGTCTTGGATGCGAAGGCCAGGCGGTGCTGCTGCGTTAGGGTGTTGATACAGGTGGACTTCCCCGCATTGGAGCGGCCCACAAACGCAATTTCGGGCAGGTCCAGTGCGGGTAGATGTTCGAGTTGTGGCGCGGTGGTTAAAAAGCGGGCGGTGTGGAGCCAGCCCAAGGCCACCTTGGGGTCGACGGGGCCTTTGTCGGGCTGATTCATGGCAGTGCTGCTCGGTGGGGAAATTCGGTCGCCGGCCGAGGGTCAGGGCGTGCCTACTTGGGGTCCGATTGGGACCAGGGTCAGGCAGGATTCTCGGGCATTGTAAAATCAGGCGTTTTGCTGCGGATCGATCTGCGGATCGCACTGTGCCTAAGTTACTGCCATCACTCCAAAGTGTTCTTATGAAGCTGCCCGCCTCTTTTCTCCTGGCCGCCCTGTTGGCCCTGTCGGCATCCGTGACCCATGCCCAAGGCGGTGCGACGAAGGCACCGGCCAAACCTGATTTGGTTGCTGGCGAGGCCAAATTCACCGCTGCCTGCGCGGCTTGTCATGGCGCAGACGGTAACTCGGGCACCCCAGCCAACCCCAAACTGGCTCAACAGCACCCGGAGTACCTCGTCAAGCAGTTGATGGAATTCAAGTCCGGCGTGCGTAAAAACGCCATCATGCAGGGCTTGGCCGCTGGCTTGTCCGATGAGGACATGAAGAACATTTCATTCTGGCTGGCCAGTAAAAAGGCCAAGCAGGGCTTTGCCAAGGACAAGGAATTGGTGGCCCTGGGTGAGCGCATCTATCGCGGCGGTATCCAGGATCGTCAGATCGCCGCCTGCGCCGGCTGCCACAACCCCACTGGAGCCGGCAACCCGGCCCAGTACCCCCGCCTGAGCGGTCAGCATGCCGACTACACGGCGTCGCAATTGACCGCTTACCGTGACGGCGGTCGCGGCAACAGCCTGCAGATGAGCCAGGTGGCGGCTAAGCTCAACGATCGCGAAATTCGCGCCCTGGCCGACTACATCGCTGGCCTGCGCTGAGTGGTCAAAGGGCTTGAATCTACAGGCCTATTGCCCATCGGGTTTTGCTGCTGAGGTCTCGGACAGTTACAGTCAGACCTATTGCGCCGGACACCCGCCGGGCACAACAATCATGACGAGGCGGGCCTTTCTTGGTGTAGGGCCCGTTTTTTTTGGCAAGGGCAGCCGCTTGTGCGAACTGTGCCACCATGGAGGCTGATCACGCGTGAGTGCCAATACCGCTGAAATCGAGAGCCTGTCGGTCGCCGGCGCCGGGCGTGGCCTGGTCGAATTGCTTTCGTCCATGCGATTTGCCATTTCGTTGCTGACGGTGATTTGTATCGCCTCGGTCATTGGCACTGTGGTCAAGCAGGCCGAGCCGGCGGTCAATTACGTCAACCAGTTTGGTCCCTTTTGGGCGCAGCTCTTTGGCAAGCTCAACCTCTACACGGTCTACAGCGCCTGGTGGTTCCTGCTCATCCTGGCCTTTTTGGTGCTCAGCACCTCCTTGTGCATCGCGCGCAACACGCCCAAGATCCTGACCGACCTGAAGGCTTACAAGGAAAACATCCGCGAACAAAGCCTCAAGGCTTTCCCGCACCGAGCCGAAGGCCGGGTGGCGGCGCTGCCGCGGCAGGCTGCCGAGGAGCTCGGGCAGGCCTTGGTCAAGGGCGGCTGGCGGGTCAAACTTCAGCAGCGTGAGGCGGGCTGGATGGTCGCCGCCAAGAAAGGCGCGGTCAACAAGCTGGGCTACATTGCAGCGCACAGTTCCATTGTTCTGGTCTGTGTGGGCGGCTTGCTCGACGGCGACCTGATGGTCAGGCTGCAGATGTGGTGGGGGGACAAGGCCGTCTTCAGCGGTGCTGGCATGATCGCCGACGTGCCAGCACGCCACCGCCTGAGCGCTTCCAACCCGACTTTTCGCGGCAACATTTTGGTGGGTGAAGGTACCCATTCGAGTACGGCCTTGCTCAGCCAACCCGGCGGCGTGTTGCTCCAAGAGCTGCCTTTTTCCATCGAGTTGCGTAAATTTATCGTGGAGTACTACTCCACCGGCATGCCCAAGCTGTTTGCCAGCGAGATCGTCATCCACGACAAGGAAACGGGACAGGCTCTGCCCCAGCGGGTTGAGGTCAATCATCCAGTGCGCTACCGCGGCATCGAGATTTACCAGTCCGGTTTCGACGATGGCGGCTCGCGCGTGACCTTGCGCGCCCTGCCCATGGGCTCGGCCATAGCGCCCTTCGAGATTGCCGGCACCATCGGCGGCTCGGCGCCCTTGACCAACGGCCGCGAGCAGATGACGCTGGAGTTCACAGGCCTGCGGGTGATTAATGTGGAGAACCTGGGCAAGACCCCAACCGATCCGCGCCAGGACGACGAGTCCCGCATCGGTCATGCCATTGATCAGCGATTGGGCGCTGCCAACAAGACCACCGCGCGCAAGGAACTGCGCAATGTAGGGCCCAGCGTCAGCTACAAGTTACGCGATGCTGCCGGCCAGGCGCGCGAGTACAGCAACTATATGTTGCCGGTACTTCTGGACAACGATCCCGATACGGTGCCCATCTTTTTGCTGGGTGTGCGCGAGACGCCGGCCGATCAGTTTCAGTACCTGCGCATCCCTGCCGACCCGGAAGGGGGCAAGCAGACGTTTTTGCGCACCCGCCAGGCTTTGCAGGACCCTGCTTTGCGCCAGGAGGCGGTACGCCGCTATGTGCGCCAGGCCATCCCTGCCGAGCGCAAGGACATGGCCGAACAACTCAGCGCCTCGGCCCTGCGGGCCCTCAATTTGTACGCCGGTGCAGAGCCCGCAGGGGCCGTATCAAGTCAGGGCAAACCCAGCGCTGGCTTGCAGGCCATATCGGACTTCATGGAGGCCAATGTGCCGCAGGCCGAGCGCGAGCGGGCCAGCGAGATCCTGATACGCATCCTCAACGGCGTTCTTTTTGAGCTGGTGCAGATGTCACGCCAAGCCGCCGAGTTGCCCCTGCTGGAGCCCAACCAAAAGACGCAGAACTTCATGGCGCAGGCGGTGCTCAGCCTGTCGGATGCATTTGCCTATCCAGCCCCGATGACTTTTGAGCTCAAGGACTTCGAGCAGGTGCAAGCCAGCGTGTTCCAGGTCGCTCGCGCTCCCGGGCGTAACATCGTTTATCTGGGTTGCCTCTTGCTGATTCTGGGGATTTTTGCCATGCTGTATGTGCGCGAGCGTCGCTTGTGGATTTGGTTGTCTGCGGCCGAAGAGGGCGGAGAAAGTCGGGCCACCATGGCCTTGTCCAGCAACCGCAAGACGCTCGACGGCGACAAGGAGTTCGAGCATTTGAAAGAACGACTATTGCAGGGGGCTACATGAGCATTACATTGGGGCGGGGCGGCATCGTCTTGCGTGAGGGCTATTTTTCCCGCCGGGGCATCGCCGATTGGGTCTTTGCAGTCCTGGTGGTCACAGGCGGGCTGTTTGCCCTGATGCGGTATCAACTCGCCATGGACGGCTATGAAAAAGCCATCCTGGTCGGGCTGCTGCCCTGTGCCGTCTGGCTGGGCTGGTTCTGGCGCCCCCTGCAGACCCTGATGATCGGGGTGGCTGCGGCAACGCTGCTGGCCATCGCCTCCTATCAGGGCGACCTGGCCCGTGCCGAACAGGTGTTTTGGCTCAAATATTTTCTGTCCAGCCAGTCGGCCATCCTCTGGATGTCGGTGCTGTTTTTCATGAGTACCGTGTTTTACTGGCTGCCGGTGGTGATCAAGGGGCCGGGCGCTTCGTTTGAGTTGCTGGGTTCGCGCTTGGCTTGGGCGGCCGTCGTCATGGCTCTTATAGGCACCATGGTGCGCTGGTACGAAGGCCACCAGATGGGCCCCGACATCGGTCATATTCCGGTCAGCAATCTCTACGAGGTATTCGTGCTGTTTTGTTGGATGACAGCACTGTTTTACCTGTATTTCGAGTCCCAGTATCAAACGCGCAGCCTGGGCGGTTTGGTCATGTTGGTGGTCAGCGCGGCAGTGGGCTTTTTGCTCTGGTACACCCTGGTTCGTGAGGCGCATGAAATTCAACCCTTGGTGCCCGCGCTCAAGAGCTGGTGGATGAAGCTGCACGTGCCGGCCAACTTCGTGGGCTACGGCATGTTCGCCTTGGCGGCCATGGTCTCGCTGGGTTACCTGATCAAGCAGCAGGCTGAGCAGACCCGCTGGCATAAGCTGGCGCCGCTGTGGCTGCTGGGGCTGCTGCTGTGCCTGGTGCCGCTGGTGTTTCGCAAGTCGTCCTACGAGGCCGGCGGCATGTACTGGGTGGGCTATCTGGCGGTCTCTGGCGCGGTGGCGGCCATGATGGTCCTGGCCCGCCGCCCGATTGCCGCGCGTCTGCCCAGCTACGAGGTCATGGACGATGTGATGTACAAGGCCATTGCGGTGGGCTTTGCCTTTTTCACCATCGCCACCGTGCTGGGTGCGCTGTGGGCGGCCGAGGCCTGGGGCGGTTACTGGAGCTGGGACCCCAAGGAAACATGGGCACTCATTGTCTGGCTCAACTACGCGGCCTGGCTGCACATGCGCCTCATGAAGGGCCTGCGTGGCACGGTGGCGGCTTGGTGGGCGCTGGCGGGACTGGGGGTGACGACCTTCGCTTTCCTGGGTGTCAATATGTTCCTTTCGGGTCTGCACAGCTACGGCGAACTCTGAGAGCCCCAAGGGCTGCAAGCTGATCCCGGCCCGGCCCGGCCCGGCCCGGCAGGGCTTTGCTTCACTGGGTTATTGGCTTGCCTGTCTAATCGGGTTTTCTTCTTGATCGGGAGTTGTTGCCATGTTGATCCGCAGTGATGACAAGGACTGGAACCACAAGGCGAGCAGCGAAATCACGCCGCCTTTGGCTTACAGCAACCGCCGCCAGTGGCTGGGACTGTTGGCCAGCGGTGCTACGGGCGCTACTTTGGCTGGCTGGGCTGCACGCGATGCCCGCGCTCAAATGGCTGTCCCGGCCCGCCCCGGCAAGCTTGCTGCATTGCCCTCCGTGGCCTCCCAGGTGCCTGGCGCTGTCACCATGGAAAAGCTCACCAGCTACCAGGACGCGAGCACCTATAACAATTTCTACGAATTTGGCACCGATAAGGCCGATCCGGCGCGCAACAGCAGCCGTTTTCAGACCAGCCCCTGGAGCGTGAGCGTCGAAGGCCTGGTCAAACAGCCGCGCACTTTCGCACTCGAAGATCTGCTTAAGCTCAGTGCCCAGGAAGAGCGCATCTACCGCCTGCGCTGTGTCGAGGGGTGGTCCATGGTGATTCCCTGGGTCGGCTATTCCCTGTCGCAGTTGTTGCGCCGGGTTGAGCCCTTGGGCAGCGCCAAGTTCGTGGAATTCATCACCGCCGCCGACAGCCAGACCATGCCTTTCGTAGGCTCGGGGGTGTTGGATTGGCCCTATGTGGAAGCGCTGCGGCTGGACGAGGCAATGAACCCCTTGACCTTGCTGAGTTTTGGCATGTACGGCGAAGTCCTGCCCAAACAGAATGGTGCGCCGGTGCGTCTGGTGGTGCCCTGGAAGTACGGCTTCAAAAGCGGCAAGAGCATTGTCAAGATCCGCCTGACCGAGCAGCAGCCGCGCACGGCCTGGGTCAAGTCTGCGCCGCAGGAATACGGGTTCTTCTCCAACGTCAACCCGAACGTGGATCATCCACGCTGGAGCCAGGCCACCGAGCGACGCATCGGCGAAGATGGCCTGTTTGCCAAAAAGCGCAAGACCCTGATGTTCAACGGCTACGAGCCGCAGGTCGGCCAGATGTACGCGGGCATGGACTTGAAGAAATTCTATTGAACGCTGGCCGCTGACTTCGGCCATGAACACCCTCTTGCTGCATCCGGCGGCCCGGTCGCTGGTTTTCCTGCTTTGCCTGTGTCCGTTTGTCTGGCTGTCCGTCCTGGCCATCTCCGATGGTCTGGGCGCCAACCCGCAGGAAGCCTTGATACGCGCCACCGGCGACTGGGCGCTGCGGCTGATGTGTCTGGCCCTGGCCGTCACGCCGCTGCGCCAGGCATTGGCTTTGCCCGCGCTGGCACGCTGGCGGCGCATGGTCGGTCTGTTTGCGTTTTTCTACGCCAGCGTGCATTTGCTCAGCTACGCGCTGTTTGACATGGGCCTGGATTTGGGCGACATCTTGGCCGACATCGTCAAGCGACCGTTCATTTTGGTGGGCACGCTCACGTTTTTAATGCTGCTCCCTTTGGCGGCCACTTCCTGGAACGGCGCGGTGCGGCGCTTGGGGGCGGCGCGCTGGAAAAAGTTGCACCGACTGGTTTATCTGGCGGCCTTGACCATGCTGCTGCATTTTTTCTGGATGCGTGCTGGCAAGAACAATTTTGCTGAGGTGAGCGTCTATGCCGCCGTCGTGGCGGTGCTTTTGGGCTGGCGGATTTGGCAGCGCCGCCTGAGGGTCTGATGCCTCAGTCCCCAGCCTCAGTCTTGAACCAGGCTTTCGTGCTGCATCTGATCGGCAGCGCTTTCGCGCCGGCGGATCAGGTGAGCCTGCTCGCCGTCGACCAGTACCTCCGCCGCGCGGCCCCGGGTGTTGTAGTTGCTGGCCATGCTCATGCAATAGGCGCCGGCTGACAGCACCGCCAGCAGATCGCCGCTTTGGACCTGCAGATTGCGATCGCGTCCCAGCCAATCGCCGCTTTCGCAGACCGGACCGACCACGTCGTAGTTCATGCCTGGGCCTTCTCTTGGGCTGAGCGGCACGATCTGGTGATAGGCCTGGTACATAGCGGGCCGGGGCAGGTCGTTCATGGCCGCATCAACGATGCAGAAATTCTTGTGCTCGCCCGGCTTGAGGTAAAGCACCTCGGTCACGCAAACGCCGGCGTTGCCCACCAGAGAGCGGCCCGGCTCGATCATCAGTTGCTTGCCGCCGTGGCCGCGCGCGTCGATGCGTCCGAGCAGCTCGCGCCAAAGAGCATCGGCCGCCGGCGGTGTATCGCCGGCATAGTCGATGCCTAGGCCGCCGCCAAAATCGATGTGCTGCAGGGCAATGCCGGCCGCTTCAATGGCCTCGACCAAATCGAGCACCCGGTCCATCGCATCCAGATAAGGCGCGGTCTGGGTGATCTGTGATCCGATGTGGCAGTCGATGCCCACCACCTGCAAGCCTGGCAGGCGGGCGGCGATCTGGTAGACCCGCAAGGTATCTTCATGCGAAACGCCGAACTTGTTGTCCTTGAGCCCTGTCGAGATGTAGGGGTGGGTCTGAGGGTCCACGTTCGGATTGACGCGTATGCTGACATTGGCGCTTTGCCCGAGGCTGCTGGCCACCTGCGAAAGGCGCTCGAGCTCCGCTAGGCTTTCCACATTGAAGCAGCCTATGCCCACCTCCAGCGCCCGCTGCATCTCCTGCGCGGTCTTGCCCACGCCAGAGAAGATCACCTTGCTGGCATCGCCTCCGGCGGCGATCACCCGCTCGAGTTCACCGGCCGAAACGATGTCAAAGCCGCAGCCCGCCCTGGCAAACACCTGCAGCACGCCCAGGCTGGAATTGGCCTTCATGGCGTAGCAGATCCGCGCTTTGCGGCCGGCAAAGCCGCGCTCATAGGCCGCTAGCGCCGCCAGCATCGCTGCCTTGGAGTAGACAAACAGCGGCGTGCCGTAGCGCTCGGCCAGACTAGCAAGCGATACCTCCTCAATATGGAGTTCGCCTTGACGGCGGTGCACAAAGGGATGGCCGGGCAGCGATGCTAAAGGGGCAGGGGCGTTCATGAGACGGCGGGCTTGCGCGTGAGGGGTGATGCAGGGACCAGTGCGGAAACTGGCCTTTACGGCTTGGCTGACGATGGGTTTGCCTCAGCCTTGGGCTTGGCCGCAGCGGCGCTGCCGGGCTTGGTCACGGGGCCAGGCAGGGGCTCGGGCAGGTAGAGCGCGCCTTTTTGACCACAAGCGGCCAACAGCATCAGGACCAGCCAGGCACCGATGCAGCGCTCAAGCCCTAAAATCTGCCATCGCCGCTCTGACTTTCTCTTCATCGGCCGATTGTAATGACCGACCTTGAATACCTGGATCAAGCTGAAGCTCTGTTGCTGGCGGTGGAAGCCGCTTGTGATCGCATCAATGAACTTAGCAATGTGGACATCGACAACCAGCGTACTGGCGGCATGGTTACCTTGACCTTTGCCAATCGCAGTCAGGTCATCATCAATCTGCAAAAGCCGCTGCACGAGGTTTGGTTGGCTGCGCGTGCCGGTGGCTTTCACTACAAGTTCAGCGCAGACCGCTGGCTCGACACCAAGGACGGTAGCGAGTTCTTCAGCACCCTGAGCCGCTGCGCCAGCGAGCAGGCCGCACACCCTGTGCAGTTCGCGCCCTGAGCTAAATCCGTATCTGCCCCTAGGGTTTGATCACTGCCGGAACAGATTGAGAATATTGCGCCTTTCCTCGGTGGCGGGGGAGGGTGGGGCTGCTTCGCTGGCCTTGCCGTCTATGCCCAGGCTGCTCACCCCATTGCCGCGTGCGAACTCCTCGTAAAACCATTCACCGCCGACATTGATCACGCCCGGCGGCACCGGGATGTCAGCGACTGGCACGGCCTTGAGGGCGTGCTCCATGTAGCTGATCCAAACCGGCAGACTCAGGCCGCCACCGGTTTCCCGATCGCCGAGCTTGCGCGGCTTGTCATAACCCATCCAGACCCCGGCCACCACAGTGGGCTGATAGCCGACAAACCAGGTGTCAATGGAGTCGTTGGTGGTGCCGGTCTTGCCGTACAGGTCGGGCCTTTTGAGCTGAGCTTGGGCGCGGGCAGCCGTGCCCGAGCGGGTGATTTCCTGCAGCAGGCTGGACATGACGAAGGCATTGCGCGCATCAACCGCGCGTTGGCTCTCATCGGGTACCGGGGTCGGCGTTTCCACCAGCACCCGGCCCTGCTGATCGGTGATGTGCGTGACCAGATAGGGGCTCACGCGCAGGCCACCATTGGCAAATACCGCGTAGCCGGACACCATTTGCAGGGGCGTGACCGAGCCGGCGCCCAGGGCCATGGTTAGATAGGCCGGGTGTTTCTCAGCTTCAAAGCCGAAGCGGGTGATCCATTCCTGTGCGTTTTGCGCGCCGACCGCCTGCAGCACCCGGATCGAGACCATGTTCTTCGATTTCTTCAGGGCGGTGCGCAGGTTCATCGGCCCTTCGAACTGCCCGTCGTAATTCTTCGGCTCCCAGGGCTGCCCGCCGGTCACGCTGGCGTCGAAAAACAGGGGGCTGTCGTTGACCACGGTTGCCGGCGTCAGGCCTTTTTCAAGCGCAGCCGAGTAGACGAAGGGTTTGAAGCTCGAGCCCGGCTGGCGCCAGGCCTGGGTGACATGGTTGAACTTGTTCTTGTCGTAGTCGAAGCCGCCGACCAAGGCCCGCAGGGCGCCGTCACGTGGGTCCATGGCCACCAGCGCGCCTTCGACTTCGGGTAGTTGGGTGATCTCCCAACGTCCCTCGGAGAGCCTGACCACGCGGATGAGCGCGCCCCGGCGGATCGCGATATTAGGCGGCGCCTTGTCGGCCAGGCCCGACTGCACAGGCTTGAGGCCCTCGCCAGTGATCTCGATCGTCTCACCATTGCTGCGCACAACCAGGACCTTGCGCATGCTGGCTTCGAGCACCACCGCTGACATCACGTCGCCGTTGTCCGGATGGTCGGCCAGGGCGTCGTCGATCACATCGTCGGCCTCCTTGGGGTCTGCCGGGAGCGTGATGAATTTCTCGGGGCCTCGGTAGATCTGGCGACGCTCGTAGTCCATGATGCCCCTGCGCAGGGCTTTGTAGGCGGCGGCCTGATCGCCGGCACGAATGGTGGTGTAGACATTGAGGCCGCGGGTATAGGTCTCGGCCCCATACTGTGCATAGACCAACTGCCGGACCATTTCAGCCACATACTCGGCGTGCATGCGGTTGGGGTCCGAGGGGCTGCGGATCTTGAGCTCCTGCGCTTTGGCCTCTTTGGCCTGCGCCTCAGTGATGAAGCCGTTGTCTTGCATCCGTTCGATGATGTAGAGCTGGCGCGCGCGGGCGCGTTTGGGGTTGGCGATCGGGTTGAAAGCCGAAGGTGCTTTGGGCAGGCCTGCCAGCATGGCCGCTTCGGCGATGCTGATGTCTTTCAGGGGTTTGCCGAAATAGGTTTCGGCCGCCGCCGCAAAGCCGTAGGCCCGGTTGCCCAGAAAGATCTGATTCATGTAGATCTCGAGGATCTGATCTTTGGTCAGCAGGTGCTCGAGCTTGAAGGTCAGCAAGATCTCATAGATCTTGCGGGTGTAGCTTTTTTCGGCCGACAGGTAGACATTGCGCGCCACCTGCATGGTGATGGTGGAGGCACCCTGGCTCTTGAAATTGCGCACATTGGCCAGCCCGGCTCGGATCACGCCGAGGTAGTCGACGCCGCCGTGCTGGAAAAAGCGCGCGTCTTCGATGGCCAGCACCGCATCCTTCATCACCTGCGGGATGTCCTTGACGGCGGTAAAGCTGCGCCTTTCTTCACCGAACTCGCCGATCAGCACCTTGTCGACCGAATAAATGCGCAGCGGTAGCTTGGGCCGGTACTCGGCGAGGTCGGAGACGTCGGGCAGCTTGGGGTAGGCGGTGGCCAGCGCAACGGCCACCACCATCAGCACGCCCAAGGCCGCTGCGCCCAGCAAGCCAAACGCCCAAACGGTCAGGCGCAGGGCCAGTTGCTTGGGCGTAGCGGATTCAGAAGGGGCGGGAGGCGTTGTCGTGGGGGAGGGCATGGAAGTACCGGCACAGGCCGAGCCGTCCGGTGGCCCATTATAAAAAGCAAAAGGCACCCAGAGACGGCCTCCATTCAGTGACGCGCTGCGATCTCGGGATCCTTGGGTTAACACGAATTAATCGAGGTGGGCCCATGCCTTGTTAGCCTTTTGATGAGATCGGCCCCTGTTCCGGGGTTGCTGCAAGTCCTTACGGCGGGAGCGCTGACCATGCGCATGGCTTCGTGGAATCAGTCTGTGGGCTCGGGCGAGCGCTCTCTGGCTGGGCTCGACATCACCGACACACACGCGCACTGGATGGTGCTGGGGCGCCGGGGATCAGCTTGGCAGGTGCAGCAGCACCAGCAGTGGCCGCTGCGGCCCGGCTGGGTGGAAAACGGCCAGGTGCTCGAATACCCCGATTTGGTCGACGCACTGCAGCAGTGGCTGGCCGGCAATCAGGTGCGCGAGCTGGCCATGGCCCTGCCGGCCGAGGTCTGCAACTCATTCGTGGTTCAAGCTCCGGGCCGCGTGCTGCGCTGGGGCCGCCGCCGCTGGCTGGCGGCCTGTGCCGCCGACCTGATGCGCAGGCCAGCCTCGGAACTCAGTTGGAGCGCCTATGAGCTGCCGGGGTCCGCGCCTGGCTGGCGTCTGATGGCAGTCGGGCTGGATCAGGTGCAGGATTGGCTGGGCCTGGCCGAGGCGCTGGCTTGTGACTGCCTGCACCTGGATGAGGCGCATCAGGCGGCCTGGCGGGCGTTGGACCGCTGGCATGAGGGATTGCCGCCGGGCGCTTGGTTGTTCCAGGTCGGCAGTGCCTGCATCCAAGCTCTTTACGAGCAGGGTCAGCGCTGGCATTGGGCCTGGCGTGATCAAGGCCAGGCGCAGGACCTGATGGATCGGTGTCTGGCCTCGGCCGTTGGTGCGCCGGTATTCGTGCTGGGTCAGTCGCCCTTGGCCCAGGCCCTGCAGCAGGCCCTGGCGGCGGCGGGCATGATCCCGCTTCAGCCTGAGCCTGGCGATCGTCTCCAATGGGCTTCAGATGTTTTCCTGGATCGACGCTCGCCGGCTTACTGGGCGGCGCTGGGCCTGGCAGGTCAAGGGCTGTCGCCATGATGCGCTTTGCCGTGCCAGCCTTTGATTTGCTGCCGGCGTCGATGCCAAAGCGGCGCCGCTCAGGCCTGGCGCCTTGGCGGCCCATGCTGGTGGCCTTGGGAGCAGGATGGGCTTGCGGCCTCTTCATACTGGCTGAGGGCCAGCGGCGCTTGGAGGATGAGCGTGAGTCCCTGGTGCCCCTGCAGTCCGAATTGGACGGCCTGCAGGCCCGGCAGCGCGAACTGGCGTCCAAGCTCCAGGCCCAGCAGGCCCTTGAGGCACAGCAGCAAGGGCATGTGCAGCAGCACGCGCGCTGGCAGGGTGCGAGTCATCTTCTGCAGCGCTTGGCACAGGCGCCTGGCCCTTCAGCCCGCTTGCAACTGCTCGAACTCAGGCTCGACGAGCAGGGGCTG
Source organism: Polaromonas sp. (assembly GCA_044352515.1). Taxonomy (GTDB): domain Bacteria; phylum Pseudomonadota; class Gammaproteobacteria; order Burkholderiales; family Burkholderiaceae_C; genus Polaromonas. Next base: position 61,869 of record JBILDR010000001.1, read on the forward strand.
ATCCTGAGTGGCCAGATCGCCTCCGGTGAGTTTCAAGCCTGGATGGCCGGACTGCGCCTGGCTGGGGGCCCGGCGCGCTTGCTTGAATTGAGCCCGCCAGCGGCCGCTGGTGAGATGCCCGAGGGCCAGCCCGAGATGTCGCGCTTTGTGCTTCGCTTCGCGCCCTTGTCCGCCCCGAGCGGGGGCCGGCCATGAAGCTGCAATGGCCCGGCAGGCAGGGTCTGCGCCATACGCCCGTCCTGTCTAGCCATCGCCCTTCTGTGCTGGGCCTGTCCTCGGGCGCTGTCTTGCTGGCCGTGCTGGGCCTGAGCTTGCCCTTGGCGACATCCGACTGGCTGGCTGAAAGCCAGGCGCTGGAACACAGGCGGCAGGAACTTGATGCATCGCTGACACAAGCACGGACCAAATTGCGGCAGGTGCAGGCTGCTCTGAGCACGGACCCCGCGCCCGCAGCGTCGGGCTCGGCCGTGGCGGCCGATCACTTGGAGCTGCACCGCCTGGCCCTTGCAAAGAGGCTGCGCGTTGAAGTCCTCAAGTCGGCAGACGATGTGCCGGCGGGCGCGGCCACCCGTCTTCAGCTGCGTGGCAGTTACGGCGATCTGGTGGCTTTCGTGGCCGCGATGGCCCGTTCCGAAGTGGCTTGGGGCTTGCAAAGTCTGCAATTGGCCGCAGGCGAGGACCGGGGGCATCGCCTCAGTCTGCGGCTGCAGGCCCTTCCCGTTGGGGCTTGGATGCAGGCCGGCCGCGCTGAGCCCGTGCGTCTTCTTGCGCTGCCCGGTGGGGCCGACCCATTTGCTGCAGCGCCCCCTCCGAGCCGAGCGCCACTTTCTGCAGCAGCCGTAGATCCGCTGGCCAATGTGCCTGCACAGTGGCGCTTTGAGTTTGCCCGCGAGCGCGAGCCGCTGGAAGCCTTGGCCCTGCGCGAGCTGTCTTTGACCGGTACCTTTCGCCAGGGGCAAAGTTGGGTGGCTTTACTGCGCTCGGGCACTGTGATCCATACCTTGAAAGTGGGCGACTACCTGGGGCCGGATCACGGTCGAGTACAGGCCGTCGATCAGGATGGCCTGGACTTGCGCGAACTCAAGCGCGATCCGCAAGGCCATTGGACCGAGCAAACGCGGCGCTGGCGCGTCGGTGCTGCGCCATGAAGTCCGTGGCATGGCTGCTGGCGGCAGCCTTGGCGCTGTGTACTTGGGCTGCCAGCGCCCAGCCACCTGTGCAGGGGCCAGCAGCGATTGAAAACTCGCCCGCAGCGCCGACCATCAAGACCTATCGAGGACAGCTGGTGTCCTTCAATTTCCAGACGATAGAGGTGCGTACCCTGTTGCAGCTTTTGGCCCATTTCAGTGGCTTCAACATCATCGTCTCCGACGGGGTCAGCGGCAGCACCAGCTTGCGGGTGCAGGACCTGCCCTGGGACCAGGTGCTTGACATCGTCGTGCAGAGCCGAGGTCTGACCCAGCGCCAGGAAGGCTCGGTGATCTGGGTGGGCACACGCGCCGAGCAAGCGGCTCGCCAGCGCCAGGAGCTCGACGGGCAGCAGGCCCTGCAGACGGTAGAGCAGGTGCAGACCGCAAGCTTTCGCCTGAACTACGCGCGCGCCGACGAGGTCGCCCGGCAATTGCAGATCGGCCCGCCCGCCAGCCGGGTGCTGTCGGCGCGCGGCAACGTCATGCCCGAGGTGCGGACCAATCAGCTCTTTGTGACCGATGTGGCTGCCCGCTTGGCCATGGTGCGGCGGGTTATCGAGCAGCTTGACATCCCGGTGCGGCAGGTGATGATTGAGGCGCGCATTGTCGAAGCCGGTGACAGCTTTGGCCGCTCCATCGGCGCGCGTCTTGGCGGGCGGCTGGCGGGCAGGCCTGCCAATCCTGCGCAGTCGGGCTGGTCGGGCGGACAGGTTGGCGGTGGCTACATCCTCCCCCGTCAGCCCGAGACTGGCGAGCCCTTGCTGGGGCGCGACTTTGGCATCGCAGGCGCGGACATGGTCAATCTGCCCGCACAGGCTTTAGGCGGTCAGCCCGCAGGCGCGCTGGCGCTGTCCCTGTTCAACGCATCGCTGACCCGGGTGCTCAACCTGGAGATTTCGGCGCTGGAGGCTGACGGCAAAGGTCGGGTGGTGGCCAGCCCGCGCATCGTCACCGCCGATCAGGTCAAAGCCATCATTGAGCAGGGCACCGAGTTGCCTTACCAGCAGGCCGCAGGTAGCGGGGCGACCTCGCTGACTTTTCGCAAAGCCAATCTGAAGCTGGAGGTAACCCCACAGATCGCGCCGGACGGCCGCATCATCCTCAATGTCGACATCAACAAAGACAGCGTGGGTCGAAGCACGCCCAACGGTTTTGCGATCGATACCAAGCATGTGCAGACCCAGGTGCGGGTCGATGACGGCGGCACGGTGATGATTGGCGGCATTTTCGAGACCACCGAGCGGGAGGACGAGGCCCGGGTTCCCCTGCTGGGCAGCTTGCCTGGTGTGGGCGCACTGTTTCGCAGCCGAACCCGCAGCCTGGCCAAGTCCGAATTGCTGGTCTTTCTGACGCCCCAGGTGCTGGTGGAAGAGCCCCGGGCTGCTGCGCCCTGAATAGACGCGGCCGGCGTCGGCCTGCGACCGCAGTGCGTTTATGCAAGGCGTTTATCATGGCAGGCTTCGCTTTTCATGCTGAACTCTCTCGTGCGCGAACATCCCTGCCTCATTGCTTGTGTCGGCCTGCCCGGTTCAGGCAAGTCCACTGTGGGCCGCCAACTCGCCCGGCGGCAGGGGCTGCGCTTTGTCGACTCTGACCATGTGATCGAGGAGCGTCTGGGTTGCTCCATCCGGGAGTTTTTTGAACGCGAGGGCGAGGCTGCCTTTCGGGACGTCGAGGAAGAAGTGCTGGATGAACTGACCCAGGTCAGCAGCGGCGTGCTCTCTACCGGCGGCGGCTCTGTGCTGCGGCCGGTCAATCGGCAGCGACTGCAGGAGCGCACCACCACCATTTACCTGCATTCTTCGGCCGACGAGGTGTTCAAGCGCCTCAGGCACGACCAGAACCGCCCTCTTTTACAGGTGGCCGACCCCCTGGGTCGGCTGCGCGAGCTTTACAAGGCGCGCGATCCGCTTTACCGTGAGACCGCGCATTTCGTGATTGAGACCGGCCGCCCCTCGGTGTCCGGTCTGGTCAATATGATCATCATGCAATTAGAACTGGCCGGTCTGGGTCGACCCACAGTGGCGGCCGAAAGCTTGCCGGCTTCTTCGGCTCCACCGGTTTAACTCTATGGCCCCAGTTCCCTCTGACGTGCAGCGTGTACCCATCGATCTGGGCGAGCGCAGCTATCCCATCCTGATCGCTTCCGGCCTGATCGGCGACGCCCAGACTTACGCCGATCTGCCCCGCGCTCAGACCGCACTCATCGTCAGCAACACCACGGTGGCACCGCTGTATGCCCAGGCCTTGCAAACCGCGCTCGCGTCCCATTACCCGCGGGTGCTGCTGCTCGGCCTGCCTGATGGCGAGAGTCACAAGGATTGGCCAAACTTGCAGCGCATCTTTGATGTTTTGCTTGAGCACGGCTGCGACCGCAAAACGGTCTTGTTCGCCCTCGGCGGCGGCGTGGTCGGCGACATCACCGGCTTTGCCGCGGCCAGCTATATGCGCGGCGTTCCATTTGTTCAGGTACCCACCACGCTGCTGGCCCAGGTCGACTCCTCGGTGGGCGGTAAGACCGCGATCAATCACCCGCTGGGCAAGAACATGATCGGCGCTTTCTACCAGCCGGTGAGGGTGGTGTGTGACCTCGATGTGCTGGCCAGTCTGCCGGCGCGCGAGCTCAGCGCCGGGCTGGCCGAGATCATCAAGTATGGGCCAATTGCCGATATGGCCTTTCTCGACTGGATTGAAAGTCATTTGCCGCAGTTGCTGGCTCGCCAGCCGCAGGCGCTGGGCGTGGCGGTCCGTCGCAGCTGTGAGATCAAGGCTGGCGTGGTCGGGCTCGATGAGCGCGAGGCCGGCCTGCGCGCCATCCTCAACTTCGGCCACACCTTCGGCCACGCGATCGAAGCGGGCTTGGGCTATGGCCAGTGGTTGCATGGCGAGGCGGTGGGCTGTGGCATGGTGATGGCGGCGCTGCTGTCCGAGCGGCTGGGTTTGATTGATGCGGCTCTGGTGGCCAGGATCCGGCGCCTGGTGCAGGCCGCGGGCCTGCCTGTGGTGGGCCCGCAGCTTTCGCTGACTGACAACGCAGGCCGTTATCTGGAGCTGATGCGTTTGGACAAGAAATCAGAAGCCGGCCAGATCAAATTCGTGGTGATCGAAGCGCCAGGCCGCGCCGGCGTGCGCGGCGCGCCCGATGCGCTGGTGCGCGAGGTCATCGATGCCTGTTGCGCCCCGGCCTGAATCCTCGTCCTACCTATGAGCCGGGCTGTCTACGCCAGCAATCCGGCGTACACCCGCGGCCGTCGCCATCCGGAGCAGCCAGCACCGACCCGCTCCGAGTTTCAGCGCGACCGCGACCGCATCGTCCATTCCACCGCCTTCAGGCGCCTGGTCTACAAGACCCAGGTCTTCCTCAACCACGAGGGCGATCTCTTTCGCACCCGACTGACCCACTCGCTGGAGGTGGCGCAGATCGGCCGTTCGATCGCCAGGCCCTTGGGGCTCGATGAAGATCTGGTCGAGGCCATAGCCCTGGCCCATGATCTGGGTCACACACCTTTCGGTCACGCCGGCCAGGATGCGCTCAACGAATGCATGGCCGGGCATGGCGGCTTCGAGCACAACCTGCAAAGCCTGCGCGTGGTTGACGCCTTGGAGGAACGCTATCCGGCCCATGATGGCCTGAACCTGACCTTCGAGGCGCGTGAGGGCATTCTCAAGCACTGCTCCAGGCGCAATGCCCTCAGGCTGGAACAACTTGAACCCGGCGGCGTCGGACGGCGATTTATCGACGGTACCCAGCCCAGCCTGGAGGCCCAGCTGTGCAATCTGGCCGACGCGATCGCCTACAACGCCCATGACATCGACGATGGGGTGCGCTCTGGGTTGATTTCCATCGAGCAGCTGCAGGAACTGGCCTTGTTCGAGCGCCACCACCGACAGGCCTTGGCCCAGCATCCCGACCTGCCGCGGCGCGCTCGTCGCCTGCTCTATGAGGTGATACGCAGGATGCTCAGCGAGCAGGTCTACGACGTGATCGATGCCACCCGGGCGCTCATCGGGCAGCACCGGCCAGACAGCGCCGATGCGGTACGTCTGGCGCCGACGCTGGTACGTTTTAGCAGGGGCATGCATGCCCAGGCCAGCGAGCTCAAACAGTTCTTGTTTGCCAAGCTGTATCGGCATCCTCAGGTGATGCAGACCACGGTGCAGGCCCAGCAGATGGTGCGCGAGTTGTTCCAGGCCTACTTGGCCGATTCGGCCGCCATGCCCGGCGACTTTGCCGTGCGGCAAGACCGGGAGAGGGCAGTGGCCGATTACATCGCAGGCATGACCGACCGTTTTGCGGCGCGCGAGCACGAGCGCCTGACCGGCTCCAGGCTGCTGTGATGACGCGCTCTTCGGATTCATTGTTCCCAGCCTGGGTGGTGGTGCTCGCGGGCGTGGTGGCAGCTTTACAGGTGGCCAAACTGCCCCCTGCTTTGACCGCGCTGCAGGCTGATCTGGGTCTGAGTTTGGTGCAGTCTGGCTTTCTCCTGTCCATGGTTCAGCTGGCGGGCATGCTCACCGCTGTGGTTGTGGGCCTGCTGGCCGACAGCTTCGGCCTCAAGCGCGCCATGGTCAGCGGCCTGCTGCTGCTGGCCGCGGCCAGCGCGCTGGGCAGTCTGGCCAGCAACGCGCCGGCCCTGCTGATTTTGCGGGCTATTGAAGGCATGGGATTTCTATGGGCCACGCTGCCGGCCCCGGCCCTGATTCGGCGTCTGGTACCGGCCGGGCGGCTGGCCGGCATGATCGGCGTCTGGGGCACCTACATGCCTTTGGGCACCGCCCTGGCCTTACTCGGCGGTCCTTTTGTCATTCCGCTCGGTGGCTGGCCCCTGTGGTGGGACTTGTTTGCCGCGCTGTCCCTGGTGATGGCGATCTGGCTGCACCGGGCGGTACCGGCCGATCCGCCAACCCAGCTTCACGCCCGCAGCAGCCTGGCCGCGAGTCTGACTGCCACCCTCACTGCTCCCGGCCCCTGGCTGGTGGCGCTGATGTTTGGCGTCTACTCTGCCCAGTGGCTGGCAGTGGTGGGCTTCTTGCCCTCCATTTATGCCAGCGCCGGCCTGAGCGGAGCGGTTCTGGGGGTGCTGACTGCGTTGGCAGCCGGGGCCAACGTGGTGGGCAATGTGGCCTCCGGCCGGCTGCTGCAGGCGGGGTACCAGCCCCACAGGCTCTTGTGGGTCGGCTTTGCTGGCATGGCTCTGGGCAGCAGCCTGGCCTTCATGGCTGCAACCGAGGGCTGGCCGGTGCTGCGTTACGCCTCGATGTTGCTGTTTTTCAGCGTGGGCGGCCTGGTACCTGCGACCTTGTTTTCGCTGGCGGTCAGGCTGGCTCCCGGGGAGCGCCAGGTCGCCGGCACGGTAGGCTGGGTCTTGCAATGGTCAGCCTTGGGGCAGTTTTTCGGCCCACCCGCGGTAGCCTGGGTGGCCGCTCAAGCGGGTGGCTGGCAGCAGACGCCCTTGGTGACCGGAAGCTGCTGCATCCTGGGCGCCGTCCTGGCCGGGCTGACCGCCGGGTATATGCGGCGGCTGCCCGCCGGGGCCTGAAGCGCTCTTTGCTTTATTCGGCCTCGATCTTGGCCTCGCGAATGGCCTTGGCCCACTTGGCCGTCTCCACCCTGGTGCGTTCTGCCAGGGCCTGCGGCGTGCCGGGTGAGGTTTCAAAGCCTAGCGCGGAAAAGCGCTCTTGAATGTCCTTGTCGCTGGCAGCAGCGTTGGCGGCGCGGTTCAGGCGGTTGACGATCTCAGGCGGCGTGCCTGCTGGCGCAAACAGCGCGAAGTAGGCAATCAACTCATAGTCTTTCAGGCCCAGGGCCTCATTGACCGTGGGCAGATCAGGTACCGACGGCGCCCGCTGTGTCGAGGTGACGGCCAATCCCCGCACCTTGCCAGCCTTGACCTGGGGCAGCATGACGGCGAAGTCTGCGGTGAACATATTGACCTGGCCGCCGATCAGGTCGGTCATTGCTGCCGGGCCTGATTTGTAGGGAACATGGGTCATCTGGATGCCAGCCATGCTGGCCAGCATTTCGCTGGAGACGCGCTGCGAAGCGCTGGCGCTGGCGAAGGTGACCTGAGCGGGCTTGGACTTGGCCAGGTTCACGAAATCGCGCAGGTTCTTCACGGGTACATCATTGTTGACCCCCACGATCAGAGGCACCGAGCCCAGGAAGGCGATCGGTGCAAAAGCCGTGTCCTGGTCATAAGGGAGCTTCTTCATCAGGCTCTTGAGTGCGGCATTGGTGCTGTTGGTGCCCACCAAAATCGTGTAACCGTCCGGGGCCGACTTGGCCACCGCGTCAGCGCCGAGCATGCCATTGACCCCAGCGCGGTTTTCCACCAAGATGGTCTGCCCCAGGTTCTCCGACATCTTTTGGGCAAAGGCTCGGCCGATCTGGTCGGTGGCGCTGCCCGGCGCGAAAGGCACGATGGCCTTGATCGGCTTGTTCGGAAACGACCCGCCCGCGCTTGTTTGAGCTTGCGCCCAGGTGGTGGCCAGGCTCAGTGCAAGAGCAAGGATGCTTGAAAAACGATAGCCCATGAAAACTCCTTTTCGCAAATTACCCCAGATTGTCTGCGAGTGCTGATACCCGGCCTTCAGGATCTTCCCTGAACAGCCAGATAATCGGGGTCACAGATAATCGGGGTCACAGATAATCGGGGTCAGATACCAATTAATTTCAAGCCATGGCCCGCCAAGCTCGTTTGACTGCAGATAATCGGGGTCAGATACCAATTAATTTCAAGCCATGGCCCGCCAAGCTCGTTTGACTGTACCCGGCTATCCCCATCACGTGATCCAGCGTGGCAATGATCGCCAGACCATTTTTCGGGATGACGCGGACCGACAACGCCTGTGGGATCTGCTGCTCGAGCACACACAGCGGCTGAAAGTTGCTGTCCATAGCTATGTGTTCATGGACAACCACTTTCATCTGCTGCTGACCCCCGAGACCGATGACGGCCTGCCTCAATTGATGCAGGCGGTGGGGCGCAGCTATGTTCGGTATTTCAATATCCGCCATGGCCGCAGCGGCACCCTCTGGGAGGGGCGATACCGCTCCAGCCTCATTGAGACCGAAAGCTACCTGCTCAGCTGCATGGCTTATATCGAGCTCAATCCCGTGCGCGCCGGCATGGTCGCCGAAGCTGTGCAGCATCCTTGGTCCAGCTGTAGGCACCTGATTGGACAGCGCAGCGACAAATTGGTGAGTCCTCATGCACTTTATTGGGGCCTGGGTAACACACCCTTTGCCCGTGAGGCGGCTTATGCACAACTGGTGCAGTCTGGTGTCTCAGCCCAACAGCAGACCGATCTGACCCGCTCGGTACTCACTGGATGGGCTTTGGGATCGGCCTCGTTTTTGCAGTCGCTCGAGCAGGCTACTGAGCGGCGCATGCGACCTGGCAAGGCTGGACGACCTTTCGGCACGCGCCGTCAGGGCTGAGCCCTTGCTTATCTGGATGCCATCAGAAAAGGGCGGGCTTGGCTACCAAATTAATCTGTCCCCAATTAATTAAAAATTTCGGATTTCATTGATTAATTGGTATCTGACCCCAATTATTTTTGTTGGCATTGTTGTTGCGAAAGCTTATGCTTCTTGGCTCGGATTTTTGACCATAAGGGTTTGCCATGACTAGCGCCTACGAACTGGAACTTGCGCGACAGCAAGGTCTGTATTCACCTGATCAAGAGCATGATGCCTGTGGCGTCGGCTTTGTGGCCCATATCAAGGGCCGCAAGAGCCACGCCATCGTCGAGCAGGCGCTCAAGATTTTGGAGAACTTGGACCACCGGGGTGCGGTGGGTGCCGACAAGCTGATGGGCGACGGCGCAGGCATTCTGATCCAGATGCCGGATCTGCTTTACCGTGAAGAAATGGCCAAGCTGGGCGTGCAGCTGCCCCCGTTCGGTGAGTATGGCGTCGGCATGGTGTTTTTGCCCAAGGAGCATGCTTCTCGCATGGCCTGCGAGCAGGAGCTCGAGCGTGCCGTCAAGGCTGAGGGTCAAACGCTGCTGGGCTGGCGTGATGTGCCGGTCAACCGCGACATGCCGATGTCGCCGACGGTGCGTGAGAAAGAGCCGATCATGCGCCAGATCTTCATCGGCCGCGGTGCCGATGTGATCGTTCAAGACGCGCTGGAGCGTAAGCTCTACGTGATTCGTAAGACCGCCAGCGCCGCCATACAGGCGCTGGGCCTCAAGCACAGCAACGAGTACTACATCCCCAGCATGTCCAGCCGGACCGTGGTCTACAAAGGCCTGCTGCTGGCCGATCAGGTGGGCACTTATTACCTGGACCTGCAGGATGCACGCTGTGTCTCAGCCCTGGGTCTGGTGCATCAGCGCTTTTCCACCAACACATTCCCCGAGTGGCCGCTGGCCCACCCCTATCGCTATGTGGCGCACAACGGCGAGATCAACACTGTCAAGGGCAACTACAACTGGATGAAGGCCCGCGAGGGCGTGATGTCCTCGCCGGTTCTCGGTGCCGACCTGTCCAAGCTCTATCCCATCAGTTTTGCCGGCCAGTCCGATACCGCCACCTTTGATAATTGCCTGGAATTGCTGACCATGGCGGGCTACCCGATCAGCCAGGCGGTGATGATGATGATCCCCGAGCCCTGGGAGCAGCACACCACCATGGACGCGCGTCGCCGTGCTTTTTATGAATACCACGCCGCCATGCTTGAGCCCTGGGACGGCCCGGCCTCGATCGTCTTCACTGACGGGCGTCAAATCGGCGCCACATTGGACCGTAACGGCCTGCGTCCCTCGCGTTATTGCATCACCGACGACGACATGGTGATCATGGGATCTGAATCGGGCGTGTTGCCCGTGCCCGAGAGCAAGATCGTGCGCAAATGGCGCTTGCAGCCGGGCAAGATGTTCCTGATCGATCTAGAGCAAGGCCGCATGATCGACGACGAGGAGCTCAAGGCCGGCCTGGCCAATACCAAGCCCTACAAGCAGTGGATCGACAACCTGCGCATCCGCCTGGACGATGTCGACCAGCCGGTGGCTGGCGAAGACGGTAGCGATTTGCCGGCCGAGCGCGCCACCATCGCAGGCACCGGCCGCATCAGCGCCGCCCTGCTCGATCAGCAGCAGGCCTTCGGCTTCACGCAGGAAGACATCAAATTTCTGCTCAGCCCCATGGCCCTCAATGGCGAGGAGGCGATTGGCTCCATGGGCAACGACAGCCCGCTGGCCGTTCTGTCGGATCGCAACAAGCCGCTGTACAACTACTTCAAGCAGCTGTTTGCCCAGGTCACCAACCCGCCGATCGATCCGATCCGTGAGGCCATCGTCATGTCGCTGGTGTCCTTCATTGGCCCCAAGCCCAACCTGCTCGATATCAACCAGGTCAATCCGCCGATGCGCCTGGAAGTAAGCCAGCCGGTGCTCGATTTTGCCGACATGGCCAAGCTGCGCGACATTGAAAAAGCCACCCAGGGCAAGTTCAAGAGCGCCACGCTGGACATCACCTATCCGGTTCTGTGGGGCCGCGAAGGGGTCGAGGCCAAGCTCGCCTCGCTGTGCGCTGAGGCGGTCGATGCCATCCGCAGCGGCCACAACATTCTGATCATCAGCGACCGGGGCGTGAGCGCCGAAAAGGTGGCGGTGCCGGCGCTGTTGGCCTTGTCTTGCATTCATCAGCACCTGGTGCGTGCCGGTCTGCGCACCACTGCCGGTCTGGTGGTGGAGACTGCCAGCGCCCGCGAGGTGCATCATTTCGCGGTGCTCGCCGGCTATGGCGCCGAGGCGGTGCACCCCTACTTGGCCATGGAAACCCTGGCGGCCATGCACAAGGATCTCTCGGGCGACCTGTCGGCCGAGAAAGTGATCTACAACTATGTCAAAGCCATAGGCAAAGGCCTGTCCAAGATCATGTCCAAGATGGGCGTGAGCACCTATATGAGCTACTGCGGCGCGCAGTTGTTCGAGGCCATCGGCATCAATGACGAGACCATCGCCAAGTATTTCACCGGCACTGCCAGCCGCGTGGGGGGCATTGGCGTGTTTGAAATCGCTGAAGAGGCTCTGCGCATGCACGCAGCCGCCTTCGGCGACGATCCGGTGCTGGCCACCATGCTCGATGCGGGCGGCGAATACGCCTGGCGCACCCGCGGTGAAGAGCATATGTGGACGCCCGATGCGATTGCCAAGCTTCAGCACAGCACCCGCGCCGGCAACTTCAGCACCTACAAGGAGTACGCTCAGATCATCAATGACCAGAGCAAGCGCCACCTGACCCTGCGCGGTCTGTTCGAGTTCCGCTTTGACCCGGCCAAGGCCATTGCGATCGAGGAGGTCGAGCCGGCCAGCGAGATCGTCAAGCGTTTCGCCACTGGCGCGATGTCGCTAGGCTCGATCTCCACCGAGGCCCATGCCACCCTGGCGGTGGCAATGAACCGCATCGGCGGCAAGAGCAACACCGGCGAGGGCGGCGAGGACCCGGCCCGCTACCGCAACGAGCTCAAGGGCATTCCCATCAAAAAGGGCGAGAGTCTCAAGAGCGTGATCGGTGCCGACCGCGTCGAGGTTGATCTGCCTTTGCAAGACGGAGACAGCCTGCGCTCGCGCATCAAGCAGGTGGCCTCGGGACGCTTTGGCGTGACCACCGAGTACCTGGTTTCGGCCGACCAGATCCAGATCAAGATGGCCCAAGGCGCCAAGCCCGGCGAGGGCGGCCAGCTGCCTGGCGGCAAGGTCTCCGAATACATCGGGGCGCTGCGTTACTCGGTGCCCGGTGTGGGCTTGATCTCGCCGCCGCCGCACCACGACATCTACTCCATCGAAGACCTGGCCCAGCTGATCCACGACCTTAAAAACGTCACGCCCAAGGCCAGCATCAGTGTCAAGTTGGTCTCAGAGATCGGCGTGGGTACGATCGCCGCCGGCGTGGCCAAGGCCAAGGCCGACCATGTGGTGATCGCCGGGCACGATGGCGGCACGGGCGCTTCGCCCTGGTCATCCATCAAGCATGCCGGTTCGCCCTGGGAGATCGGTCTGGCTGAAACCCAGCAGACTCTGGTGCTCAACCGCCTGCGCGGTCGCATCCGGGTGCAGACCGACGGTCAGATGAAGACCGGCCGTGACGTGGTCATCGGCGGTTTGCTGGGCGCCGATGAGTTCGGCTTTGCCACCGCACCCCTGGTGGTTGAAGGCTGCATCATGATGCGCAAGTGCCACCTTAACACCTGCCCGGTCGGCGTAGCCACCCAGGATCCGCTGCTGCGCAAAAAATTTGCCGGCAAGCCCGAGCACGTGGTCAATTACTTTTTCTTTGTCGCCGAAGAGGCCCGTCAGATCATGGCCCAATTGGGCATACGCAAGTTTGACGACCTGATTGGCCGCTCAGACCTGCTCGACATGAACAAAGGCTTGTCGCATTGGAAGGCCAGCGGCCTGGACTTCAGCCGCCTCTTTCACCAGCCGGCCGTACCCGCCGACGTGCCGCGCCTGCACACCATGGAACAAGACCACGGTTTGAACAAGGCGCTTGATGTGCGGCTGATTGAAAAATCACGCGCGGCGCTGGAGCAGGGCGAGAAGGTTCAGTTCATGGATCTGGCCCGCAACGTCAACCGCACCGTCGGCGCCATGCTCTCGGGCGAGCTGATCCGTCGCCGCCCCCAGGGCCTGCCCGATGACCACCTGCGCATACAACTAGAGGGCACCGGCGGTCAATCCTTCGGCGCCTTCCTGGCCCAGGGCATCACCCTGTACCTGATCGGCGACGCCAATGACTACACCGGCAAAGGCCTGTCTGGCGGTCGGGTGGTGGTACGGCCCAGCCTGGACTTCCGTGGCGCAGCGGCCCAAAACATCATCGTCGGCAATACCGTCATGTACGGCGCCACCAGCGGTGAAGCATTTTTTGCAGGGGTGGCCGGCGAGCGCTTTGCGGTGCGCCTTTCGGGCGCGACGGCAGTGGTTGAGGGCACCGGCGACCATGGCTGCGAATACATGACCGGCGGAACGGTGGCCGTGCTCGGCCTGACCGGCCGTAACTTCGCCGCAGGTATGTCGGGTGGCGTGGCCTATGTGTATGACGAAGACGGACAGTTCGCCTCCCGCTGCAACCCAGCCATGGTCAGCCTGGAGAAGGTGCTCAGCAGCGCCGAGCAAGAGGCCCAGATCGATCGCAAGGTCTGGCACCGCGACCAGACCGACGAGGCCCAGCTGAGGAAACTGCTGGAAGACCATTTCAAGTGGACCGGCAGCCAACGCGCGCGCAGCCTGCTAGACCATTGGGAGACCGCCCGTTTGAAGTTCGTCAAGGTCTTCCCCAACGAGTACAAGCGTGCGCTCGGCGAGATCAATGCCCGCAAGGCGGCCCAGGCCGCCAAGCCAGTGACCGCCTGAAGCACCCGAAGCAGTAAAGGAAACATCATGGGAAAAGTCACAGGCTTCATGGAATTTGAGCGCATCGAAGAGGCCTACAAGCCGGTCCCCGAGCGCCTGAAGCATTACAAGGAATTTGTCGTCGGCCTCGATGAGGCGCAGTCCAAGAAACAGGCCGCCCGCTGCATGGACTGCGGCACGCCGTTTTGCAACAGCGGCTGCCCGGTCAACAACATCATTCCGGACTTCAACGACCTGGTTTACCAGGGCGACTGGAAGAACGCGATCACCGTCCTGCACAGCACCAACAACTTTCCGGAGTTCACTGGCCGCATCTGCCCAGCGCCCTGCGAGGCGGCCTGCGTGGTCAACGTCAACGACGACCCGGTGGGCATCAAGTCCATCGAGCACGCCATCATCGACCGCGCCTGGGCCGAAGGCTGGGTTCAGCCTCAGCCGCCCAAGCACAAGAGCGGACGCAGCGTGGCAGTGGTCGGTTCGGGGCCGGCTGGTTTGGCGGCGGCGCAGCAACTCGCCCGCGCCGGCCATGACGTCACCGTCTTTGAGAAGAACAGCCGCATTGGTGGTTTGCTGCGCTACGGCATCCCCGATTTCAAGATGGAAAAGACCCACATCGATAGGCGCATCGAGCAGATGCAGGCCGAAGGCGTGGTCTTCAAAGTCAACACCCTGATCGGCAGCCTGCCGGCCGAAGGCCCGGGCAGCAAGGTCACCAATGACGCCAAGACCACCATCAGCCCCGATGAGCTGCGCCAGCAGTTCGATGCGGTGCTGCTGGCCGCAGGTTCGGAACAAAGCCGCGATCTGCCGGTGCCGGGCCGGGAGCTCGAGGGCGTGCACTTTGCCATGGAGTTCCTGCCGCAGCAAAACAAGGTCAATGCGGGCGACAAGCTCAAAGGGCAGCTCTTGGCTGCTGGCAAGCATGTGATCGTGATCGGCGGTGGCGATACCGGCTCGGACTGCGTGGGTACCAGCAACCGCCACGGCGCCCTCAGCGTGACCCAGTTTGAGGTGATGCCACAGCCGCCCGAGCAGGAGAACAAGCCCCTGGTCTGGCCTTACTGGCCGCTCAAGCTGCGCACCAGCTCCAGCCACGAAGAAGGTTGCCAGCGCGAGTTTGCGATCTCGACCAAGGCCCTGGTCGGCAAGGCTGGTAAGGTCACCGGCTTGATCACGGCACGGGTCGAAATGAAAGACGGCAAGCTGGTTGAAGTGCCTGGCACCGAGCAGGAGCACAAGGCCGATTTGGTGCTCCTGGCCATGGGTTTTGTCAATCCGCTGGCCAGCCTGCTCGACGGTTTTGGCGTCGACAAAGACGCCCGAGGCAATGCCAAGGCCAGCACCGATTTCACCGGCGGCTACCTGACCAATGTGCCCAAGGTGTTTGCCGCCGGCGATGTGCGCCGCGGTCAATCGCTGGTGGTGTGGGCCATCCGCGAGGGACGCCAGGCTGCCCGCGCTGTCGATGAATTCCTGATGGGGCACTCGGACTTGCCGCGCTGAGGGCATTGCCGGCCGCTATGATGAGGCCCCTGCCGGCCATCAGCCGCCCGGCTTGCCCCCATGTCCGACACCCCCGCCCCCGCCCAAGCCCTGGTTGAGTTCAGGCAGGTCAACTTTGCCTATCCGGGCAGCGGGGGTGAGCGTGTCATCCTCGACCGCATGAACCTGACCGTGCCGCGCGGCAAGGTGACCGCCCTGATGGGCGCCTCCGGCGGTGGCAAGACCACCGTCTTGCGTTTGATCGGTGGCCAGCAGCGGGCCAGCGCAGGTCAGGTCTTGTTTGATGGCCAGGATGTGGGCGAGATGGACAGCACCGCCCTGTACGCGATGCGCCGCCGCATGGGCATGTTGTTTCAGTTTGGCGCTCTCTTCACCGATCTGAGCGTTTTTGACAACGTGGCCTTCCCGCTGCGCGAGCACACCCGCCTGGCGCCCGAGCTGATCCGCGATATTGTGTTGATGAAGCTCGATGCGGTCGGTCTGCGCGGTGCGCGTGATCTGCGGCCTGCGCAGATTTCTGGCGGCATGGCGCGACGCGTGGCACTGGCCCGAGCGATCGCGCTCGACCCTGAGCTCATCATGTACGACGAGCCCTTTGCCGGACTGGACCCGATTTCTCTGGGTACCGCTGCGCAGCTCATACGCCAGCTCAACGACACCCTGGGGATCACCACCATTGTGGTTTCGCACGACCTGGAAGAAACCTTTCGCATCGCCGACCGGGTGGTGATTCTGGCCAATGGGGGCATTGCCGCCGAAGGCACGCCCGAGGAAGTCAAGCAGTCGAGCGACCCCTTGGTTCATCAGTTTGTCAACGCGCTCAGCCAGGGACCGGTGAAGTTTCACTACCCGGGGGTCGATGCCGACACCGACTTCGGTCCGCGTTCCCGGTCCGGCCGCAGCAAGGGGGCTCGGTGAAGCGTCCTGATCTCCTGGCCGGGCTGGCCGCCATCGGCCTGGCCACCCGCGTCAAGCTGGCCGATCTGGGCCATGCGGCGCGGCTTTTCGTCCGCCTGCTGGCTCTGTCGCCAGCCACGCTCAGGCGCTTTGGACTGGTGCGCGATCAGATCTTCTTTTTGGGCAACTACTCGCTGGCCATCATCACGGTCTCGGGCCTGTTCGTCGGCTTTGTGTTGGGCCTTCAGGGCTATTACACCTTGCAGCGCTACGGCTCGGCCGAGGCCCTGGGCTTGCTGGTGGCCTTGAGCTTGGTGCGCGAGTTGGGGCCGGTGGTCAGCGCCTTGCTGTTTGCCGGGCGCGCCGGTACCGCCCTGACCGCCGAAATTGGTTTGATGAAGGCCGGTGAGCAGCTGTCGGCCATGGAAATGATGGCTGTCGACCCGGTCAGGCGTATTTTGGCGCCACGCCTGTGGGGCGGCATCATTGCCATGCCGCTGCTGGCGGCGGTGTTCAGCGCGGTCGGTATTTTGGGCGGCTGGCTGGTCGGCGTGGTGATGATTGGCGTTGACCCGGGCTCGTTCTGGAGTCAGATGCAAGGCGGCGTCGACGCCTTGCGTGACGTGGGCAATGGGGTGATCAAGACCCTGGTGTTCGGCGTGACGGTCACCTTCATCGCCCTGTACCAGGGCTTTGAAGCCCAGGCCACGCCCGAGGGCGTAGCGCGTGCCACCACCCTGACGGTGGTCCAAGCTTCCTTGGCCGTACTCGGGTTGGACTTTTTGTTGACTGCCGCCATGTTCAGTCTTTGAGGCTGTATAAATTTGTCAAGGATGTGTGGCTCTCTGGCCGCATGAGAAAATATCCATCTTTTTGCTCAGCTTTGCTGACTTTGTCAGCGCAAGGCCGTTCTTTTCCGTTCATAGTTCAAGGAACGGTTTTTCCTGAAAGCCCCTATGCAACGCTCCAACAAGGACCCCTGGGTGGGTCTGTTCGTGGTGATCGGCGCCGCCGCACTGCTGTTTCTGTCCCTGAAGGCGGCCAATTTATTGACCTTGAGCTTTACGGACAACAGCTACACCGTGGCCGCCCGCTTCGACAATATTGGCGGGCTCAAGCCACGTGCGGCGGTCAAAAGCGCGGGCGTGGTGGTCGGCCGGGTGGAATCGATTGGTTTTGACGACACCCATTACCAAGCCAATGTGCGCTTGTCGCTGGATAAGCGCTACGTGTTCCCCAAGGACAGCTCACTGAAGATCCTGACCAGCGGGCTGCTGGGCGAGCAGTACATTGGCATCGAGGCCGGTTCTGCTGACAAGAATCTGGCCTCCGGCGACCTGATCACCACCACACAATCGGCGGTGGTGCTGGAAAACCTGATAGCCCAGTTCCTCTACAACAAGGCGGCCGATGCCACTCCGGCGGCAGGGGGCAAGCCATGATGTCTGCCTTGCGCCGCTTTAGCGCCCTCCTGTTGGTGCTGGCTCTACAGTTCGGCCTGGCCGGCTGTGCGACCGTCAGCACCGGGGCTGCGGCCGATCCGCGCGACCCTTGGGAAAACTACAACCGCCAAGTTTGGCGCTTCAACGAGGCGGTCGACGAAGCGGTGCTGCAACCGGTGGCTCGCGGCTACCGGGCCGCAGTGCCTGAGCTGGTTCGCACCGGGGTGAGTAATTTCTTCGGCAATATTTCCGATGTCTGGTCTCTGGTCAACAGTGTGCTGCAGCTCAAACCCCGTGAGTCGGTCCAGACGCTGGCGCGGGTCGGTATCAATACCACGGTGGGGCTACTCGGTGTGATCGACGTGGCCTCTAGCGTCGACTTGCAGAGGCATCGCGAAGACTTCGGCCAGACCCTGGGCCATTGGGGCCTGGCCAGCGGGCCGTACTTGGTGCTTCCCTTGCTAGGCCCCTCGACCCTGCGTGACGCAGCAGCCCTGCCGGTGGACTGGAAAGGAGATTTGGTCGGTACGATCGAGGAAACCACAGTTCGTGCCAGCTTGACCGGCCTGCGCTTGGTCAATCTGCGTTCCAGTGTGATGGACGCCGGCCGTTTCATCGACGCGGCTGCTTTGGACAAATACACCTTTGTGCGCGATGCCCACCTGCAGCGCAGGCGGGGGACTGGCGACCTGCCCAAAGTGGCGCCGCCGCCCGAAGAGCGCTACGACCTGCCCGAACCTGCTGCGCCGACCCGATGAGCCTGCGGCCTGCCTTCAAAGAAAGACTTGCTATGAGTTTCCAATTGATTCGAAGAAATGCCTTGATATTTGTGCTGTCGGCACTGGCCTGCTTTGCGGGCGTGGCGCAGGCCCAGGAAGAGCCTGATCAGCTGATTAGGCGGCTGTCGACCGACGTGCTCGACACCATCAAGAACGACAAAGATGTGCAAGCCGGCGACGTCCGCAAGATCACCACCTTTGTGGATGGCAAGGTGATGCCGCACATCAACTTCACCCGCATGACGGCCGCCGCCGTGGGCCGGAGCTGGCGCCAGGCCACGCCAGAGCAGCAAAAGCGGCTGCAGGAAGAATTCAAGGCCTTGTTGGTGCGCACCTACTCGGGTGCGCTCAGCCAGGTCAAGGACCAGACGATATCGGTCAAGGGCTTGCGCGCCAGCCCTGGCGATACCGAGGTGATTGTTCGTTCGGAGGTCATAGGCCGGGGCGACCCGATTCAAATCGACTACCGCATGGAAAAAACGCCAGCCGGCTGGCGCATCTATGACCTCAATGTGCTGGGCGTCTGGCTGGTCGAGACTTACCGTTCACAGTTTGCCCAGGAAATCACCGCCCGCGGCATCGACGGCCTGATCGCCACCCTGGCCGAGCGCAACAAGTCTGGCAGCGTCGCCAAAAAAGGCTGAGCATGCCCGCTGCCACACCTCCCGCCGTGACCCAACTGCGCCTGCCGGCGGTGGTCAACCACGCCCGGGCCAACGCTTGCGCCCGGGCCTTGCGAGAGGCCTTGCGCCTGAGCCGGGGCGCGCCGGTGGTGCGGGTTGATGCCGGGGCGCTGGAGCAATTTGATTCCTCGGTGTTGGCGGTGCTGCTGGAGTGCCGCCGCGATGTGGTGTCCATGGGCTGGCAGTTCGAGGTTGAGCACCTGCCCGAGCGCTTGCGCAAGCTCGCCGGCCTCTACGGCGTGGCCGAGCTTTTACCGGCGGGCTAAAGGGCTGTCAGGGCCGCTTCAGGCCAGAGGCAGCCCGCGCAGCCTAAAATGGCCGGTTTCATGCCCGCCATATCCTTTCAGTCCGTCTCCAAACAGTATCGATCGCGCGGCAGCGGCGCCGTCGTACAGGCTCTGGACCAGGTCAGCTTCGATATTGAGGAAGGCGAGTTCTTCGGCCTGCTCGGGCCCAATGGCGCCGGCAAGACCTCCTTGATCAGCATTCTGGCCGGCCTCTCGCGACCGAGTGGCGGCGCGGTCAAGGTCCATGGTTACGATGTGATCGCCGATTTCGCCCAGGCCCGTCGCTGCCTGGGCGTGGTCCCGCAGGAACTGGTGTTCGATCCTTTTTTTAGCGTTCGTGAGACCCTGCGCATACAGTCGGGCTACTTTGGGGTTCGGCGTAACGAGGCTTGGATTGACGAGTTGCTCGAATGCCTGGGTCTGGCCGACAAGGCCGGCGCCAATATGCGTCAACTGTCTGGCGGCATGAAGCGCCGGGTGCTGGTGGCGCAAGCGCTGGTTCACAAGCCCAAGGTGATCGTGCTCGACGAGCCGACGGCCGGCGTCGATGTGGAGCTGCGCCAGACCTTGTGGCAATTCATCGCACGGCTCAACCGGCAGGGCAGCACCGTCTTGCTGACCACCCATTACTTGGAAGAGGCCGAGGCCCTGTGCCCGCGCATCGCCATGCTCAAAAGTGGCAAGGTGGTGGCTTTGTCGAACACCTGCGACCTGCTGCAAAACGCATCGTCCAATGTGATGCGTTTCAAGCTCGACCACGAGCTACCGCCTTTGCTGGCGGTCAAGGCCCGGGTCACGGGCCGGGTGGTGCAACTGCCTGCCCACGATGCGCAGGAGATCGAAACCCATCTGGCGATCTTGCGTCAGGCGGGCTTGCAGCCGCAGGATGTCGAAATACGTAAGGCCGACCTGGAAGACGTCTTCCTGGAGGTCATGAACTGCCAGCCTGGTGTGGCCGCTACCGCTGAGGAGCTGGCATGATCGGTTGGCTGACCCTGTTTTACAAGGAAGTGCTGCGCTTTTGGAAAGTGGCTTTCCAGACCGTGGCCGCACCGGTGCTGACCGCGCTGATGTATCTGCTGATCTTCGGCCATGTGCTGCAGGACCGTGTGCAGGTCTACCCCGGTGTGGGTTACACCGACTTCCTGATCCCTGGCCTAGTGATGATGAGCGTGCTGCAAAACGCCTTTGCCAACAGCTCGTCCTCGCTGATTCAGAGCAAGATGATGGGCAATCTGGTGTTCGTTCTGCTCACGCCCTTGAGTCCCTGGAACTGGTTTTGCGCCTACATGCTTTCGTCCATGGTGCGTGGCTTGGTGGTTGGCCTGGGGGTGTTGCTCGTGACCGTTTGGTTCTCCAGCTTGCCCTGGGCCGCGCCGCTGTGGATCGCCGCTTTTGCAGTGCTGGGCGCCGGGCTGCTTTCGGCCATGGGCATCATTGCTGGCTTGTGGTCTGAAAAGTTTGATCAGATGGCTGCTTTTCAGAACTTCGTGATCATGCCCATGACTTTCCTGTCGGGTGTTTTCTACTCTATTCATTCGCTGCCAGACTTCTGGCAAACGGCCAGCCATTTCAATCCGTTTTTCTACATGATCGATGGCTTTCGCCATGGCTTTTTAGGGCACAGCGATGTCTCGCCCTGGATCAGTCTGGCGCTGGTGGGTTCGGCCTGCCTGGTCATGAGCGCTGTGGCTCTGCACCTGCTGCGCATCGGTTTCAAAATCCGCAGTTAAGGCAAAAGCGATGACCGCCCAAGAACTTCAAGCCCTGATCGCCGCCGGCCTGCCCTGCCAGCACCTGGACGTCTCCGGAGACGGCCGCCACTGGCAGGCGGTGATCGTTTCCAGCGCCTTCGAGGGCCTGCGCCTGATCCAGCGCCACCAGAAGGTCTATGCCACCCTGGGCCGGCGCATGCAGACCGACGAGGTGCATGCCCTGTCCATGAAGACACTGACACCGGCCGAGTGGTCGGCGCAAGGGGCTTGAAGCCATGGACAAGTTGCGCATCCGTGGCGGGCGGACCCTGCAGGGATCGGTGGACATTTCCGGTGCCAAGAACGCGGCCCTGCCCGAGCTGTGCGCCGCGCTGCTGACCGAAGAGGCCGTGGTGCTGGAAAACGTGCCGCGCCTGCAAGACGTGGCCACCATGCTCAAGCTGGTGCGCAACATGGGTGTGCAAGCCCAGCGTGATGAGGCCCAGCCCACGCGCGTGCGCCTGGACGCTTCAGCACTGGACAAGCCCGAGGCGCCTTACGAGCTGGTCAAAACCATGCGCGCTTCGGTGCTGGCCCTGGGGCCGCTCTTGGCGCGCTTTGGCCGCGCCACGGTGTCGCTGCCCGGCGGCTGCGCCATCGGCTCGCGACCGGTGGACCAGCACATCAAGGGCTTGCAGGCCATGGGCGCAGAAATCACCGTCGAGCACGGCTACATGATCGCTAAGCTCGCTGGTGGCGCCACGCGCCTGAAGGGCGCGCGCATCACCACCGACATGGTCACGGTCACCGGCACCGAGAACTTTTTGATGGCCGCCACGCTGGCCCAAGGCGTGACCGTGCTGGAAAACGCCGCCCAGGAGCCCGAGGTCAGCGACCTGGCTGAGATGCTGATCAAGATGGGCGCCCGCATCGAGGGCCATGGCACCAGCCGCATTCGTATCGAGGGCGTCGAGCGCCTGCACGGTTGCACACACCAGGTGGTGGCCGATCGCATTGAGGCCGGCACTTTTTTGTGCGCGGTGGCCGCCACCGGCGGCGAGGCCTTCCTGCGCCACGGTCGGGCCGACCACCTGGACGCGGTCATCGAGAAACTGCAGGCCGCAGGCGCCAGCATCACGGCGCGCGATGACGGCATCGGTGTGCAGTCGGCCGGCCGGCTCAAGGCCCAGTCTTTTCGCACCACCGAGTACCCAGGCTTTCCCACCGACATGCAGGCGCAGTTCATGGCGCTCAACGTGATTGCGTATGGCAGCAGCAAGGTCACCGAGACCATCTTCGAGAACCGCTTCATGCACGTCAACGAGATGGTGCGCCTGGGCGCCCACATCCAGGTCGACGGCAAGATCGCCGTGATTGAGGGGGTGCAGCGCCTGTCGGGTGCCACCGTCATGGCCACCGACCTGCGGGCCTCGGCCAGCTTGGTGATTGCCGGCCTGGTGGCCGAGGGTGAGACTGTGGTCGACCGCATCTACCACCTGGACCGCGGCTACGACCAGATGGAAACCAAGCTGCGCGGCCTGGGCGCCGACATCGAAAGGATTCAATGATGCTCACACTGGCGCTGTCCAAGGGACGCATCTTCGACGACACCGTGCCGCTGCTGCGCGCCGCCGGCATTGAGGTGCTGGACGATCCCGATAAATCGCGCAAGCTGATCCTGGCCACCAACCGGCCTGACCTGCGCGTGGTGCTGGTGCGCGCCACCGATGTGCCCACCTATGTGCAGCACGGCGGCGCCGACCTGGGCGTGGTCGGCAAGGACACCCTGCTTGAATCGGGCAGCGAGGGCCTGTACCAGCCGCTGGACCTGCAGATCGCCAAGTGCCGCATCAGCGTGGCCGTCCGGGAAGACTTTGATTACGCCGCCGCCGTGCGCCAGGGCTCGCGCCTGAAGGTGGCCACCAAGTACGTGGCGATCGCCCGCGATTTTTTTGCCAGCAAGGGCGTGCACGTGGACCTGATCAAGCTCTACGGCAGCATGGAGCTGGCCCCGCTCACCGGCCTGGCCGATGCCATCGTGGACCTGGTGTCCACCGGCAGCACGCTCAAGGCCAACCATTTGGTGGAGGTCGAGCGGATCATGGACATCAGCTCGCGCCTGGTGGTCAACCAGACCGCACTCAAGCTCAAGCGCGAGCCCATCCGCCAGATCATCGACGCCATGGCCCAGGCCATCGCGCAGCCTGCCTGAAGCCATGAACGCCCAGCCCCTGCTGCTGTCGACCGCTGACGCGGACTTCGAGGCCCGCTTCCAGGCCCGGCTGCATTGGTCGGCCGACACCGACGCCGCCATCGAGCAGCGCGTGGCCGAGATCCTGGCCGACGTGAAGGCGCGCGGCGATGCGGCGGTGCTCGAATACACCCAGCGCTTTGACGGCCTGGCCGCCAGCGACATGAAGGCGCTGGAGTTGACCGCGGCTGAACTGAAGGCCGCCTTCGAGGGCCTGCCGGCCGCGCAGCGCGAGGCCCTGCAATCGGCGGCCAGCCGCGTGCGCAGCTACCACGAGGCGCAGAAAAAAGCCTCGGGCGAGAGCTGGAGCTACCGCGATGCGGATGGCACCTTGCTTGGCCAGAAGGTCACGCCGCTGGACCGCGTGGGCATTTACGTGCCTGGCGGCAAGGCGGCCTATCCGTCTTCGGTGCTGATGAACGCGATCCCCGCGCATGTGGCCGGGGTGGGCGAGATCATCATGGTGGTGCCAACGCCGGCCCGAAGGGACGGCCCTGCCGGTTCCTCTAAGGGCGAGAAGAACCCGCTGGTGCTGGCTGCCGCCCACGTGGCCGGCGTGAGCCGGGCTTTCACAATTGGCGGTGCGCAGGCCGTGGCGGCCCTGGCTTACGGCACGCAGACCGTGCCCAACGTGGACAAGATCACAGGCCCCGGCAATGCCTACGTGGCTGCGGCCAAGCGCCGGGTCTTCGGCACCGTGGGCATCGACATGATCGCCGGGCCGTCTGAAATTTTGGTGCTGGCCGACGGCAGCACGCCGGCCGACTGGGTGGCCATGGACCTGTTCAGCCAGGCCGAGCACGACGAGCTGGCGCAAAGCATCCTGCTCTGTCCCGATGCGGCCTACATCGCGCAGGTGCAGCGGGCGATTGACCGTCTGTTGCCCGAAATGCCTCGCGCGACCATCATCGCCAAGAGCCTGAACGACCGCGGCGCGCTGATCCACACCCGCAGCATGGACGAGGCCTGCGCCATCAGCAACCGCATCGCGCCTGAGCACCTGGAAATTTCAAGCCAGGAGCCCGGCCGCTGGGAGCCGCTGCTCAGGCATGCTGGCGCGATCTTCATGGGCGCATACACCAGCGAGTCGCTGGGCGACTACTGCGCCGGCCCCAACCATGTGCTGCCCACCAGCGGCACGGCACGCTTTTCCAGCCCGCTGGGCGTCTACGACTTCCAAAAGCGCTCCAGCCTCATTGAAGTGAGCCGCGCCGGTGCGCAAAGCCTGGGCCGCACCGCCGCCGAACTGGCCTACGGCGAAGGCCTGCAGGCGCATGCGCGTGCCGCTGAGCTGCGCCTGGAACCTGTGCCGCCGATGAGGAGGCCCGCATGAGCCTGGACCCCAAGATTTCCCGACTGATCCGCCAGGACGTGCAGTCCATGCATGCCTACGCGGTGCAGGACTCGGCCGGCATGGTCAAGCTCGACGCCATGGAGAACCCGCACCGCCTGCCGCCCGACTTGCAGGCCGAGCTGGGCCGCCGCCTGGGCGCCTTGGCGCTCAACCGCTACCCCGATGGCCGCGTCAACGAGCTGCGCGCGGCGCTGGCTGAGTACGCGCAGCTGCCTGTGGGTTTCGAGCTGATGCTGGGCAATGGCTCGGACGAGCTGATCTCGCTGCTGGCCATGGCCTGCGACGTGCCGGGTGCCAGCATCCTGGCACCGGTCCCTGGCTTCGTGATGTACGCCATGAGCGCGCAGCTGCAGGGTCTGCAATTCATCGGCGTGCCCTTGCGGCCCGACTTCGAACTGGATCTGCCGGCCATGCTGCAGGCCATTGCGGAGCACAAGCCCTCCATCACCTACCTGGCCTACCCGAACAACCCCACGGCCAACCTCTGGGACGACGCGGCCATTGAGGCCATCGTTGGCGCGGTGGGCGCACAGGGCGGCCTGGTGGTCATGGACGAGGCCTACCAGCCCTTTGCCAGCAAGAGCTACCTCGATCGCATCGACCGCCACGGCCATGTGCTGCTCATGCGCACGCTCAGCAAGTTCGGCCTGGCCGGCATCCGCCTGGGCTACATGATGGGCCCCCAGGCCTTGATCGCAGAGATCGACAAGGTGCGCCCGCCCTACAACGTGAGCGTGCTCAATTACGAATGCGCGCTCTTTGCCCTGGAGCACCGCGAGGTGTTCGCCGCCCAGGCCCGCGAATTGGTGGCCGAGCGGGAAAAACTGCTGGCCGCGCTGACCGCTTTGCCGGGTGTCACGCCCTTCAAGAGCGACGCCAACATGGTGTTGGTGCGCATGGAAGGCGAGGGCGAGCGCGCCGCCACCGTCTTTGGTGGCATGAAAGCGCAAAAGGTACTGGTAAAAAACGTTTCTAAAATGCACCCCTTGCTGGCCAACTGCCTGCGCCTGACCGTCGGCACCGCCGATGAGAACCGGCAGATGTTGCAAGCCCTCACCCAAAGCCTATGACCGCCTCCACCCCGGCCGCTCCCCGCATCGCGCAGGTCAGCCGCAACACCGCCGAAACCAAAATCACCGTCAAGCTCAACCTGGACGGCACCGGCCAGTCGCGCCTGGCCACCGGCATCGGCTTTTTCGACCACATGCTCGACCAGATCGCCCGCCATGGGCTGATCGACCTGGATATCGTGGCCGAGGGCGACCTGCACATCGACGGCCACCACACGGTCGAGGACGTGGGCATCACGCTCGGCCAAGCCATAGCCAAGGCGGTAGGCGATAAGAAAGGCTTGCGCCGCTACGGCCATGCCTATGTACCGCTGGACGAGGCGCTTTCGCGCGTGGTGGTCGATTTTTCCGGCCGCCCCGGCCTGGAAATGCATGTGCCCTTCAAGAGCGGCATGATTGGTCAGTTCGACACCCAGCTGGCCTACGAATTCTTCCAGGGTCTGGTCAACCACGCCTTCATCACCCTGCACATCGACAACCTGCGCGGTGACAACGCCCACCACCAGGCCGAGACCGTGTTCAAGGCCTTTGCTCGCGCCCTGCGCATGGCCCTCGAGATCGACCCGCGCGCGGCTGGCACCATTCCTTCGACCAAGGGCTCGCTCTGATCCACAGGCTGCGCCGGCCGACTCCATGATGTCCACGAAAACTGTTGCAGTTGTCGATTACGGCTCGGGCAACCTGCGCTCCGTTTCGCAGGCCGTGCTGCATGCGGCCCAGGCCACCGGGCACCAGGTGCTGCTCAGTTCCGACGCCGACCAAATCATGGCTGCCGAGCGGGTGGTGCTGCCTGGCCAGGGGGCCATGCCCGACTGCATGCGCTCGCTCGATGCCGCCGGCCTGCGCCAGGCGGTGCTGCACGCGGCGGCGAACAAGCCGCTGTTTGGCGTGTGCGTGGGCATGCAAATGTTGCTCGACAGCAGCCAGGAGGGGGTCGACGGCATCGACACCCCCAGCCTCGGCCTGATCCCGGGTCGGGTGCTGCGCTTTGAGCTTGAGGGCCGCTTGCAGTCCGATGGCAGCCGCTTCAAGGTCCCGCAGATGGGCTGGAACCAGGTCCATCAGCTCACCGGAAACTCGGGTAAACCCCATGATCTGTGGACTGGGGTGCCTCAGGAAGCCTGGTTTTACTTTGTTCACAGCTATTACGCCCAGCCGTCGGATGCGCGCCACACTGTGGGTGAGGCAGACTACGGTGGACGCTTTACCGCCGCGATTGCTCGGGATAATATTTTCGCTACCCAGTTTCATCCTGAAAAAAGCGCCGAACACGGCTTGACCCTTTACCGAAATTTCCTGCAGTGGCAGCCTTGAGTCGCTGGGTTGCCGCCGACATCCCCTTGCATCTTTTCCAGACTGGACTGTTCTTCTCACCATGCTGTTGATTCCCGCCATCGATCTCAAAGACGGCCAATGTGTGCGCCTCAAACAAGGCGATATGGATCAAGCCACCCATTTCGGAGAAGACCCAGCGGCCATGGCGCGCAGCTGGTTGAGCAAGGGCGCCCGCCGCCTGCACCTGGTCGACCTCAACGGCGCCTTTGCCGGTAAGCCCAAGAACGAGCCGGCCATCCGCAAGATCCTCAAGGAAGTGGGCAGCGAGATTGATGTGCAGCTCGGCGGTGGCATCCGTGACCTGGACACCATCGAGCGTTATCTGGACGCTGGCCTGCGCTACGTCATCATAGGCACCGCCGCGGTTAAGAACCCGGGTTTTTTGCAGGACGCCTGCACCGCCTTTGGTGGCCACATCATCGTGGGCCTGGATGCCAAAGATGGCAAGGTGGCCACTGACGGATGGAGCAAGCTCACCGGCCATGAAGTGGTCGATCTGGCGCGTAAATTCGAGGACTACGGGGTGGAGTCCGTGATTTACACCGACATTGGCCGCGATGGCATGCTCAGTGGCATCAACATCGAGGCCACGGTGCGGCTGGCACAGGCGCTTTCCATCCCAGTGATCGCCTCGGGCGGCTTGTCCAATATGGCTGACATTGATGCGCTGTGCGCGGTCGAGGGCGAGGGCGTCGAAGGCGTGATCTGCGGCCGTTCCATCTACACTGGTGACCTCGATTTCGCGGCCGCGCAGGCGCGCGCCGATGAACTCAACGGCTGAGCCGTTCCGCCCCTAGCCCTAGCCCTAGCCGCTGCGCCAATTGCGCCAGCGCCCTTCCTATGCTTGCCAAACGCATCATCCCTTGCCTGGACGTGACGGGCGGCCGCGTGGTCAAAGGGGTCAATTTCCTTGAACTGCGCGACGCTGGCGACCCGGTGGAAATTGCCGCGCGCTACAACGCCCAGGGCGCTGACGAGCTGACCTTTCTGGACATCACGGCCACCAGCGACGGACGTGATCTGATCCTGCCCATCATCGAGGCCGTGGCCTCCCAAGTCTTCATTCCGCTGACGGTCGGCGGCGGCGTGCGCAGTGTGGCCGATGTGCGCCGACTGCTCAACGCGGGCGCCGACAAGACCAGCTTCAATTCAGCCGCCATCGCCAACCCACCTCTGATCCGCGAGGCCAGCGACAAATACGGCTCGCAGTGCATCGTGGTGGCCATTGATGCCAAGCGCCGCAGCGCAGACGACGAGCAGCGCCCGGATGAGCAGGGCCGGCCGGTAGGACCGGGCTGGGACGTCTACAGCCACGGCGGCCGCAAGAATGTCGGCCTCGATGCGGTGGCCTGGGCCCGCAAGATGGCCGACTATGGCGCCGGCGAGATCTTGCTGACCAGCATGGACCGAGATGGCACCAAGTCGGGCTTCGATCTGGCGCTCACCCGCGCCGTCAGCGACGCGGTCAGCGTGCCGGTGATCGCCTCTGGCGGCGTGGGCAATCTGGACCACCTGGCCGACGGCGTTCAGCAAGGCGCGGCCGATGCAGTGCTGGCGGCCAGCATCTTCCATTACGGCGAATACACCGTGCAGCAGGCCAAGCAGCGCATGCGGGAGCGGGGCATTCCCGTTCGTTTGTAAGCCGTGCTCAGCCTGTGAGCAGCGCATCCAGCGGGCTGGCCGTGCCACCTGCTGCCACCTTGAGCACATGGGCATCCATCATGGTGGTGGATACATCCGAATGCCCCATCTGCTCTTGCACGGTGCGGATGTCGGTGCCTGACTGAAGCAAATGCGTGGCAAAGGGGTGGCGCAGGGTGTGTACCGTCTTGGGCTTGGTAATGCCTGCTTGAGTGCAAGCCTGTTTGAGCTGGCGCGACAAGCGCTCTTCACACAGATGGTGCCTGTGCTCCACGCCAATTTCATTCTGGCCCGGACGCCGCCCGCTGCCGCCCGCCGGTTAGCTTCACCTTAGGCAGTGCAAAACAGACCTGCGATACGCCAGCAGAGTCAGCGCCTGTCAGCATGAACTGAAGAGCCACGACGCGCCGCAGCCGCGAGCAGCTGGTCGGCTACAGTCCGGACATGGCACCCACTATCGTCCGCGATGGCCAGTTCAGACTGTTTTTCTTCTCCCGCGAGGAGACTCGGATTCACGTCCATGTGGCGCACCCCGAAGGCGAGGCAAAGTTCTGGCTTACGCCATCGGTACACTTGGCCAAGAACGTAGGTCTGTCGGGCTTGCAGATACGCCAAGCTCAGGCAGTCGTTGAAGCTCATATTCAGGAGATCCAAGATGCATGGAACCGTCACTTTGGGGGCTGAGGTCACCAATGTCTCGACGCACTGCTTTTGGCTGCTGCTCGGGGATGAAGAGCTTGCCGTACCTTTTAGCGAATTCCCTTGGTTCAAGAAGGCCACGATTGAGCAGCTCTGCGAAGTGCAGCGCCCAACCGAAGACCACTTGTACTGGCCCCAACTCGACGTTGACTTATCCGTCGAATCCATCCGTAAGCCAGAGAGCTTTCCGCTGGTCTCGCGCAGCGCTGCCTAACCCCTCGCTCAGGCGGAGCGCCATCAAACCAGTGCCTTAAGATTGCTCCCCTATGAACTGGCTCGACCAAATCAAGTGGGACGCCCAAGGCCTGGTGCCTGTCATCGCCCAGGAAGCCGGCTCCGGTGATGTGCTGATGTTTGCCTGGATGAACCGCGAGGCCCTGCAAAAGACCGCCGAGCTCGGTCGTGCGGTGTATTTCAGCCGCTCGCGCGGCAAGCTCTGGTTCAAAGGCGAGGAGTCTGGCCATGTACAGACCGTCCACGATATCCGCCTGGACTGCGACAACGATGTGGTCCTGCTCAAGGTGACCCAGACCGGCCACGAGCCGGGCATTGCCTGCCATACCGGGCGGCACAGCTGCTTTTTTCAGCGCTATGAAGGCGGACAGTGGCACAGCGTCGAGCCTGTGCTCAAAGACCCCGCTCAGATCTACAAGAACTGAACATGAGCTCCAACGACACCCTGGCCCGTTTGGCGGCCGTGCTTGAAAGCCGCAAGATCGCCAACGGCGGCGACCCCCAGGCCAGTTATGTGGCGCGCCTTTTTGCCAAGGGGCCTGATGCCTTTCTCAAGAAAATCGGCGAGGAGGCGACCGAGGCGGTGATGGCTGCCAAGGACCTGGAGCGTGGCGACAGCGCCGAGCTGCGCAGCCGCTTCATTGGCGAAGTGGCCGACCTGTGGTTCCACTCCATGGTGGCGCTGGCCCATTACGGACTGCAGCCGGCCGATGTACTGGCCGAGCTCGAGCGCCGTGAGGGACTGGGCGGCCTCGAAGAAAAAGCCTTGCGCAAGGCCCAGGCCCGCGAGGCCGAGGGCTCCTAGCCTGGGCCTGACACCCTGCCGGCCGCGTCATGTCCCTGCCTGAACCCTTCATGCCGCCCAGCGGCAAGACTTCTGGAGAGCGGCTGTTGATGCAGGTGCTTTATGCGCTGCACACCCTGGCCTGGTTTTCGGTGGGCATGCTGGCCGTGCTGGCGCTGATCCTTAACTACATCCGGCGTAGCGATGAAACCGATGCCCTCTACCAGGCCCACCACCGCTACATGATTGCCACCTTCTGGTGGACGCTGCTGTGGCTGTTGTTGCTGGCCCCTTTGTGGCTGCTGTTCATCTTGCCCGGCTGGCTGGCCTATTTTTTGGTGCTGCTGTGGTACCTCTATCGCTGCCTCAGGGGCTGGCTGCGCTTTAACGACGGCCGCCTGCCCCATAACCTTCCCCCGACCTTCGACTCCATCCCATCGCCATGAGCCACGCACCTGATAACTGCATTTTCTGCAAGATCGCCGCCGGCCAGATTCCCAGCCGCAAGGTCTATGAAGACGAGGACATCTATGCCTTCCACGACATCAACCCCTGGGCGCCGGTCCACTTTCTGATCATTCCGCGCGCCCATATCTCCTCCATGGCCCAGGTCGGCCCCGAGCATCAGGCGCTGCTAGGGCGCATGATGGTGCTGGCCCCCCGGTTGGCGCTGGAGCAGGGCTGCAACCCCTATCCGCAAGGGGGCTTTCGCATCGTCACCAATACCGGTGCCGAAGGCGGGCAGGAGGTGCATCACCTGCATTGGCATGTCATGGGCGGCCCGCGTCCTTGGTTGCGCGGCTGAGGCCGCAAGCCTGGGCATTGATGGGGTCTAGGCCCCGCAAGGTCTTGAATGTCTTGCAAGACCTATAGAATGACCGCATCCCCGGCCAGAATCTCTGGCCCAAAGCGCAGGAGTACAACATGGGTTCGTTTTCCATCTGGCATTGGCTGATCGTTCTGGCGATCGTGATCATGGTCTTTGGCACCAAAAAGCTAAGGAGTCTGGGTTCAGACCTCGGCGGTGCGGTCAAGGGCTTCAAGGACGGCGTGAAAGACGGCGGCGCCAGCGCGCAGGCTGCCGAAGAGGCTGCCAAGGCGCCAGCGGCTCAGGTGGCCAATCAAACGGCTGCCAGCGCTGACGACAAAAACACCATCGACGTCCAGGCCCGTCCCAAGTCCTGAGACGCCGGCGCGCGCCTGCTGCAGGTGGCGTCACAACCGAGTTATCCATGATCGATCTGGGCGTTTCCAAGATGGCCTTGATCGGCGTAGTTGCGCTGATCGTCATCGGACCCGAGAAACTGCCGCGCGTGGCCCGCACGGTGGGAACGCTCCTGGGCAAGGCCAGGCGCTATGTGGCTGACGTCAAGAGCGAGGTCAGCCGATCGATGGAGCTCGATGAGCTCAAGAAGATGAAAGAGACCATGGAGAGTGCTGCCCGCGATGTGCAGAGCTCGGTGCAGACCACGGCCGATGATTTCGAGCAGAGCTGGAACGAAACCACCCGTTCTCTGGAGCAGGCGGCCACAGCGGTCGAGACGCCGCCCATGATCGTCTTTCCGGAATACAAGCACCCGGGCAAGAAATGGCGCGTCAAGCAGGGCGCCATGCCGCAGTGGTACAAGGCCCGTTCCGGCGTGCGAATGCGGGCCTTGTCGGGCGCGGCCCGGGTGGCGCGTTTTCGACCGCGCTCGTCGGCCCTGGGCTGATGCGCCCCGTTGTGCCTGAACGCCACCTCCCATGAGCACCCCCCAAGACACCAAACCCGACGAGCTGGCTGGCACCGAGCAGCCTTTCGTGCAGCACCTGATGGAGCTGCGCGACCGGATGATCAAGGCCATATTAGCCGTTGGTCTGATGGCAGCGGTCTTGGCCCTTTATCCGGGCCCCGGCGCTCTGTACGACCTGCTGGCCGCCCCGTTGGTGGCGACCTTGCCCAAGGGCGCGACGCTGATCGCCACCAATGTGATCTCGCCCTTTGTGGTGCCGATCAAAATCTTGTTCATGGCCGCTTTCTTATTGGCCTTGCCGGTGGTGCTCTATCAGGTCTGGGCTTTTGTGGCACCGGGGCTGTATTCGCATGAAAAGCGGCTGGTCATGCCGCTGGTGATTTCCAGCACCCTCCTGTTTTTCATTGGTGTGGCGTTTTGCTATTACTTCGTCTTCGGCCAGGTCTTTGCCTTTATTCAGAGCTTTGCGCCCAAATCGATCACCGCTGCGCCCGATATCGAGGCCTACCTGGATTTCGTGATCGGCATGTTCCTGGCCTTTGGCCTGGCCTTCGAGGTGCCGGTGGCGGTCATCTTGCTGGTGCGCATGGGCGTGGTGTCTACCGCGCAACTGCGTCAGTGGCGCGGTTACTTCTGGGTCATTGCTGCGGTGGGCACGGCCCTGGTAACGCCACCGGATGCCGGCTCCATGCTGATGCTGCTGGGCGTGGTCGGCGCCTTGTATGAAGTCGGCATCGTTGCCGCCCAGTTGTTTGTCAAACACACCAAGCCGGTCGAGGACAGCAGCGCTGACAGCGCAGCTACCGGCAGCGACTCGACGCCGCCTTAAGTTCTGGCCAGCTTAGGCTCTAACGCGTCCGCTTGGCCCCGGGCCTTTTGGCCGGCGTGACGCTGAGCTCGGCGCGCTGATCGCGCCGCTCGATTGCCAGTTTGGCCGGCTCGCCCGGCTTGAGTGCGGCCACCGCGCCCAGCAACTCAGAGACGTTCTTCACAGGCCGACCCGCCACCGCGGTGATGACATCGCCCGGCCGAACGCCTGCCTGAGCCGCCGGTCCGTTTTGCAGCACCCCAGTGATGATGACGCCGCTGCCCGTCTTGACGCTAAAGGCCTGGGCCAACTCGGCATTGAGCTCCTGCGGCTCCACGCCGATCCAGCCGCGGGTGACCTGCCCGTCGCGCACGATGGCATCGAGCACCTGGCGTGCGCTGGAGACCGGGATGGCAAAGCCTATGCCCATGGAGCCTCCTGAGCGGGAGTAAATCGCCGTGTTGATGCCCAGCAGATGGCCGTGCGTGTCCACCAGTGCGCCGCCCGAATTGCCCGGGTTGATGGCCGCGTCGGTCTGGATGAAGTTTTCAAAGACGTTGATGCCCAGCTGGTTGCGCCCGAGCGCGCTGATGATGCCGCTGGTCACCGTTTGGCCGACGCCGAAGGGGTTGCCGATGGCCAGCACCTGATCGCCGATTTCCAGCTCGTCGGAATTGCCCAGCACGATCACCGGCAGCTTGTCCAGTTCGATCTTGAGCACCGCCAGATCGGTTTCCGGATCGGTGCCTACGACGCGGGCCCTGGCTTTGCGCTGGTCGTTGAGGCTGACCTCGATGTTGTCCGCGCCTTCAATCACATGGTTGTTGGTCAGGATGTAGCCGCTGGCGCTGACAATGACGCCGCTGCCCAGCCCGACCTGCGGCTCGCCCGAGGCCTGGTCACCAAAGAAGAAACGGAACCATGGGTCTTCGGCCTGGGGATTGCGGGCGCCCGCCTTGTTGGCCGTGATGCTGACCACAGCCGCCGAGGCGGCCTTGGCCGCTGCGCGCAAGCTGCCGCCCGCACCGCCCTTGGCACTGCCTGGCGCAGCCTCAATCACAGCCACGGTGCCACCCGGGCCGCCCGATGTCAGCCAATCAGGCTTGAGGGTGAGCACGATGAAATAGGCCGCCAGCAGTACGGTGACCGATTGGGAAAACAGCAGCCAGAATTTGCGCATGGGAAAAGCTCGGCGAAGTGCGGTGCTCAGAAATTGATGGCCGCAGTCCGATTTTCAACCAGGACGCCGTGCCTTCTGCGCCCGGTCAGGGCGGGATAATGGCTTTATGAGCTTTACTGATCCCTCTGATATGTGCCTGGATGGCCGCTCGTCGGTCGCACGCTCTGTTCTTAGCGAGCGGCTCAGCCGCTTGCTTGAGCCTGAGCGCTTCAAGGATTACGGCCCTAATGGACTGCAGGTCGAGGGGCGGCCGCAGGTGCAAAAGATTGTTTCGGGGGTGACGGCCAGTCTGGCCTTGATCGAGGCAGCGGTGCAGCGCGGTGCTGACGCGATCCTGGTTCACCACGGGCTGTTTTGGCGCGGGCAGGACGGCCGCGTCACCGGCTGGATGAAGCAGCGCCTGGCCCTGTTGCTGGCCCATGACATCAACCTGTTTGCCTATCACCTGCCGCTCGATGCCCATCCCGAGCTGGGTAACAACGCTCAGCTCGGTCTGCGCCTGGGCCTGCAGGCCTTCGACGGCGATGCGGGGCGTTTCGGCGAGATCGGCCTGGGCTTTCTGGGTGGGCGCAGCGACGGCTCAGCGTTCGATTCGCCGCAGGCGCTGGCGCGCCATGTCGAGCTGGCCCTGGGCCGGCCGGTGACGCTGGTGGCCGGCGGCCAGACTGGACCGCGCACCATAGGCTGGTGCAGCGGCGGCGCGCAGTCCTACTTCGAGGCGGCGATCGCCGCCGGCGCGCAGGCCTTCATCACCGGCGAAATCTCCGAACCCCAGGCTCACCTGGCGCGTGAGACCGGCGTCAGCTTCATTGCCTGCGGTCATCATGCGTCCGAGCGCTACGGCGCGCCCGCCGTGGCCGCTCATCTGGCGGCCGAGCTCGGTCTGGCGCATGAGTTCGTCGACATCGACAACCCGGCATGAAACCTGTTGTCATCAGCATGGGCGATGCGGCCGGCATCGGACCCGAAATCATCCTCAAGGGCTTGGGCAGTGCGCCGGCTGAAGCGGCCGGCTGCGTGGTATTGGGCGACCTTCGGGTTCTGCGCCGCGCCAAGGCCTTGCCCGGCGTGGCCGAGTTACCGCTGGCCCTGGCCGAGCTGGACACACTCGAGCAGGCTGCCCAATTGCCGCCGCGCTGCCTGGGGGTGATGCAGGCCTGTGATTTGCCCGAATTACCGGCCTGGGGACGCATCAGCGCTGCAGCCGGCCATGCGGCCGGTCAGTGCATCAGCGCAGGCGCCCGCGCCGTTCTGCAGGGGAGGGCCAGCGCCTTGGTGACCGCGCCCATCCACAAAGAGGCGATGGCTGCAGCGGGGCTGCCCTGGTCGGCCTTTCCCGGTCATACCGAGCTGCTGCAGCACGAGGCGGCGCAGCATCTGGGCCGCCCTGTGCAGGATCTGCCGGTGCGCATGATGCTGGCCAATCCCGAGTTACGCACCGTGCTGGTGAGCATTCATGTGTCGCTGCGGCAGGCGATCGAACTGGTCAGCACCGAGCGGGTGCTGCAGACCCTGGAGATCACCCATGCGGCGCTTTCGCGGGCCTTGGGGCGGGCGCCGCGCATGGCCGTTGCCGGGCTTAACCCGCATGCTGGCGAAGGCGGACTGTTCGGGCGCGAAGAAATCGAAGTCATTGCGCCAGCGATTGCCGCGGCACACGCCCGCGGACTGGACGTGAGCGGTCCGCATGCGCCCGATACCGTCTTCATGCGTGCACGCGCCGGTCAGTTTGACGTGGTGATTGCCATGTACCACGACCAGGGCCTGATTCCGGTGAAGTACCTGGGCTTAGAGCAGGGCGTCAATGTCACTTTGGGCCTGCCGCTGCTGCGTACCAGTCCCGACCACGGCACGGCTTTCGACATCGCCGGCAGCGGCCTGGCCGATGCGGCTAGCTTCATGGCCGCCTTGCGGCTGGCGCGCCAGTGGAGCGCCAGCGCGGTCTGAACCACGCCGCGCTCAGCGCGGTGCGCGCAGCTTCAGCGCTGCGGACCGGACTGCAGGCTGTCGCGGATCTGCCTCAGCAACTGCACTTCTTCAGGCACCACCGGCTCGGGCGCGGGCGCTTGCTCGGCCGCCTGCTGGCGCTTGAGGCGATTGATCTGCCGGATCATCAGAAAAATCACCGCAGCCAGGATCAGGAAGTTCACCGTCACTGTTAAAAACTGCCCGT
Organism: Polaromonas sp.; assembly: GCA_044352515.1. Taxonomy (GTDB): domain Bacteria; phylum Pseudomonadota; class Gammaproteobacteria; order Burkholderiales; family Burkholderiaceae_C; genus Polaromonas. Next base: position 97,972 of record JBILDR010000001.1, read on the forward strand.
AAGCCAGCACTGGAACGCCGGCCTTGCGCAGTGCATCGAGGGTGCGCGCTGCTCCCTCAGGCACCGAGCCCAAAATGATGAAGAGGTTGGAAAAATCGATCTTGCCAAACACCATGGACACCACGGGCATGATCAGGTCGCCCACCATGGACTCGACCAATTTGCCGAAGGCTGCGCCGATGATCACGCCGACCGCCAAGTCGACCACATTGCCCTTGAGGGCAAATTCCTTGAATTCGCGAAGAATGGACATGAGAAAACCGATCGAAGTGAAAAGAATCCCTTTGTATTACAAAGAGCTCTATGAGGTCAAGCGCGGCAGTGGTTAAGGGCTTGATTGCCTCCGCTACAATCTCGGGTTGACCCCAATACGCCTTTAACGCGCGAGTTTCTAAGGACTTTCATGACCCAAAGCAGCCAAGCCAGCGCGGCGCCCGCACCCGGGCCGCTAGACCCTACGAAAAGAAATTGGATCCTGACCACCGCCGCTGTGGGTGGTGCCGGTGCCGCTGCGGTGGCCGTCCCCTTTGTGAGCACCTTCCAGCCCTCGGAGCGTGCCAAGGCGGCCGGTGCTGCTGTTGAAGTGGATATCTCGGCGCTCAAGCCGGGCGAGAAGGTCACGGTCGAGTGGCGCGGCAAGCCGGTCTGGATCGTCAAGCGCACCCCTGAGCAACTCGAGAGCCTGAAAAAAACCGAAGGCCAACTCGCCGATCCCAAATCTGAGCGCAATCCCGCCGACCTGACTCCGGCCTATGCGCGCAATGGCAACCGCTCGATCAAGCCGGAGGTGCTGGTCGCTGTGGGCATTTGCTCGCATCTGGGATGCTCTCCCATCGACAAGTTCCAGACGGGAGCCCAGCCGTCTTTGCCGGACGACTGGAACGGCGGCTTTTTATGCCCCTGTCATGGCTCGACCTTCGACCTGGCTGGCCGTGTTTTCAAGAACAAGCCGGCGCCAGACAATCTGGAGGTGCCGCCGCACATGTACCTGTCTGACACCCGATTGCTGATTGGCGAAGACAAAAAGGCCTGACGCCCCATTGGGCTGCGCAGGCCCGGTCAATGCACTAGGAATACCAACATGGCAGACTTCAAAGACATTTCCCCCGACGCGCCGGCTGGCGCCAAGCTGATGAACTGGGTGGACAACCGGTTTCCGGCCACCAAGATGTTCAAGGAGCATCTGAGCGAGTACTACGCGCCTAAGAACCTGAATATCTGGTACGTGTTCGGAGCACTTTCGCTTCTGGTGCTGGTGATTCAGATCGTCACCGGCATTTTCCTGACGATGAATTACAAGCCCGACGCTGCGCTGGCTTTTGGTTCGGTCGAGTACATCATGCGCGATGTGCCCTGGGGCTGGCTGATCCGCTACATGCATTCGACCGGCGCATCGGCCTTCTTCATCGTGGTCTACCTGCACATGTTCCGCGGCCTGATCTACGGCAGCTATCGCAAGCCGCGCGAGCTGGTCTGGGTCTTCGGTTGTGCGATTTTCCTGACCCTGATGGCCGAAGCTTTCATGGGCTACCTGCTGCCCTGGGGCCAGATGAGCTACTGGGGCGCCCAGGTGATCGTGAACCTGTTTGCCGCCATTCCTTTCGTTGGTCCCGACCTGGCGCTGTTGATCCGCGGAGACTATGTGGTCGGCGACGCCACCCTCAATCGCTTCTTTGCCTTCCATGTGATCGCCGTGCCCCTGGTGCTACTCGGTCTGGTGGTGGCGCACATCATTGCGCTGCATGAAGTGGGCTCGAACAATCCCGATGGCGTTGAAATCAAGGCCAAGAGGGACGCCAGCGGCAAACCGCTCGACGGCATTGCCTTCCACCCTTTCTACACCGTGCATGACATCTTCGCCGTGAGCGTTTTCCTGCTGGTGTTCTCGGCCGTGGTGTTTTTCGCCCCCGAGGCGGGCGGCTACTTCCTGGAGTACAACAACTTCATCCCTGCCGACCCGCTCAAGACGCCTTCGCACATCGCTCCGGTGTGGTATTTCACGCCCTACTACTCCATGCTGCGCGCCATCACCACTGAGATGATGTACGTGTTGGTGCTGTGCGTGGTCGTTGCCGCTGTTTTGGCTGTCATGAAGGGTGGTCTCAGCGGCCTGTTCAAGGGCGTGGTGGCCGTCGGTGCAGTGTTGTTGTGCCTGGTCATGCTCAGCATCGACGCTAAATTCTGGGGTGTGGTGGTGATGGGTGGTGCTGTGATCATCCTGTTTTTCCTGCCCTGGCTGGACAACAGCCCGGTCAAGTCGATACGCCACCGCCCGAGTTGGAACAAGTGGCTCTATGCGGTGTTCGTGGTCAACTTCCTGGTGCTCGGTTACTTGGGCATCAAGCCGCCCTCGCCGATCAATGAGCGTGTCTCGCAGGTCGGTACCCTGTTCTATTTCGGGTTCTTCCTGCTGATGCCTTGGTGGAGCCGGCTGGGCAGCTTCAAGCCTGTTCCTGATCGAGTGACTTTTTCTGCCCACTGAGCGCGCCGGAGCCCTTTGCTATGAAACAAATCAAAAAATTGGTCCTGGGTTTTCTGGCCAGTGTTTTCATCTCCGGAGTTCAGGCGGCCGGCGGCGGCATCGCCTGGGACCGTGCGCCTGACCGTACCAACGACTTCGCCGCGCTGCAAAACGGCGCCAAGCTGTTCGTGAATTACTGCTTGAACTGCCACTCGGCTGCTTTCATGCGCTACAACCGCCTGACCGACATCGGCCTGACGGAAAAGCAGATCAAGGACAACCTGCTGTTCACCACCGACAAGGTTGGCGACACCATGAAGGCTGCGATCGATCCCAAGCAGGCCAAGGCCTGGTTTGGCGGCAACCCGCCCGACCTGACCGTGATTGCGCGTTCTCGTTCGGCCGCTGGCCAGGGCAGCGGTGCTGATTACCTCTATACCTATCTGCGCACTTACTACCGTGACGATACCAAGGCCACAGGCTGGAACAATCTGGCCTTCCCGAATGTCGGCATGCCCCATGTGCTGTGGGAGCTGCAGGGTGAGCGCCAGCCGGTGTTCCAAAAAGCCATGAGTCACGGTCAGGAGGTCCAGGTCTTTAGCGGCTGGAAGCAGGTCACCCCTGGCACCCTATCGGCCCGGGACTACGACTCTGCGATGGCCGACCTGGTGTCCTACCTGCAATGGATGGCCGAGCCGGCGCAAAACACCCGTGTGCGGGTGGGCGCTTGGGTCCTGCTTTTTCTAGGCTTGTTTGTCCTTGTGGCCTGGCGCCTCAATGCCGCCTACTGGAAAGAGATCAAGTAATCACTGAGGCCGGGCGCTGGCGTCCGGTGCCATCGGGAGTGGTAGTCGCGCAGGGTCTTCCTGCTACCGGCTTCCACTCCTTCGTTATCTAGGAGACCCCCTGTCATGATGGTTTTGTACTCTGGCACCACCTGCCCGTTTTCCCACCGCTGCCGTTTTGTCCTGTTTGAAAAAGGCATGGACTTCGAGATCCGCGATGTGGACCTCTACAACAAGCCGGAAGACATCAACGTCATGAACCCCTACGGCCAGGTGCCCATCCTGGTCGAGCGCGATCTCATCTTGTATGAGTCCAACATCATCAACGAATATATTGACGAGCGCTTCCCGCACCCGCAGTTGATGCCGGGCGACCCGGTCGATCGGGCTCGGGTGCGCCTGTTCCTGCTCAACTTCGAAAAAGAGCTCTTCGTCCATGTCAGCACTTTGGAATCGCGCGCCTCCAAGGGCAACGACAAAGCCCTGGAAAAGGCCCGTGCCCATATCCGTGACCGCCTGACCCAGTTGGCCCCAGTGTTCCTGAAGAACAAGTTCATGCTTGGTGAGACTTTCTCGATGCTAGACGTGGCCATTTCGCCGCTGCTTTGGCGTCTGGACTATTACGGCATCGACCTGTCCAAGAATGCAGCGCCCTTGCTCAAGTATGCCGAGCGCATCTTCTCGCGGCCGGCCTACATCGAAGCGCTGACGCCGTCCGAGAAGGTCATGCGCAAGTGAGCGTGAGGCTGGCTTGAACGAGTTGATGAAGGGACCGGAGCATGGCTCCACCCGCCCCTACCTGATTCGTGCACTCTACGAGTGGTGCACCGACAACGGCTTGACGCCTTACGTGGCGGTGCAGGTCGATGAGTCGGTGCAAGTGCCGCGTGAGTTCGTCAAGAATAACGAGATCGTGCTCAACATCAGCTTTGATGCGACCAGCTCGCTCAAGCTGGGTAACGAGTTCATCGAATTCAAGGCCCGCTTTGGTGGCGTAGCGCGCGAGATCGTGGTACCTATACAGCGGGTGATTGCGATCTACGCGCGCGAAAATGGCCAGGGCATGGCCTTCCCCTCCGCGCCAGCGCCGGTCAGTGCCGGCCCCCTGGCTTTCCCTGCTGCCGAGGCGGGTTCTGCGCTGGCTCTGGCAGCCGCAACACCAGCGGGCGAGCCCAAACTCAGCCCGACTGTCTCCGACGCCGGTTCCGACGACCCCCCGCCGCCCAAACCGACGCCCGGCGCGCGGCCGGCGCTCAAGCGCATCAAGTGAGCGACGGCCTGAAGTACACTCGAAGTCATCAGCCGGCTTAGCTCAGTTGGTAGAGCAACCGCCTTGTAAGCGGTAGGTCATCAGTTCGAATCCGATAGCCGGCACCATTTTCAGTCTGGATCAATGGCCTGCGCGGCCTCGCTATCAGTGGCAGCGTTGGTTCCTCCGCGCATTAACCCGGCTTTAGAGTGATCCCAGCACCTTGATGCGGATGCGCTCGACCGGCCAGCCACGGGCTTGCAGCCGCTCCAGCAAAGCAGGCGTGAGTTGGCGCAGCTTGGCGGCCACCGCGCTGTTGCGCACCAGCAAGCTCCATTGACCGTCCTGGCAGGGCCCGGCGTGCACCTGGAGCCCTGCAGGAATCAGAACCCCCAAGTCTTTGAGCATGGCGCTCGAGCGCTCAACCTGACCGGCCAACTGGGCCAGGGCGGGCGCGCCCTCAATGGCTTGAGCGATGGGCAGGGCAGGGGGGAGTCGGCGGTACATAGGCCAGTCGCAGGATGGACGCTCATTATGGGGCTCGGTGCGCTGGCGCTGCGTGAGGCCGGCCCGCTTACCGGTCGCGTCTCAAGTCCGAGCCCGCCAGCGTAAAATCGCGGGTTTGCGGCTTCAGCGCCTCTTCGTCCCTGGTGGGCGTGGCAGGGTGGCGCCGCCGGCCAATACTTCCGAAGGGTTTCGGGCCTGAGCGAGCAGCCGTGCGGTTGTTCGATGGGGCCCCGCGCATATGGCGATCACATTCCTCACCAAGATCTTCGGCAGTCGCAATGACCGCCTGCTCAAAACCTACCGCAAGAGCGTCGAGCGCATCAATGCGATGGAGTCGCAGGTCGCCCAGCTCAGTGACGAGCAGCTGCGCGTCAAGACCGATGAGTTCAAGCGGCGTGTGGCCCAGGGCGAAGCCTTGGAAGCTCTTTTGCCTGAAGCCTTTGCGGTGGTGCGTGAAGGCAGCAAGCGGGTCATGAAGATGCGCCACTTTGATGTGCAGCTGGTCGGCGGCATGTCGCTGCACGAGGGCAAGATTTCGGAGATGCGCACCGGCGAGGGCAAGACCCTGACGGCTACGCTGCCGGTCTACCTCAATGCGCTGACCGGCCTGGGCGTTCATGTGGTCACGGTCAATGATTACCTGGCCAGCCGCGATGCGGCCTGGATGGGGCGGCTTTACAACTTTTTGGGCTTGAGTGTGGGCGTGAACTCGGCGCAAATGAGTCGCGAGGAGAAGCAGGCCGCTTACCGCAGCGACATCACCTACGGCACCAATAACGAGTTCGGTTTCGACTACCTGCGCGACAACATGGTCTATGAGCCAGGCGATCGCGTTCAGAGAGGGCTGAACTATGCCATCGTCGACGAGGTGGACTCCATCCTGATCGACGAGGCGCGTACGCCGCTCATCATCTCCGGTCAGGCCGAGGACCATACTGAGCTCTACCATGCGCTGCACAAGGTGGTGCCCACGCTCACGCGCCAGGAGGGTGAGGCCGATCCGCGCACGGGCGAGGGCGTGATCAAGCCGGGCGACTTTACCGTGGATGAAAAGTCCCACCAGGTGTTCCTGACCGAGCAGGGTCATGAAAACGCTGAGCGCATTCTGGCGGGCATAGGACTGATCCCCGAAGGTGCCTCGCTGTACGACCCGGCCAATATTCAGTTGCTGCATCACCTGTATGCAGCCCTGCGGGCCCAGCATCTGTACCACCGTGACCAGCACTATGTGGTGCAGGCCGGCGAGGTGATCATCGTTGACGAGTTCACTGGCCGTCTGATGTCAGGCCGTCGCTGGAGCGATGGTCTGCACCAAGCGGTGGAGGCCAAAGAGGGCGTGGAGATCCAGGCCGAGAACCAGACCATGGCCTCGATCACCTTCCAAAATTACTTCCGGCTCTACGGCAAGCTCGCCGGCATGACCGGTACTGCCGATACCGAAGCCTATGAGTTCCAGGAGATCTATGGGCTAGAGACGGTGGTGATCCCGCCCAACCGGCCCAGTCGCCGGGAAGACCAGCTGGACCGGGTCTACAAGACCACCTCCGAAAAATACGTCGCAGCGATCGCTGACATTCGGGACTGCTACGAGCGGGGCCAGCCGGTGCTGGTGGGCACCACCTCTATCGAAAATTCAGAGATCATCGACAAGCTGCTGGAGCAGGCCAAGCTGCCGCACCAGGTGCTCAACGCCAAGCAGCACGCCCGCGAGGCTGAAATCATCGCGCAGGCTGGCCGGTCCGGCATGATCACCATTGCCACCAATATGGCCGGTCGCGGCACCGACATCGTGCTCGGGGGCAATGTGGAGCGCATGGCTGAGGCCTTAGAGGCCAATGCCGAGCTCGACGAGGCCGCACGCCAGTCGCAGGTGACTCAGTTGCGCGAGGGCTGGCAGGCCGACCATGACAAGGTCAAGGCCCTGGGCGGCTTGCGCATCATTGCGACCGAGCGCCATGAATCGCGCCGCATCGACAACCAGCTGCGCGGCCGCTCGGGCCGCCAGGGTGACCCGGGTTCCTCGCGCTTTTATCTGAGCCTGGACGATCCGCTGATGCGCATTTTTGCCGGTGAGCGAGTCAAGTCCATCATGGAGCGGCTCAAGATGCCCGAGGGCGAGGCCATCGAGGCGGGCATCGTCACCCGCAGCATCGAGTCGGCCCAGCGCAAGGTGGAGGCGCGCAACTTCGACATGCGCAAGCAGCTGCTCGAATACGACGACGTGGCCAATGACCAGCGCAAAGTTATCTACCAGCAGCGCAACGACATCATGGACGCGCAAAGTCTGCAGTTGCAGATTGCCGCTCTGCGTGAAGGCTGCTTCACCGACTTGGCGCGCCAGTACGTGCCGGTCGAAAGTGTGGAAGAGCAATGGGACCTGCTTGGCTTGGAGCGGGTATTGGCTGAGCAATGGCAGATCGATTTGCCCCTGCAAAAGCAGCTGGCCGATGAGACCTCGGTCACCGATGAGGATGTGGTGGCCAAGGTGGTGGCTGCCGCCAACGCGGCTTTTGCCGCCAAGGTCGAGCAGATTGGGCAGGACAACTTCGAGCAGTTCGAACGCATGGTGCTACTGCAGACCATAGACACTCACTGGCGTGAGCACCTGAGTGCGCTGGACTATCTGCGCCAGGGCATACACCTGCGTGGCTATGCGCAAAAGCAGCCCAAGCAAGAGTACAAGCGCGAGGCCTTCGAGCTTTTCTCCCAACTGCTCGACAGCGTCAAGAACGAAGTCACCCGTGTGCTGATGACGGTGCAGGTGCAGTCGCGCGAGCAGCTCGACGAGGCCGCCGCTCAGATCGAGCAGCGTGGCGAACAAATCAGCAACGTGACCTATTCGGCCCCCGACGAGAGCGGCGAGCCCCAGATCACCGAGGCCGACGCGGCCAAGCTGCAGTCCTTCCTGGAAAACCAGTCGGTGCCTCGGGTCGGTCGCAACGATCCCTGCCCCTGCGGCTCGGGCAAGAAATACAAGCAGTGCCACGGCCGTTTGAGCTGATCGGCCTTTTCGTTTGCCTTTAAGCCTGGAGGTATGCCATGCCCGTGAATCTGCAGGCCACGCCTGACCATGAGCTCCTTGCGGTGCCCGGCGTGCGCTGGGGCATCACCGAGGCTGGCGTGCGCAAAGCCGGCCGCAAAGATGTCTCGGTCATGCTGCTCGATCCTGGCTGCGCCGTCACCGGCGTCTTCACCCAGAACCGTTTTTGCGCCGCGCCGGTGCAGGTGTGTCGCCAGCATCTGGCCGCAGGCCAAGGCGTCCGCGCCTTGCTCATCAACACCGGCAATGCCAACGCGGGCACTGGCGCCGACGGACTGGCGCGCGCCCAGGCTTGCTGCCAGGCCCTGGCGAGCCAGCTGGGCCTATCGCCCGAACAGGTGCTGCCGTTTTCAACCGGCGTGATCATGGAGCCGCTGCCCAGCGAGCGCATCATCGCCAGCTTGCCGCAGGTGGTGCAAGCCGCACAGACCGATAACTGGGCGCAGGCGGCCCAGGCCATCATGACTACCGACACCGTGCCCAAGGCCTGCTCGCGCCGTGTGCAGGTCGGCGGCAAGCAGGTGACCATCACCGGCATCAGCAAGGGTGCAGGCATGATCCGCCCCAATATGGCCACCATGCTCGGCTTCATGGCGACCGATGCCTGCATCGCCCCTGAGCTGATGGCCGGCCTGGCGCATGATTTGGCTGAGAACTCCTTCAACCGCGTGACCGTTGATGGCGACACCTCCACCAACGACTCCTTTGTGCTGGTGGCTACCCAGCAAGCCGGCCATGCGACCATCACCTCCTGGGACTCGGCCGATGCCCAGGCTCTGCGCGCAGCGCTGATGGACGCAGCGCGCTGGCTGGCGCAGGCCATCGTGCGCGATGGCGAGGGCGCAACCAAGTTCATCACGGTGCGGGTCGAAGGGGGCCGCGATGGCGCCGAATGCCGGCAGGTGGCTTACGCAATCGCCCATTCGCCCCTGGTCAAGACCGCGTTTTTTGCCAGCGACCCCAACCTCGGCCGTATCCTGGCGGCGGTGGGCTATGCCGGCATCGCCGACCTGGACCAAACCCTGATCGATCTGTACCTGGACGATGTGATGGTGGCCCAGGGTGGCGGCCGTCACCCCCAGTACCAGGAAGCCGATGGCGCGCGGGTGATGAAGCAAAGCGAAATCACAGTGCGGGTCCTGCTGGGCCGTGGCCAGGCCAGCGACACCGTTTGGACCTGCGATTTTTCCTACGACTACGTCAAGATCAACGCCGACTACCGCAGCTGACGCTGCGCGGCGAGCACTTCTTGCAAGAAAGCCAAGATGACTGAATTACAAGGGCTGCTGGGCCGGGTTGAAACCCTGCTCGGGCGCATCGAGTCCATCCTGCCTGGGCCCCTGGCCGCGCCCGACTGGGGTGCCGCTGTGGCCTGGCGCTATCGCCGCCGCAACTCAGGCCATGGCCTGCTCATGCCCGTGCTGCACATCTCCAGCATTGCGCTCAATGACCTGCAGGAAATCGAGGACCAGAAGGCCAAGATACAGCGCAACACCGAGCAGTTTGTCAAAGGGCTGCCGGCCAACAATGTGCTCCTGACGGGTGCGCGCGGTACCGGTAAATCGTCACTCATCAAGGCCTGCCTCAATACCTACTCGCCGCAGGGCCTGCGGTTGATCGAGATCGACAAGGACGACATCATCGACCTGCCCGACATCGTGGAGTTGGTCAGCGCGCGGCCGGAGAAGTTCATCATCTTCTGCGATGACTTGAGTTTTGAAGACGGTGAGTCGGGCTACAAGGCGCTCAAGTCCATCCTCGATGGCTCGGTGGCCGCCTCCACGCCCAATGTGCTCATTTATGCCACCAGTAATCGGCGCCACTTGCTGCCCGAGTACATGAAGGAGAACCTCAGCTATACCCACACCGCTGACGGCGAGGTGCATCCGGGCGAGGTGGTCGAAGAAAAAATTTCTCTGTCTGAACGCTTTGGCCTGTGGGTGAGTTTCTACCCCTTCAGCCAAGACGAGTATCTGACCATCGTGGCCCAGTGGCTGCGCTCCCATGGCGTGCCCGAGCCTGAGATTGAAGCAGCCCGGCCGGTGGCCCTGCTCTGGTCGCTGGAGCGCGGCGGCTCGCGCAGCGGGCGGGTGGCTTATCAGTTCGCGCTTGACTACGCTGGCCAGCACGGGCGTGCATGAGCCCCCTGCTTGCTGACGGCCAGCAGCCGCGCCAGGGCGACCGCAAGGTCGTCGAAGTGGCGGTCGGCGTGCTCATTCGTGCTGACGGCCAGTTTTTGCTCACCTCGCGTCCCGCGGGCAAGGTCTACGAAGGCTACTGGGAGTTTCCGGGCGGCAAGATCGAGGCCGGTGAGACGGTGGAGCAGGCCTTGCGACGCGAGTTGCAGGAAGAAATTGGCATCACCATCGCGGCGGCCCAGCCTTGGCGCATCGAGATGGTGGATTATCCGCATGCGCTGGTGCGCCTTCATTTCTGCCAGGTCTTCGAATGGGCGGGCGAGCTGCACATGAAGGAAGGCCAGTGCTTTGCCTGGCAGGGTTTGCCGGTGCAGGTTCAGCCGGTCCTACCCGGCACCATCCCTGTTCTGGCCTGGTTCGCGCAAGAGCGAGGCTTTGAGGGGGCGACGCACCGGGTTTAAACGGTGCTGCCCGATCGACAAAGGCTGGAGCCTTCAGAAAGAGGGGGCGTAGGAGCCGCGCCCTCGCGGCGGTGCGGCGCTCGATCAACAGCCCTATCGCGCCGGGGGCGGCGCTCCCACAAAATGGTAGCCCCTGAGTGACCCGGCGGTTGACCGGGGGCGTAGGAGCCGCGCCCTCGCGGCGATGCGGCGCTCGATCAACAGCCCTATCGCGCCGGGGGCGGCGCTCCCACATGAAAGACCAGTGAGCCAATGGGATGTGGGAGCCGCGCCCTCGCGGCGATGCGGCCTTACAGCCCCAGCTGGGTCCGCAGGAAGTCCATCACCTCGGCATCCAGCACCTTGGTCGCTGCTGCATCCTTGCGGTGCTGGTACTCGAGCTGGCCTTCTTTGAGGCCCCGCTCGGAGATCACCAGTCGGTGTGGAACGCCTATCAGCTCCCAGTCTGCGAACATGGCGCCGGGGCGCTCGTCGCGGTCGTCGAGCATGACCTCCACGCCCAAGGCGCTCAGTGCATCGTGGACCTGCTCGGCCCGCTCGCGCACGGCGGCGCTGCGGTGCGCGCCGATCGGGCAGATCACCACGGTAAAAGGTGCCAGCGCGTCAGGCCAGATGATGCCGCGCTCGTCGTGGTTTTGTTCGATGGCTGCCGCTGGCAGGCGGGTGATGCCGATGCCGTAGCAGCCCATCTCCATCAGCTTGGGCTTGCCGTCTTCGTCCAGGAAGCTGGCGTTCATGGCCTTGGAGTATTTGGTACCCAGGTAGAACACATGGCCGACCTCGATGCCGCGCTCGATGGCCAAGTTGCCCTGGCCGTCGGGTGAGGCATCGCCGGCCACCACATTGCGCAGATCGGTCACCAGCTCGGGCTCGGGCAGGTCGCGGCCCCAGTTCACGCCGGTGATGTGAAAGTCGACCTCGTTGGCGCCGCAGATCCAGTCGGCCATCACCGCCACTTCGCGGTCGGCGATCACGCGTACCGGCTTTTGCAGGCCGATCGGGCCCAGATAGCCAGGCTTGCAACCAAAGTGGTCTTCGATTTCGGCCGCGGTGGCAAAGCGGAAGGCGGCCAAGCCCGGCACCTTGCCGACCTTGACCTCGTTCATATCGTGGTCACCGCGCAGCAGCAGCAAGCAGACTTGGGTTTTGACCACCGCGCCTTGCTCGCCCAGTTCGTCGGTGGCCAGCACCAGGGACTTGACGGTGCGCTCAAGCGGCAGGCTCAGCAGTGCGGCCACATCGGCGCAGGTGCTTTTGCCCGGGGTGGGGGTTTTCTTCATCGCCTCGGCGGCAGCTGGGCGAGGGCCCGCCGGTGGCAGGGCCTCGGCCTTTTCCATATTGGCCGCGTAGTCGCTGCTCGGGCAGTAGACGATGGCGTCTTCGCCGGTTGCTGCGATCACCTGGAATTCTTCGGACAAGTCGCCACCGATGGCCCCTGAATCGGCGGCCACCGCCCGATAGCGCAGCCCGAAGCGGTCAAAGATGCGGCGATAAGCCTGCGCCATGGCCTGGTAGCTGGCTTGCGCTGCGGCCGGGTTGCGGTCGAAGCTATAGGCGTCCTTCATGATGAACTCGCGCCCGCGCATCAGTCCAAAGCGCGGCCTGCGCTCGTCGCGAAATTTGATCTGAATTTGATAGAAATTCTTGGGCAGCTGCTTGTAGCTGCGGATCTCCTGGCGGGCGATGTCGGTCACCACCTCTTCGCTGGTGGGCTGCACCACAAAATCGCGGTCGTGGCGGTCGCGGATGCGCAGGAGCTCGGGCCCCATTTTTTCAAAGCGGCCGGTTTCGTGCCAGAGCTCGGCCGGCTGTATCACTGGCATGGTCAGCTCGATCGCGCCGGCGCGGTTCATCTCCTCGCGCACGATGGCCTCGACCTTGCGGATCACCCGCAGGCCCATGGGCATGTAGGTGTAAATGCCGGCGCCGAGTTTTTTGATCATGCCGGCGCGCATCATCAACTGATGGCTGACTACCTCGGCATCGGCGGGGGCTTCCTTGAGCGTGGCAATGTGGAACTGGGACGCTTTCATGCGGGTCTGCTGGGGGTGGGGAGACGCAAATGCGGGGCGGCAGCTTGGCGCTGCGGCCACGGCTGTGCATAATGGTCTCAGTTTTAAATTTTTGAGGTTCGATTATGCTCGACCGAGACGGCTTCAGGCCCAACGTCGGCATCATCCTGCTCAACCAGAGAAGCCAGGTCTTTTGGGGCAAGCGCATCCGCACCCACTCCTGGCAGTTCCCGCAGGGTGGCATCGACCGGGGTGAAAACCCCGAGCAGGCCATGTTTCGTGAGCTGCACGAGGAGGTGGGCTTGCATCCGCATCATGTGCAGGTGCTGGCCCGGACCCGGGACTGGTTGCGCTACGAGGTGCCCGATCGTTACATCCGGCGCGACGCGCGTGGCCACTACAAGGGCCAAAAGCAGATCTGGTTTTTGCTGCAGCTGGTGGGCCACGACTGGGACTTGAACCTGCGCGCCACCGACCATCCCGAGTTCGACGCCTGGCGCTGGAACGACTACTGGGTGCCGCTGGACGTGGTGGTGGAGTTCAAGCGCGGTGTCTATGAGATGGCGCTCAATGAGCTGTCGCGCTACGTTCCGCGCGGTGAGGCCCGTGCCGACCAGCGCCCGCGTTTCTTGCGGGGTGGCCCGCGCCGCGAAGCGGCAGGGCAGGGGCCCGGCTCGGTGGATCCGGCCGACATCGACCTGCCGCCCGGCGCCAGTTTTGACCCCGATCCGCAGCGTGATCTGCGTGATCTGCCGGCCGTCAAGCCTTGAGCATGGGCAGGCTTGCCCTGCCTGATTGCTTCAGCGCGAGAGCACGAGGTTGGTGCGGTGAACCATCTCCGGCTCTCCGGTGTATCCGAGCAGGCGCTCGAATTCGCTGGAGACCTTGCGCAAAATCAGACGCGCTTCGGCACTGGAATAGTTGGCCAGGCCGCGTGCAATTTCCTGGCCCTGCGGGTCACGCACTGCAATCACATCGCCGCGCGCAAACTCCCCTTGCACGGCGATCATGCCGATGGGCAGCAGGCTTTTGCCCTCATCGCGCAGTTTGAGAACTGCGCCCTCATCGACCGTCACCGAGCCGCGCAGTTGCAGGTGATCGACCATCCACTGCTTGCGCGCCTGGTTCTTGGCGGTTTGGGCGATCAGCAGGGTGCCAATCAGCTCGCCGGCGCACAGACGCAGCAGGGCGCCCGGCTCGCGGCCCCAGGCGATCACCGTCGAGGCCCCTGAGCCGGCGGCGCGCTTGGCCGCCAGGATTTTGGTGATCATGCCGCCCTTGCCTATGCTCGAGCCGGCACCGCCGGCCATGGCTTCGAGCGCGGGGTCGCCGGCTCGTCCCTCGTGCACAAACTGCGCTAGCGGATCCTTGCGCGGATCGGCCGAGTACAAGCCTTTCTGGTCGGTCAGGATGATGAGCAGGTCGGCCTCGATCAGATTGGCCACCAGCGCGCCCAGGGTGTCGTTGTCACCGAACTTGATTTCGTCGTTGACCACCGTGTCGTTCTCGTTGATCACCGGCACCACGCCCAGTTGCAGCAGCGTCAGCAGGGTAGAGCGGGCGTTGAGGTAGCGCTCGCGGTCGGCCAGGTCGGCATGGGTAAGCAGCACCTGTGCGCTGCCCACGCCTTGCTCGCGCAACTGGCTCTCATAGGCCTGCACCAGGCCCATCTGCCCCACTGCGGCGGCGGCCTGCAGCTCATGGATGGCGCTGGGCCGGCTGCTCCAGCCCAGCCGCTTCATGCCTTCGGCAATGGCGCCGCTGCTGACCATCACCACCTCGCGCCCGTCCTTGGACAGCCGTGCCAGTTGCTCGCACCACTGGGCGATGGCTTGCGTGTCCAGGCCGCGGCCTTCGTCGGTGACCAGGCTGGAGCCGACCTTGACCACGATGCGGCGGGCCTGGCTGAGCACCTCTAAGCTGAGCTTGCTTTGCATGTCTGTTGGATCTCTCGCAGGCCTGGGGCGGGCCCGGCTTCAGGTGGGGGTATCGGCCGCTGGTGCGAAGCGCGGGTCGACCTGCTCCTGCGGCTGGGCGGCCCGTCGCACCTGCTCGATGAAGGGATAGATGGCACGGATCAGTGGCTCGCAGCCTTCGCGGGTCAGGGCCGAAATCTCGAACACCGGCCCCTTAAAGCGTGAGCGCTTGAGAAAGTCCTTGACCGCTTTGACCCGCTGCTCGCCCTCGAGCATGTCCAGTTTGTTGAGCACCAGCCAGCGCGGCTTTTTGTACAGGCCTTCGTCGTATTTCTTGAGCTCGGCCACGATGGCCTTGGCTTGCGCGACCGGATCGACGCCTTCATCAAACGGGGCCAGATCGACGATGTGCAGCAGCAAGCGGGTGCGCTGCAGATGGCGCAAGAACAGGTGGCCCAGGCCTGCGCCCTCGGCCGCGCCCTCGATCAGGCCGGGCAGGTCGGCGATCACAAAGCTTTGTTCGGGGCCGACCCGCACCACGCCCAGGTTCGGGTGCAAGGTGGTGAAGGGATAGTCGGCGATGCGCGGCCGGGCATTGGAGACGGCCGAGATGAAGGTGGACTTGCCGGCATTGGGCATGCCCAACAGGCCGACATCGGCCAGCACTTTGAGCTCGAGCTTGAGGTTTTTGCGCTCGCCGGGCCAGCCTGGCGTCTTGGTGCGCGGGGCGCGGTTGGTTGAGCTTTTGAAGCGCAGATTGCCAAAACCGCCGTCGCCGCCTTTGGCAATGAGTACCTGCTCGCCTGGCGTCAGCAACTCACACACCACCTCGCCGGTTTCGGCGTCGCTCAAGATGGTGCCCACCGGCATTTTGAGGATGATGTCATCGCCCTTGGCGCCAAACATGTCGGAGCCCTTGCCATGCTCGCCATTCCTGGCTTCATGGCGGCGCGAGAAGCGGAAGTCCACCAGGGTGTTCAGGCTCTCGTCGGCCAGTGCGTACACATGGCCGCCCCGCCCACCGTCGCCACCATTGGGGCCGCCAAACTCCTTGTACTTCTCGTGCCGGAACGAGACGCAGCCGCTGCCGCCATCGCCGGCGGCGATGTCGATAAAGGCTTCGTCAACAAATTTCATGGTGTAGATCGCAGCCGCAGGCTGGCGCTCCAGTTTAATCAATGGGCTATGCCCGGCTGCCAATGAAAAAGCCCCGCCGGGCGGGGCTTTAAGCAGTGGCCATGTCGGCCCGGCTTCAGGCCGGGGTCACGTTCACCGTGTGCTTGTTGAGCGCGCCCTTGACGGCAAAGCTCACCTGGCCGTCGACCAGGGCAAACAGGGTGTGGTCTTTGCCCACGCCCACATTGTTACCCGCATGGAAGCGGGTGCCGCGCTGGCGCACGATGATGCCGCCGGCGCTGATGACTTGCCCGCCGAAGACTTTCACGCCGAGCATCTTGGGCTTGGAATCACGCCCGTTACGCGTTGAGCCGCCGCCTTTTTTCTGTGCCATGTTCTGGACTCCTGTTAGGCTTTAGAGCATCAGCCGGCGATGTCGCCGATCTGCAGCTCGGTGTAGTTTTGGCGATGGCCTTGGCGCTTTTGGTAGTGCTTGCGACGGCGCATCTTGAAGATGCGCACTTTGTCGTGCCTGCCTTGAGCCACCACTGTGGCTTTGACAGTTGCGCCGGACACCAGAGGCGTGCCGATCTTGATCTGACTGCCGTCGCCGACAGCCAGAACTTGGTCGATCACGATTTCCTGGCCTACGTCCGCAGCAATCTGTTCTACTTTAATTTTTTCGCCGGCAGCAACCTTGTATTGCTTGCCACCGGTTTTTATGACCGCGTACATACTTGAAACCTCTTCGAATTGAAGCGAAAGGAATTTTCCGCTGACCCTACTGCCGGCGGAAAAGCTTTCCATTGTAGCCGCTAGAGCCGGTTTTGTCGACGCCAGCCCCGTCTGGCGCGGCTTCTGGGGCCCTGCTGTAAGCCGTTGGGGGGAGGGCGGCGCAATTCTGCAACAGGCCGCTTAGCCCGGCTTCCCACCCTGTCCGCGCTCTGTACTGCCTTGGATAAGCCGGGTCCGACCTATAATCTTGAAGATTTTTGTCAGGAAATTTCACTTTGTCACCCATCCCCGTCAGCACCTCCGCCGCCCTGGAACTGGTTGCCCAGGACATGCGGGACATGGACGCGGTGATCGAGCAGCGCCTGGCCTCGGACGTGCCCCTGGTCGGCCAGATTTCCCGCTATATCGTGGCCGCTGGCGGCAAACGTCTGCGTCCCGCTTTGCTGCTGCTGATGTGCGGCGCCTTGGCTTGCCGCAGCGAACAGCGATTGAACCTGGCGGCTGTGGTGGAATTCATACACACCGCCACCTTGCTGCACGACGATGTGGTCGACGAGTCCACCCTGCGGCGCGGCCGCCCCACGGCCAATGAGGCTTTTGGCAATCCGGCCAGTGTGTTGGTGGGCGACTTCCTGTACTCCCGCGCCTTCCAGATGATGGTGCTGGCCCAGAATATGCGCGTCATGGAGGTGCTGTCTGAGGCCACCAACGTGATTGCCGAAGGTGAGGTGCAGCAGCTCATGAATATGCACGACGCTTCGCTCAGCGAGGCCGACTACATTCATGTCATTCGCTCCAAGACGGCCAAGTTGTTCGAGGCCAGTGCGCGTCTGGCTGCTATTTTGGCCGGCAGCGATGCCGCTACCGAGGCGGCTTGCGCCGAGTACGGTCAGGCCCTGGGCACGGCTTTTCAGGTGATCGACGACGCCCTCGATTACGACGGCGACGTGGCCGAAATGGGTAAGAACCTGGGTGACGACTTGCGCGAAGGCAAGGTCACGCTGCCGCTGATTGTGGCCATGGGTCGCTGCAGCCCGGCCGAACGCGAGCTGATCCGCTCGGCCATCGAGGAAGGTGGTGCCGACCAGCTCGACGCCATCGTGGCCATCGTCGCTCAGACAGGCGCCCTTCAGATCACCCATGAGCGGGCCGCACAAGAAGCCCAGCGGGCGATTGCCGCCTTGGCTGGCTTGCCGGACAGCGCCTACCGGCGCGCGCTCAACGACCTGGCGGCGCAGCTCCTGCAGCGCCGTTCCTGAATGGGGATGGCCGGACATCGGCACAGACCCACCTTCTACATCAAGAGTTTCCCGAGCGCACTGAAGCCCAGAATTCGGAGCCGACCTTGAAACCTCCTCACGCCATCGCCGCGCTGGCCGTCCTTGGGTGCTTGCTGAGCCTGCCTAGCCAGGCCGCAACTCGTTGGGAGCCCTTGAGCCTGGCCGATCAGGGCATGTACTACATGGACCCGCAGTCCATCGAGCAGCACGGCGCCAACAAGCAGTTGTGGACGGTGCTGGATTACCGCGCGCCGCAGACCAATTCTGAAGGGCAGACTTACCGCTCCATGCGCGCCCAGGTGCAGATCAACTGCAAGGCCCGCATGGCCCGGCTGACGCACATGAGCTACTTCAGTGGCGGCATGCTCAGTGGCAAGGAAGTCCAGAAACAGGGCATGCTGCGCGACTGGCACGAGATCGAGG
>JBILDR010000097.1:0-11875 GCA_044352515.1 Polaromonas sp.
CGCGCAGATGGCCAAATTGACCGGCCAGGTTTTCAGCGGTCTGCCCCATGTACTCGCGGGTGAAGGGGTCGCGGTAAGTGTTTTCCAGCCAGTCCTGCAAGTTCTGGTCACCGCGCTTGTGGCCCCAGCGGCCGCTGCGCAGCACAAAGGGCGCGCGGCTGTAGCTTTCTGCGCCGCCGGCCAGGGCAATCTTCGAATGGCCGGAGATGATCTGCTCGGCCGCCGACACCATGGCCTGCAGCCCGGCCCCGCAGCCGCGGCTGACCGTCAGGGCGGGCACATGGTCGGGCAGGCCCATGGCGCCAGAAATCACCCGCGCGCCAAACAGGCTGTCGGCATCCACCGGCACGGTGTTGGCATAGACCAGATGGTCGATGTCGCCGGCTTGCAGGCCGCTGCGCGCAAGGCAGGCGCGGGCCGCATGCACCGCCAGTTGGGCCAATGGGATGTCGCGCAGGCTGCCGCCAAAGTCGCCGAAGGGGGTGCGCGCCGGCGCGGCCAGCACGATGTTGTGGTTCAGGCTCATGGCGATGCTTGTTCAGGTCGTTTCTTCAAAGAGCGCAAGTCGATGGCCTGCGCGCGGGCATCCTGCCCGGCGGCAAAGATCAGGTTCTTTTGTAGCTTATTGGTGGCCGTCACCGGCAGTTCTTCGCGAAACACCACCCAAGCTGGGGCTTTGTAATACGCCAGATTCTCCAGGCAGTGGCTGAGCAGCGATTGCGCAAGATGTGGGTCTGGACTGTGGCCGGCCGCCGGCACCACCACCGCGAGCACCTCTTCGTCGCGCATCTCGTCGGGCACGGCCAGCACCGCCGCGCGGGCCACCGCCGGATGGGCGGCCAGGCTCGCTTCCACCTCGGAGGCCGAGATGTTCTCGCCCGAGCGGCGGATCATGTCCTTGCGGCGGTCGACAAAGTACAGCATGGCGCTGGCGTCTTGCACCACCACATCACCGGTATGAAACCAGCCGCCGCGCCAGGCCTGCTCGGTGGCCTCGGGCTCACCGAGATAGCCCGAGAAAAAGCCGCGCCGTGGATCGTCCCCGCTGGCGCGCACCAGCAACTGCCCGGCCTGGCCCGCAGGCAGGTCGCGGTCTTGCTCGTCGACCACCCGCACTTCGACCGGCTGCGCCGGCCGGCCGAAGGCGCGGGTATCGGTCATTCGTGGCTCAAATTGATTGGCCAGAAAGCGCCCGGTCTCGGTCATGCCCCAGACCTCGACAAAAGGAAAACCAAAACGCGCCTCGACCTGCGGGTGCAAGCTGGGGTCGCAGCCGGCACCCAGCCCGAAGCGGATGCGGTGGGCCCGTTCGAGCGGGCTGCTGGCCTGGTTGAACAGGGCCGGCGGCATGATGCCCAGGTAGTGGATGGCGGTGGCTTGCGAGCGCACGCAGTCGTCCCACCAGGTGCTGGCATGAAAGCGGTCAGGCAGCACCAGACAGTTGTCGGTCAGGCACATGGTGGCAATGCTGGTCATGCCGCAGTTCATGTGAAACACCGGCAGTGGGTTGAGCAGCCTGTCCCCGCCATGGCTAAAGCGCAGCGCGCCGCCGAGGTCGCGGTACCAGGCGCCGGCGGTCATCACATACTCATTGGTGAGCACGCAGCCCTTGGGCGGCCCGGAGGTGCCCGAGGTGAATAAGATGGCGGCCTCGCGCTGCCAAGGGTCAGCGCTCAGTGCTGCCACCGGCCCTGGGGCCGGCCCCAATTGCTGCGCGAGCGCCTCGCTGGAGACCAGCGCCACTTGGCTCCACCGGCTGCGGTCGGCCAATACCGATTGCAGCAGGCTGTAGCGCGGCGCAGTGCTGACCACCAATTGCGCCCGCGAAACCTGCAGCACATGCGCGATCTCACCGGCGCGGTGGTCTGGGTTGAGCGGTACGATGGACGCGCCCAGCTGGTTGAGCGCCAGAAAATGAAAAAAATGCCGCGGGTGGTTGCCCACCGCCAGGGCTACCCGGTGGCCTTGGCCCCAGCCTTGACCTCTGTAGGCCTGGACCAGCGCATCGACCTCCTGGCCAGCCTGCTCGAAGCTCCACTGGCGTCCGCCCGAGCAGGCCGATTCGGCCAGGAAGGGCCTATCGGCGGCGCGTCCGCGCGCAGCGGCAAAGGCCTGGTGGAGGCTGCGCGATGCGTCGTGCGGGTAGCTCATTGCGCAAGGCTCAGGCCAGGATCAGCGGCAGGCGCTTAGGCCCGCGCATGATGAGCGCGTCTATCCAGTCGGGCGGCGCGCTGCCGGCGCGCATCTTCGGAAAGCGCGCGGCCAGCTCGCCCAGACAAACCTTGGCCTCCATCCGGGCCAGCGGCGCGCCCAGGCAAAAATGAATGCCAAAGCCGAAGGTCAAATGGCGGTTGGGTGTGCGCGCCAGCTCCAGCCGGTGCGGGTCGCTGAACTGGCGGGGGTCTCGGTTGGCCGCGTTGATCATGGCAAACAGGCGTTCGCCGGCGCGCAAGGTCTTGCCGCCGAGCTCATGGTCTTGCGCCACCACCCGGGCGATGCTGTTGCTCGGACCGTCGTAGCGCAGGAATTCCTCCACTGCGGCGTCGATCAGCGCCGGCTCGGCATGCAGCCGCTCGAGTTGGTCCGGGTGCTTGAGCAGGGCCACCACCGCGCTGCCCAATAAATTGGTGGTGGTCTCATGCCCGCCAAACAGGAAGAGCATGCAGCAGCCCACCAACTCGTCTTCGCTGAGCATGCCGCCCTCGTCGCGCGCAGCGACCATGCGGCTGATCGCGTCGCCGCCCGGCTCGCGCCTGCGCAGCGCGATGATCTCGCGGAAGTAGGCCGACATATGGTCGGCGCCATCGCGCGCCCGGCGGTATTTGTCGCCCTCGCCCTGGGCTGTGCCTATGAACAGGCGCAGATCGTCCGACCAGCCCTTGATGGCCCGAAAGTCCTGGCGCGGCACGCCCAGCATGTCCAGAATGACAAAAGCCGGAAAGAGCTCGGCCACCTCTTTCATGAAGTCCATCTCCTGCGAGGGATCCAGACCCTGCATGATGTGGTCAAAGGCACTGCGGATGGCCGGCCCCATTTCGGCCACGGTGGCCGGTGAAATGACGGTATTGAGCAGGCGGCGCAGCCGGGTGTGCTCGGGCGGCGCCTTGAACACCAGCCAGTGGTTGAGGTAGCGCATCACCCCGCTGAGGATGTCGCGGCGCTCATCCTTCAGTGAATCGTAGAAGGGCCGCAGTCGGTCCGAAGACACGCCCTGGCCCATGCAGACCTGCCGCACATCGTCGTAGCGTGTCAGGATCCAGCTCTTGAGCGCGGGGCTCCAGTGCACTGGGTCGTGCTCCTGCAAGCGCTCATAGAGGGCAAAGGGATCGCGGCGGGTGTCTTCGTCGTTGGGGTTGTAGACCAGAGAGGCAGAATCAGCGTTCATTCAGTGTGCGAAACGGTTCGGTGGGCACAGCCAGCCTTCATGTTGCAGAGCTTTTCCAGACCGTATCAGCCGGCCGCTTGGGCGGCAAGAGGGCATACCCACGGGCCTGTCGCTTCGGCATGGGCCCTGTCAAGGCGTCCCGTGGGCCCCGCGCAGCAAGATCTTGCCGCTGCGGCCTTCCCGGGCTGCATGGGCCAGCGCCTGGGCGATGTCGTCCAGGCCATAGACCTGCTCGACGCTCATGTGCAGCACGCCCTGGCGGGCCAGCTCCATCAAAGCCGGATAGACCTCGCGGCTGGCCTGCTTGTGCGCCGGGTCGCCAAACCAGCGGGCCAGCCAGAAGCCGCGCAGCTCTATGTCTCTGAAGATCAGGTCATGCGCGGCGATCTGGCTGGGCTGGCCGCTGAGCAGGCCATACACCCGCAGGCGGCCACCTTCGCTCAGGCAGGCGGCCAGCGCTGCGGTGGCGTTGCCGCCGAGGGCGTCCAGTCCCAGCATCACCGGGGCATCGCCGGTAAAACCCCGAACCTGTGCGCGCAAGGCCTGCGGATCGCTGCCCTCGTCGACCAGCCAATGCCCGCCCTCGTTGCGGGCCGCTGCCTGCTCCCGGCGCACGATGTTGATCACCTGGAGCCCCAAGTGGGCGGCGATTTGTCGCACGCACTGGCCCACTGCCGAGTTGGCCGCGTTTTGCATCACCCATTGGCCTGGCTTTAGCGCCCCTTCATGCTGGAGCAGCACCCAGGCGGTGGCGGGGTTGGCTGTGAGCATGGCCTGCTGGAGTGGGTCGCCATCTTCAGACAGTGGCAACAGAGCGCGTCGGGGCATCACGCATTCGTCGGCCCAGAGCTTGCCGCCCAAGGGCAGCACCCGCTGCCCGGGCTGCAAATCCTGCACCTCTGCGCCGCATTCGAGCACCACCGCCACACCCTCATGACCGGGCACATAGGGCAGGGCGGGTAGCACCCCGTACTGTCCCTTCATTTGCAGCAAGTCAGCGGGCAGGATAGGCATGGCCAGCATGCCGATGCGCACCTGGCTGGGGCCCAAAGGCAGCCGCTCCAGCGCTCTGATGCGCACGCGCTCGCTCCAGGGTAAATCGGCACGGGTGTCTATGACTTCGACCACGCGAGGCGCAACATCGAGAAAACTCATGGGTACAAGCCTGGGTTGTAAGGGGCATCAAGCCGCAGGAAGTCTGACGGCGCTGCTACCATTTTGACCGAGCCGGGCCGCAGGTCTGCGCCGCCCCTTTCCTGGATGGACATGAGCACTTCGGCAGAACCTGGCCCCCCCGCGCAGCCCGCGATGGCGGTGCGCCGCATAGGCAGCGCACACATCGGTGGGCGTCCGGCATCTCTGCAAGGCTTGCAGCCACGGCAGATCCGGTATTCGCCCGGCGGCCCGGTGGTGAACCTGGACCCCAACGGCGACTTTGAGATCGAGCAGATGTATGTGCAGTATGTGCAGTTGCAGCAGCCGCGGGCGCGCTATCCGCTGCTGTTGATGCACGGCGGCGGCATGAGCGGGGTTTGCTACGAGACCAAGCCCGACGGCCAGCCCGGTTGGCAAAGCTTCTTTTTGCGCGCCGGCCATGATGTCTGGACCGCCGACGCCGTCGAGCGCGGCCGGGCCACCTGGGCGCGCAGCCCGGAGTTTTTCGCAGGGGAGCCGGTGTTTCGCAGCAAGCAGGAGGCCTGGGAGCTGTTTCGCATTGGCCCGCCGGGCTCCTGGCGCGGCCGGGAGCGCCGGGCCCATGCCGACACCCGTTTTCCGCTGGCCGCTTTTGACCAGTTCATGAAGCAGTCCACACCCCGCTGGAGCAGTACCGAGGCTGCGACCCAGGCGGCCTACGACGAGTTGGCCCGACTGCATGGTCCCTTCGTGCTGATCGCCCACAGCCAGGGCTGCAACTTCGCCTTTGCCATGGCCCTGGCTCAGCCCGAGAAGGTGCGTGCCATTGTGGCGATTGAGCCTTCAGGCTTCCCGCAGGTGCCCGATCAGGCCCTGGCCAGGCTGCGTGGCATTCCCCACCTTCTGGTCTGGGGTGACCACTTTGAAGGCCACCCCTTGTGGTCACAGTTGCGGGTGGCGCTGGCTGGCTATCGGGATCGCCTGCGCGCGCAGGGGGTGCGGGCGGACGAATGGGACTTGCCCGCACTGGGCCTGGCGGGCAACTCGCACATGATCATGATGGACACCAATTCTGACGATGTGGCCGATCGCGTCCAGGTCTGGCTGACTCAGCAGGGCCTGTGCGCCGGCCAGGCAGCCCACGGGCAGCCCCGGGGACTTGTGCCATAATCCGGCTCGTCGCGGCTGTAGCTCAGTTGGATTAGAGTACTTGGCTACGAACCAAGGGGTCGTGGGTTCGAATCCTGCCAGCCGCACCAAATGAATCAAGGACTTATTCCCGTCAGGGTCTAGGTCCTTTGTTCTTTCTGGGCCTGACTTAGCTCAGCTCACTTCCATACAGTCCCTATAGTCCCCGGGACTGGCTTGCAAGATTGAGCGCGTATTTCATACGCATTAATTTGCATTATTTAACTTTTAAAACCCTCTGACCCATTATGGTCACCAGGGTTTGCGAATTTCCCTTTATCAATAAGCCAAGCAGGCCGTCGAAAAGGCCCTGTCACCGCTAGTTACTTCCCGCAATACAGTTACCCGCCCGCCTTGGGTCGGATTGTGTTTGCCCACGCCCTGTGTACAGCGGCCTCGCCGCGCCTGCCATGGTGCGGGCTGGAACGCCGCGCCCCAGGGCAGCCGTCAGGGCTGCGAGGGCTTACGGCAGGCCCTCTTCAGTCTTTAACTAATTTAACTTTTTCGCAGGCGGAAAAGTTAACAATGACTTTCAGTTGAGAGAAACGTGTCTGAAAAGTCAAATTTGTCCGAATACATCAATTTCTCATCGGGCTATCTTTTACTAGGCTATTGATTTAATTCCTACGAGGTTTAACGCGGTATTTCTTGAGGGCCTTCATCCGGCGGCCGATACCAGTTCAAGGTCTTACCGGAAAACCCAAGTCATAGCCCCCAAGCGTCATCTCTCAATTTAAACAATCATTTTCAAAACGAGTTTTCGGAGTTCAAGCACATGGCCGAGCAATTGAACATCAAGATCACCCTGGCTGACGGAACCGAGCAGGTTTTCATCGCGCCCAAGGGCAATGCCTACATCACCAAGGCGATCCCCAAGGCCAAGTACCAGCTCATAGACCCAACGACCAAGCGCGCGCCAGAGGTGGTTAAGGCCAAGCGGGTCGGCAAGAACTTGCATATTGAAGTGATGGAGGGCGAACAGCCGGCCTTTGAGATCGTGCTGGAGTCCTACGCCGATGCCGAGGGCGCTCTTGTGACCGGGCAGGGGGCTGACGGGATCCTGTATGAGTATTCAGCCCTGGTCTCCGATGCTGTGCAGCCCGTCAGTGCGCTCGCTGAAGGCCAGGATTATTGGGCCGGCCTGGGCCGATTCCCGGTTGCTGAGTCTCTGGAAGGCGTTGTGGCATTGGCTCCAGCGGTCGGACTGGCACCCGGTGCGGTCGCTGCCATTGCGGGCGCAGGGGCCGCATTGGCTGGCGGCGGTGGTGGTGGCGGTGGCGGTGCAGGTAGCCCATCGCCGAATGCAGTGCCAGCTGGTGGCGCTGACGTCTGGAAAATCATCGAGACTGCCGCCAACAGCACGCGCGACGGCGCACTCAAGCCAACAGCGGAGCAATACATCACCATCGGCGTCAAAGGCATGGACACGGCCGCAAAGGTCGCGATGCTGGGCGACATCATCGACGGCAAGGCCTGGAACGATGTCAATACAACAGCAGAGGTACAGGATCTGGCTGATGCAGTCGCTGCGGTGATGACCGGCGCTGCCGGCGGCACTCCCCCAACGCTTGTTCAGCTGGAAAAAATGGGCTTGACCGGCCTGACCCCAGACAAGCTGGTCGTCTTGCAAAGGGCCATCGAACAAACCCCCGACGATGGCAGTGCGCTAAACACTGTGGGCAAGCTGCAGGCCCTGCTCAACACCATCAATGAAGCGACCAGTGCCATCAGTGCAGCGGCGCAGGCCAACAACGCCACCGAGCTTATTCCCAGTGCCGCCGACTATGTCAATGCGGGCGTCAGCGGCGTGGACGCGGCTAACCTGGCAGCCATCAACAGCGCGCTCGATACCGAAAAAATAGATGGCGCAGCCACCAGCACGCCAGCCGGGATACAGGCGGTGGTAGACGCGTATCAGGCAATTTTCAACGCGGCCGACGGCCAGAAAGACGCTGATACCAAACCGACGGCCCAACAATACGCGACCATTGGCGTCACGGGGCTAGATGCCAGCACCCCGCTGACGCAGCTATCCCTGCTAGGCGATCTGGTCGACGGTAAATCCAAAACCGACGTGGACTCGGTCCGCGAAGTGCAGGACCTGGCCGATGCGGTCGCTGCTGTGATGCGGGGCGCCGCCGGTGGTACTCCGCCGACACTCGATCAATTGCAAAAGCTGGGCCTGACCGGCCTGAACCCGGCGTCTCTGCCGGAGCTGCAAAAACTGATCGA
The DNA here is from genome assembly GCA_044352515.1 of Polaromonas sp. Lineage (GTDB taxonomy): Bacteria > Pseudomonadota > Gammaproteobacteria > Burkholderiales > Burkholderiaceae_C > Polaromonas. The sequence goes on from JBILDR010000097.1 coordinate 7,940, forward strand.
ACAAACGCCCAACGACGGGACGGGCGTGGACACCGTGTCCGATCTGCAAAAGCTTCTGGACGATGCCAACAAGACCCTGGCCACCCCCAGCGGCACCGGCGCTGACCTGATCAGCGGCTACGCCGAGGCCAACAGCGCCACCGAGACCACCCCGGCTGCTAGCGTCTACCGCGATGCAGGCGTGACTGGCGTCAGCGAAGGCAGTACTGGCAATCTGGCCTCGATCAACAGCGCGCTCAACACCCTGGCGGTCGATCGCGATGCTGCCAATACACCTTCCGAGATCCAGACCATTGTTAACGCGTACCAGGCCATCCTGGAAGCGGCCGACGGTCGCCGCGACGGCGATGCCAAGCCGACAGCTGCGCAATATGCAGCGATCGGCATTACCGATATGGGCGGCAATGTTCCCGTTGCAAAGTTGAATCTGCTCGGCGATGTGATCGACGGCAAGGGCCGGGCCGACGTGGATAGCGCGCGCGAAGTGCAAGACCTTGCCGATGCGGTGGCAGCCGTGATGACAGGCGCTGCTGGCGGCACCGCCCCGACCCTCGAGCAGTTGAAAAAGCTGGGCATCACCGGCCTGACGCCAGCCAATTTGGCGCAGGTTCAGGATGCCATCAAGCAGACGCCCGATGATGGCAGTGGCGTTGAAACGGTGGCCAAGCTCCAGAACTTGGTGAGCGCCTTCAACAACGCTGTGGATGTCATCAGTGCGGCGGCCCAGGCCAATAGTGCCACCGAGACCAAGCCCGGCATCAGCGACTATGCAGCCGCTGGCGTCAGCGGCGTCGACGCCAGCAACTTGGCCGCGGTCAACAGCGCCCTGAACAGCAGCCCAGTGGACGCGGCCGCTACCGATACCCGGCCTGAGATTCAGACGCTGGTCAATGCCTATCAGGCCATTCTGAATGCAGCCGATGGTCAAAGAGACGGTGATACCAAGCCCACCGCTCAGCAATACGCATCCATTGGTGTTACTGGTTTGACCGCAAGCACCCCTCTTGTGCAGCTTGCACTGCTGGGCGATGTGATCGACGGCAAGGCTAAAGCCGACGTCGACTCGGTACGCGAAGTGCAGGAGTTGGCCGATGCAGTGGCAGCGGTCATGAAAGGCGCTGCCGGCGGTACTGCTCCGACCCTGGCCGAGCTGAGCAAACTTGGCCTTACCGGCCTGAGCCCGGCGGTCATGCCCGAGCTGCAAAAACTCATCGAACAAACGCCCAACGACGGCGCGGGCGTGGATACAGTCAAGAAATTGCAGGATCTGGTCACCCTGGCCAATGCCAAGCTGCCCGCCCCCACCGGCACGGGCACAACCCTGATCAGCGCTTACGCCGAGGCCAACAGCGCCACCGAGACCACCCCGGCGCTCAGCGCCTACACCGCAGCCGGTGTTACCGGCGTGAGCGAAGGCATTTCCGGCAATTTGGCCTCCATCAACAGCGCCCTGAACACTGCCAGCGTGGACGGCGCGGCCGTTAGCACCGCGGCCCAGATCCAGGCTGTGGTCAACAGCTACCGGGCCATCTTGGATGCGGCCAACGGCGCAGACGACAAAACCACCGCCACCAACCCCAGCGCTGTCGACTACAAGAACATCGGCGTGACCGGGTTCGATGCGGCCAGCACCCCTGCGGCCACCATCACCGCCAAAGCCAGCTTGCTGGGCGACGCCATCGACCTCAAAGCCAAGGCTGACGTCGACACCGTGCCCGAAATCCAAGAGCTGGCTGATGCAGCCGCAGCTGTCATTGCAGGTGCTGGCACCGGCCCCGCCCCGACGCTTGACGATCTGCAAAAGCTTGGGCTTACAGGGGTCACCCCGGCTAACCTGGCGCAGGTCCAGGAAGCGATCAAACAGACATCCGATGATGGCAGCGGCGTCAATACCCTGGGCAAGCTCCAGAATCTGATCAATCCGATCAACAACGCACTGGACGTCATCAGTTCTGCCGCGCAAGCCAATAACGCCACCGAGAGCACACCCAGTCCTGCCGACTACACCAACGCTGGCGTCAGCGGCGTGGCATTGGCCAATCTGGCCTCGATCAACAGCGCACTCAATACCCTGAGCATAGACGGCGCAGCGGCAGACACCACCTCAGAAATCCAGGCCGTGGTCGACGGCTACCAGGCCATCTTGAACGCGGCTGACGGCCAAAGAGATGCCGACGTCAAGCCCACGGCCCAGCAATACGCGGCCATCGGTGTGGCGGGCGTGGACACGCCTGCCGAGCTGCGCCTGCTGGGCGACGTGATCGATGCCAAGGGCAAAGCCGACGTGGATACCGTGCGCGAAGTGCAAGATCTGGCCGATGCAGTGGCAGCGGTCATCAAGGGCGCTGCCGGCGGCACACCGCCGACGCTCGACGAGCTGCAAAAACTGGGTTTGTCGGGGGTGAGCCCGGACAACCTCAAAAAAGTTCAAGACTTGATTGCCGGCACCGACGATGACGGCACCGGCGTGGATACCTTGGACGACCTGCAGGCACTGATCAATACCGTCAACACATCGACCAACGTGATCAGTACCGCTGCGCAAGATAACAGTGCCAGCGAAGCCAAACCTGCGGAGGGTGATTACTTCGCAGCCGGGGTGAAAGGTGTCACGGCGGCCAACCTGGCCGCGATCAACAGCGCCCTCAATAGCAATACTGTTGACGGTGAGGCCACCAACACCACCGCCGAGATCCAGACCGTGGTCAACAGCTACCAGGCCATCCTGGATGCAGCCAACGGTATCGACGACAAGACCACCGCCACCAACCCCAGCGACACCGACTACAAAAACATCGGCGTGACCGGTGTAGACGGCGCCACCGCCGCGGCAAAAGCCAGCTTGCTGGGCGATGCGATCGACATCAAAAACAAGGCCGACGTCGACACCGTACGCGAAGTGCAGGATTTGGCCGATGCCGTGGCAGCGGTGATGACAGGTGCGGCCGGCGGCACCGCACCCACCCTTGATCAACTGCAAAAGCTGGGCCTCACCGGGGTCAATCCGGCCAATTTGGAGCAAATCCGCAAGGCCATCACCGAGACCCCGGACGAAGGTACTGGGGTCAACACCCTGGACAAGATCCAGGCGCTGGTCGACACCATCAATGAGGCCATCGGAGCCATCAGTGCCGCAGCGCAGGCCAATAACGCAAGGGAAGACACGCCCAGCGCTGCCGACTACATCAACGCCGGCGTTATCGGCGTGGACGCGGGCAACCTGGCTGCGATCAACAGCGCCCTGAACACCGCCGGGGTGGACGGCGCAGCCGTCGACACCCGTGACGAGATTCAGGCGGTGGTCAACGCCTACCAGGCCATCTTGAACGCGGCTGACGGCCAAAGAGATGTCGACGCCAAGCCCACGGCCCAGCAATACATTGAAATCGGGATTACGGGTCTTGACGCTAGCAATTCCGCGACCCAAACGTCCCTGCTGGGCGACGTGATTGATGCCAAAGCCAAAGGCGACGTGGACACCGTGCGCGAAGTGCAGGCCCTGGCCGACGCGGTGGCTGCAGTCATGAAGGGCGCAGCCGGCGGCACCGCTCCGACCCTGCAGGAGCTTAGCAAACTTGGCCTAACGGGTCTGAGCCCCGCGGCCCTGCCTGAGCTGCAAAAGCTCATCGAACAAACGGCTAACGACGGCACGGGCGTGGATACAGTCAAGAAACTGCAAGACTTGGTCACGCAGGCCAATGCCAGCCTGCTTACCCCCCCAGGTGTCGGCGCAACCCTGATTAGCGGCTACGCCGAGGCCAACAGCGCCACCGAGACCACGCCTGCGCTGAGTGCCTACACCGCAGCCGGCGTGAGCGGTGTTGATACGGGCAACCTGCTGTCCATCAACAGCGCCCTGAACACCAAACCCGTTGACGGCGAGGCCACCAACACCACCGCCGAGATCCAGACGGTGGTCGACAGCTACAAAGCCAT
>JBILDR010000098.1:0-11843 GCA_044352515.1 Polaromonas sp.
CCCTGGGAGCTGGCCAAGAAGGAAGACAACAACGAGAAGTTGCACCAGGTCTGCTCAGTACTGATCAACGCCTTCGCCACCCTCAGCCGCTACCTGGCACCGGTGCTGCCAACCCTGGCGAGCGAGGTGGAAAAACTGGTCGGTCGCAAGCTCGACCGCTGGGACGATGTGCAGGACGTGGCGGCGATCGCGCCCTACCAGCACCTGATGCAGCGGGTCACGCCCGAGCAGCTCGATGCCCTGTTTGAGCCGCCGGCTGCTTCGGCAGAGCCCTCACCCCAGCCCTCTCCCGCAAGCGGGGCAGGGAGCGCGCCGGGGGGCGAGGAGATCGCCCCCTCTATCACGGTGGACGACTTTGCCAAGATTGATCTGCGCATCGCCAAGATCGTGAACTGCGAGGCGGTGGAAGGCTCGACCAAGCTGCTGCGCCTGACGCTCGATGTGGGCGAAGGCAAGACGCGCAATGTCTTTTCCGGCATCGCCTCGATGTACCAGCCCGCCGATCTGCAAGGCAAGCTGACCGTCCTGGTGGCCAACCTGGCGCCACGCAAGATGAAATTTGGCGTGAGCGAAGGCATGGTCCTGGCCGCCAGCCACGCCGACGAAAAAGCCCAGCCCGGCATCTACATCCTCGAGCCCTGGCCCGGCGCCCAGCCGGGCATGCGCATCCACTGAGGCCTGGGCAGGCGCCGCATCGCCGCGAGGGCGCGGCTCCCACACCACCTCAAGCCCCGCTTGAACTTTGTGGGAGTGCCGCCCTCGGCGCGATGCGGACTCAAGCTGGGCGCCGTGCTTGTTCAAGGGCACCGTGCTTGTTCAAGGGCACCGTGCTTGTTCAAGGGCACTTTCGCCGCGAGGGCGCGGCTCCCACACTACCTCAAGCTCCGGTTGAACTTTGTGGGAGTGCCGCCCTCGGCACGATGCGGACTCAAGCTGCGCACCGTGCTTGTTCAAGGGCACTTTCGCCGCGAGGGCGCGGCTCCCACCCCCACAGCCACCACCGCTAGGGGCATGAGGCGCCAGCGCCTAAAATACCGCTTTTACCGAGATCGCCCACGCCATGCCCATCTTCCGCCGTCCCGACTACACCTCAGGCATCACCAACTTCATCGAGCAGCTCAAAGCCAGCGCGCCCGATCTGGAAGCGCGCCAGCGTCAGGGGCGCTCGATCTGGTGGGAGCAGCCTGTCGACCGGACTGATCAGCAGGAATTCGCGCAGGGCCGGGTTCGGCAAAAGGGCTATGTGTATCAAACCACCGGCCACCCCAACAGCCAGTAATTGACGGCTCACACCGCGCACATCGCACCTCCCGAACCGCCCAGACTGCCGGCTGCATCTTGAACGTCGATCCGTCCCCGGGGCCGCTACCCGCTGACAGCCCTGCGAGCGCGGCTCAGGCCGAGCTGCCCATGGCCCTGCCGGTGCCGGTCCAAGCGCGTGCCGAGGATACCGATGGCCCGGTCATTGCGGCCATGCCGGAGGTGGTGGACCAGGTCGCACTGGCCAGGCTCTACGGCGAGCCGCTGTTTGCGCTGCCGCAGGACCTCTACATTCCGCCCGACGCGCTGCAGGTCTTCCTGGAGGCCTTCGAGGGCCCGCTGGACCTTCTGCTCTACCTGATCCGCAAGCAAAACTTCAACATCCTCGACATCCCCATGGCGGCAGTCACCCGCCAGTACCTGAGCTATGTCGATGAGATCCGCACAACCCACCTCGAGTTGGCGGCCGAATACCTGCTGATGGCCGCGATGCTGATCGAGATCAAGTCGCGCATGCTGCTGCCCCCCAAAAAGACGGCCGAAGGTCAGGAGGCGGAAGATCCGCGGGCAGAGTTGGTGCGCCGTCTGCTCGAGTACGAGCAGATGAAGCTGGCCGCCCAGCGCCTGAGCGATGTGCCGCAACTCGGGCGCGACATCGTGCGCGCCCAGGTGTATGTGGAGCAGGCCTTGCAGCCGCGCTTTCCAGATGTGCATCTGGTCGACCTGCAGCAGGCTTGGCGCGACATCGTCAAGCGCGCCAAGCTGGTACAGCACCACGTGATCAGCCGCGAGCAGCTGAGCGTGCGCGAACACATGAGCATTGTGCTGCGTACCTTGCAAGGGCGGCGCTTTGTGGAGTTTGAGAACCTCTTCGATACCTCGCGCGGCATGCCGGTTTTGGTGGTGACCTTCATCGCCCTGCTCGAACTGGCCAAGGAGGGACTGGTCGATGTCACGCAGGCCGAAGCCTTTGCGCCCATCTATGTGCGGCTGGCCTACACGCCGGCCTGAATCTGGCCCACCTGAACCGTGCCGGTCTGAGCCCGCACCCGCCGCAGGGGAAAGGCACTGGATCACAAGCGCCCGGCTGTATAAACTGCCTTCCCCCTGACTTGACGACGCCACCACCGTGAACGAAGCCCCTGCCAACCCCTCCTCCCCCTACGGTACCCTGCCGCCCGCGAGCGTGCCCGCTTCGCGCCGCCCGGTGAGCCTACCGCGCCTGCGGGAAATGCACGCCAGCGGCGAGAAGATCGTGATGCTCACCGCCTACGACGCTACTTTTGCGGCGGTGGCCGACGCCGCCGGGGTGGAAACGATTTTGGTGGGCGACTCCTTGGGCATGGTCTGCCAGGGCCTGAACAGCACGGTGGGCGTGAGCCTGGAGACCATGCGCTACCACACCGAGAGCGTGGTGCGCGGCCTGCGCCGGGTGCAAGGCACCGCCTGGGTGATCGGCGACCTGCCCTTTGGCACTTACCACGAGTCACGCGAGCAGGCCTTGCGCAGCGCAGCGGTGCTGATGCAGGCCGGCGCGCACATGGTCAAGCTCGAAGGCGGCGGCTGGACCGCCGAGACCGTGCGCTTTCTGGTCGAGCGCGGCATTCCGGTGTGTGCGCATCTCGGCCTGACGCCGCAGACGGTACACGCCCTGGGCGGCTACCGGGTGCAGGGCAAGGGCGACGATGCAGCGGCCACTCTCAAACGCCACGCCCATGAATTGCAGGACGCGGGCGCAGCCATGCTGGTGCTGGAGATGGTGCCAGCGCGCCTGTCGGCCGAACTCACCGGCGAGCTCAAGCGCTGCGCCACCATAGGTATAGGCGCGGGCAAGGGCACGTCTGGTCAGGTGCTGGTGATGCACGACATGCTGGGCGTCAACCTGGGCAAGAACCCCAAGTTTGTGCGCAACTTCATGGACGGCGCCAGCGGTGTGCGCGATGCCATGCAGGCGTATGTCAAAGCCGTCAAGGACGGTAGCTTTCCCGTAGATGACACCCACGGCTGGTGAGGCCCTGGGCGCAAGGTACAGTCTGCGCATCGTCCTCGAGCGCCTGATGGCGCCCATGCGCAGACCCCAGACATGTTGATCGTTCACACCCTTGCCGATTTGCGCGCTGCGCTGTCAGGCAGCCACAAGCCGGCCTTTGTGGCCACCATGGGCAATTTGCACCAGGGCCATCTTGATCTGGTCCAGAGGGCCCATGCCCTGGGCGACATGACGGTGGCCAGCATCTTCGTCAACCGCCTGCAGTTTGCGCCGCATGAAGACTTTGACAGCTACCCGCGCACCCTCAGTGAGGATGCAGCCCAGCTCAAAGCCGCAGGCTGCCAAGTGCTGTTCGCGCCCGCCGAAGCCGAGCTCTACCCGCAGCCCCAGACCTTCAAGGTTTTGCCCGACCCCGCATTGGCCGATATTTTGGAGGGGCATTTCCGGCCTGGCTTTTTCACCGGGGTCTGCACCGTGGTGATGAAGCTGTTCCAGGCGGTGTTTGCCGGCAAAGCAGCGGGCGTGGCCTTGTTTGGCATGAAGGACTACCAGCAGCAGTTGGTGATCCGGCATATGGTGCGCCAGTTTGCCCTGCCGATCGAGATCGTCACCGCCGCCACACGCAGGGCTGATGACGGTCTGGCCCTGTCTTCTCGAAACGGCTACCTCAGTGCCGAGGAAAGAAGCGAGGCGGTGGCCCTGTCTCGCGCCCTGCAGCAACTGGCACTGCAAGCAAGGCAGGTCGGGGCCGAGGCGCTGCCGGCCCTGGAAGCGCAGGCCCTGCAAGCCCTCAATGCGCGGGGCTGGCAAAGCGACTACCTGACGGTGCGCCGTCGCACTGATCTGCTGGCGCCTGAGGGGATCTTGGCTGGCCAGGCGCTGGTGGCCCTGGGGGCAGCGCGCCTGGGCAAGACCCGCCTGATCGATAACCTCGAGTTCTGAGGCCCAGCAGGTCTCCTCGGTCCAGCCTGGCCGCAAGGTCAGTTAGCGCCTCAAGGGGGGCGGGGGTCTACCCTGATCGGATCAACCCCTAAAGACAAAGGCTTAGCGTCAAGGCTATAAATCGGCCTTTGTTGGAGATTTGATTCGTGCAATTCGTGCAGCTGGTGATCAGCGGCGTCGCCCTGGGCTGCATCTACGGGCTGATCGCCCTGGGTTTCGTGCTCATCTACAAGGCCACCGAAACGGTGAGCTTCGCCCAGGGCGAACTCATGATGCTGGGCGCCTTTGGCGGCCTGGTGTGCATGACGGTGCTGGGCTTTCCCTTCTGGCTGGCGGTGCTGGCGGCCATGGCCGGCATGGCCTTGTTCGGCCTGCTGCTCGAGCGAGCGCTGATCCGACCCATCTTGGGGCAGCCTGCGTTTTCCATCGTTATGCTCACCATCGGGGTGGGCTATGTCGCACGCGGGCTGATCACCATGCTGCCCGGCTTCGGCACCGACACCCATGTGCTGCCCGTGCCCTACAAAGACCAATTGCTGCAGGCCGGCGGCCTGATCGTTCCCATGGAGCAACTCATGGTGATGGTGCTGACCGCCGTGCTCAGTGGGCTGCTGTTTGCCCTGTTTCGTTACACCAAGCTGGGCATTGCCATGCAAGCGTCCTCGCAAAACCAGCTGGCGGCCTACTACATGGGCATTCCGGTGCAGCGGCTCAATGGCTTGGTCTGGGCGCTGGCGGCAGTCATGGCCGCCATTGCCGGCTTGCTGCTGGCCCCCATCACCTTTGTGCATGCCAACATGGGCTTCATCGGCCTCAAGGCCTTTCCGGCGGCAGTCGTCGGCGGCTTTACCAGCCTGCCCGGCGCGCTGGTGGGCGGCATCATCATCGGCGTGGTCGAGTCGCTGGCCGGCTTTTACCTGCCCGAAGGCTTCAAGGACATCGCCGCCTATGTGGTGGTGCTGATCATGCTGATGGTCAAACCCAATGGCCTGTTTGGCGAACGCCTGAGCAAAAAGGTATGAGTCACCCCGCCCCGCTGGAGACCCGCTGAGCCATGCGCTTTATCTTCAAGACCAGCTATGCGCAGGACCTGAGCCTGGCCAAGCACGAGGGCCATCGTTTCTGGTATGGCCTGCTGGGCCTGCTGCTGCTGGCCGCGCCCTGGCTGCTGTCGGAATACCTGCTGGCGCAGCTGACCTTCATCCTGATCTATTCAGTGGTCGGTCTGGGCCTGATGATGCTGGCTGGCTTTACCGGCCTGTTTTCCATCGGCCACGCAGCCTTCCTGGGCGTGGGCGCCTACACCCAAGCCGTGCTTACCAACATGGGCTGGCCCTTCCCGCTGGCCATGGCTGCGGCCGGCCTGCTGTCGGCTGCGGTCGGGGTGGTGGTGGGCCTGCCGGCGCTGCGGGTCAAGGGCATCTACCTGGGCATTGCCACGCTGTCATTCGGCTTCATCGTCGAAGAGGTGTTTGCGCGCTGGGAGAGCGTGACCGGCGGCAACACCGGCAAGACGGTGAGCGCGCCGCAGATGTTGGGCTGGGCCGCCGATACCGGCAGCTCGTTTTACTTTGTCTGCCTGGTGGTCACGGTGCTGGCCACGCTGGCCTGCCTGAACCTGCTGCGCTCGCCCACCGGCCGCGCTTTTGTGGCCATCCGCGACTCCGAAATCTCAGCCCAGAGCATGGGCATACACCTGGCTTACTACAAGACCCTGAGCTTTGCTTTTTCGGCCGCACTGGCCGGCATAGGCGGGGCCCTGTACGCGCACCAGATCCGCTTTCTCACCCCCGATCAGTTCAACATCATCCAGTCGATCGACCTGCTGCTGATGGTGGTCATCGGGGGGCTGGGCTTCATCCACGGCGTCTTCCTTGGAGCCATTTTCCTCATAGGCCTGCCGCAGGCGATCTCGGTGGTCAAGGACTTCCTGCCCGAGGCCATAGGCGGCGCGCCGGGTCTCAAGGCCGTGGTCTACGGCGCGGTGCTGGTGGCTTTTGTGCTGTTTGAGCCCATGGGCCTGTATGGCCGTTGGCTCAAGATCCGCGCCTATCTGCAACTGTTCCCCTTCTACCGCCAGGGCATGTTCAAGCGGCAGAAGTCCTTCCAGAAATCAGACCGCCTCAAATGATGTCCCGCCCCCATCGCCTCTGCGGAGGACAGCCGTGAGCGCAGTGCTGCTGCAAGCGCAGGGCCTGAGCGTGCGCTTTGGTGGCGTGCTGGCCGTCAATGATGTGAGCTTCGAGGTGCAAGCCGGCGAGGTCTTCACCTTGATCGGGCCCAATGGCGCAGGCAAGACCACGGTGTTCAACCTGATCAGCCGCATCTACACCCCCACCAGCGGCAGCATCACCTACAGCGGCCCTCAGGGCCCGATGACGCTGACCGACATGCCGGCCCATCAGGTGGCCGGGGCAGGCATTGCCCGCACCTTCCAAAATATCGAACTGTTCGAGCATGCGAGCGTGCTGCACAACCTGCTGATCGGCTGCCACACCCACCGACAGAGCAAGCCCTGGCATGACCTGCTGTTCACCCCCCGGGTCCGGCAGGCCGAACTGCGCGCACGGGAGCAGGCTGAAAAGGTGATCGAGTTTCTCGATCTGCAGCATCACCGTGACAGCCTGGTCGCTGGCCTGCCCTACGGGGTGCGCAAGGTGGTCGAGCTTGGCCGCGCCCTGTGTACCGAGCCGCGCCTATTGCTGCTCGACGAGCCCTCCTCGGGCCTGAATGTCGAGGAAACCGACGACATGGCGTTCTGGATCCAGGACATCCGGCACGAGCTGGGCATCACGGTGCTGATGGTCGAACACGATATGTCGCTGGTCTCCCGGGTCTCCGACCGGGTGCTGGCCATGAACCAGGGACAGGTGCTGGCCCTCGGTACGCCGGCCCAAGTGCAAAGCGACCCGGGGGTGATTGAGGCTTATTTGGGATCCGTCGACGACGTCGCCAGCCTGCGCAGACCACAAGCGCTGCCCCAAGCCCCTACACCAGACCTTGCCCCGGCGCAAAAAGGGGCCCAGCGATGAGCCAGGATGCTGCTGCCGTGAACGATGAGCCGCTGCTGGTGCTGGCCAATGTGGAGAGCGCCTATGGGCCTATCCGTGCCATTCGCGGGGTCAGCCTCAAGGTGCAGCGCGGCCAGATTGCTACCGTGCTGGGCTCCAACGGGGCGGGCAAGACCACCATCCTCAAAACCATCTCGGGCATCATCGATCCGCGCAAGGGCCAGGTGCTTTTTCAGGGGCAGGACATCACCGCCCGCGACCCGGCCGAGATTGTGCGCCGCGGGCTCTCGCATGTGCCTGAAGGCCGCGAGGTCTTTCCCCTGCTGTCGGTGCGCGACAACCTGCTGATGGGCGCATACACCCGCAGCGACCGCGACGCAGTGGCCAGCGACATGGAGACGGTTTTTACCTACTTTCCCATCCTGCGCGAGCGCGCCGGGCAAGACGCTGGCCTGCTCTCGGGCGGACAGCAGCAGATGCTGGCCATCTCGCGCGCCCTGATGGCCAGGCCCGAGCTGATCTTGCTCGACGAGCCCAGCCTGGGCCTGAGCCCCAAGCTGACCAAAGAAATCTTCGAGATCGTGGTGCGCATCAACCGCGAGCGTGGCACCACCATCTTGCTGGTCGAGCAAAACGCCAATATGGCGCTCAATGCGGCCGACTACGGTTACGTGCTGGAGAACGGCCGCATCGTGATGGAAGACAGCTGCGAGCGCCTGCGCGAGAAAGACGACATCCGGGAGTTCTACCTCGGCATGAAAGACGCCGGCGTGCGCGGCGAGCGGCGTTGGAAGAAAAAGAAGAACTGGCGGTGATGGCATGAACCTCTGGCAAGCCGATCAGATCGCGCCCGAAACCCGGGTGGTGCTCGCGGGCGAAACCCTGCCCGCCCTGTTCTGGAACGCGGTCAAGGAGCGCAGCCATCAGGTCTGGCTGCGCCAGAAGGAGCTGGGCATCTGGCACAGCCAAAACTGGCAGGAAGTCGGGCAGGCCGTGCGCGAAATCACCGCCGGCTTGCTGCAACTGGGCCTGGCCAGCGGCGAGGTGGTCTCCATCCTGGCCAACACCCGGCGTGAATGGGTGACGACCGACCTGGCGGTGCTCAGTTGCGCGGCGGTGAGCAATGGCATTTACCCGACCGATGCGCCGGCTCAGGTGCAATACCTCTGCGAAGACTCCGGTACGGTGATGCTCTTTGTCGAGGACGACGAGCAACTCGACAAAGCCCTGGAAGTGCGCGACCAACTGCCCCGGCTGCGCCAGATCATCGTTTATGACGACGAAGGCCTGCGCGGACTGCAAGACCCCATGGTCATCAGCCTGAGCCGGCTGCGCGAGATCGGGCGTGAGCACATGGCGCAGCAGGAGCCGGTGATGGCCCAGCGCTTGCAGGCCTTGCAGCCCGACGATCTGGCCATTTTGGTCTATACCTCGGGCACCACCGGCAGGCCCAAGGGCGCGATGCACAGCCACCGCGCCTTGGTGCACACCGTGCGCGGCTATAACACCCTGATATCGCGTACGACCGACGATGAATGCATGTGCTTCTTGCCGCTGTGCCACATCGCCGAGCGGGTGGGCGGTGAGTATTTTTCGCTCTACACCGGCTGCAAGCTCAACTTCGTCGAGAACCCGGAAACCGTGCCCGAGAACGTGCGCGAAATCGCACCGACGGTGTTTACCGCCGTGCCCCGGGTCTGGGAAAAGTTCTACTCGGGCGTGATGATCGCGCTCAAGGAGTCGAGCCGACTGCAACAACTGGCCTATGCCTGGGCGATTGCCGTGGGCTACCGGGTGGCCGATACGGTGCTGGCCGGCCGGCCGGTGGGTGCAGCGCTCAAGCTGCAGTTTTTGCTGGCGCGCCTGCTGGCGCTGGACAACACCCGCAAGCTGATCGGCATACACCGGGCCCGCTACTGCGTGACCGGGGCGGCCCCGATTTCACCCGATCTGGTGCGCTGGTACCTGGCCCTGGGTGTGCCCATGCTCGAAGTCTGGGGCATGACCGAGACCTGCGGTGCTTCCACCGGCAACCCGCCGGGACGGATCAAGCCCGGCTCGATCGGGCCGGCGGCCGGATTCAACGAGGTACGGATTGATCCGAGCACCGGCGAGATCCTGGTGCGCGGGACCAATGTCTTCAAGGGCTATTTGAACCTGCCCGACAAAACCGCCGAGGCGATCGACGCCGAGGGCTGGCTGCACACCGGCGACGTGGGCGTGGTTGACGCCGACGGTTACCTTCGCATCACCGACCGGATGAAGGACATCATCATCACCGCCGGCGGCAAGAACATCACCCCATCCGAGCTGGAAAACGAACTCAAGTTCTCGCCCTACATCACCGACGCGGTGGTCATAGGCGACAAGCGGCCCTACCTGGTGGCCATCATCATGATCGACCAGGACAACGTGGAAAAATTCGCCCAGGATCGGGAAATCCCCTTCAGTAATTACGCCAGCTTGACGAGGGCGCCCGAGGTGCAAGAATTGGTACAGGCTGAGATGGACCGGGTCAATGCCAAGTTCGCCCGTGTTGAGCAGATCAAGAAGTTCTTCCTGCTCGACCGCCAGCTCAGCGCCGAGGACGAAGAGCTGACGCCCACGATGAAGCTCAAGCGCAAGCTGGTAGAAAAGAAATATGCCGACCAGATCGAAGCCATGTACAAGTAAAGATTCAATAGCTGTCTGACACCCCTTCAAAGGAGAATCCCATGACCCCCCATACCCGGGCGCTCGCCGCCACCTTGTCAGCGCTCACGCTGGCGCTCAGCGCAGGCCTGGCCCACGCCCAAAGCCAGGGTGTGAGCAAAGACACCATCACCCTGGGCAGCATCCAGGACCTGTCTGGCCCATTGGCCGGCTTCGGCAAGCAAGTGCGTGCCGGCATGCAGCTGCGGGTGGAAGAACTCAACGAGCAAGGCGGCGTCAATGGCCGCCGTATCCAGCTGCTGGTTGAAGACTCCGGCTATGACCCCAAGCGGGCAGTGCTGGGGGCGCAAAAACTGGTCAACCAGGACAAGATCTTTGCGATGCTCGGTCACATTGGTACCGCCTCCAACCTGGCAGCCATGCCGGTGCAGTTCGAAAAGAACGTGGTCAACTTCTTCCCGGTCACGGCAGCGCGGGAAATGTATGAGCCCTACCACCGGCTCAAATATTCCTTTGCCGCCACCTACTACGACCAGATGCGCATGGCGGTGCCCAAGCTGGCCAAAGAGAAGGGCGCCAAGAAGGTCTGCTCCATCTACCAAGACGACGAGTTCGGGCTGGAGATCCAACGGGGCGCCGACGAAGGACTCAAGTCCATCAACGTCACCATGGCCGAGAAGACCACCTTCAAGCGCGGTTCCACCGACTTTTCATCCCAGGTGGCCCGACTCAAAGCTGCTGAGTGCGACTTCGTGGTGATGGGCACGCTCATCCGCGAAACCATAGGCACCATCGCCACCGCCCGTCGCAGCGGCTACAACCCGACCTTCATCGGCTCCAGCGGCGCCTACACCGACCTGATTCACAAGCTCGGCGGCCCGGCCATGAACGGCCTGTACGCCACCATGACGGTGCAAAACCCCTACCTGGACGAGGCCTCGCAGCCCATCCGCTTCTGGGCCAACAAGTACAAGACCAAGTTCAATGACGACCCGACGGTGTTCTCGGTCTACGGCTATATGGTGGTCGACGCCTTCATCCGCGCCGCCCAGAAGGCCGGTAACAACCTGAACACCGACAGCTTCGTCAAGGCCATGGACAGCATGATCATCCCGCCCGACATCTTCGGCAGCCCCGAAATGCGTTTCACCGCGCAGCAGCGCCTGGGCAGCAACGTCTCGCGCCTGTCGCAAATCCAGGACGGCCGCTGGAAAGTGGTGTCTGATTACATGAAGTAAGCACAGCAGGGGGGCCACTGCATGGCCCCTCTGGCCTGGTCTGGACCCAAGCCTGTGGGGGCCGCGCCCTCGCGGCGAAGGGGCCCTTGAACAAGCACGGTGCTCAGGGTGAAGCCGCATCGTGTCGAGGGCGGCACTCCCACTTGGCAGAGGTCCCCTAGCCACATCGCTCGGCCTGGGGCTGGGGTGTGGGAGCTGCGCCCTCGCAGCGAAGGAGCCCTTGAACAAGCACGGCGCTCAGCTTGAGGCCGCATCGCGCCGAGGGCGGCACTCCCACATGGCAGAGGCCCCTTAGCCACATCGCTCGGCCTGGGGCTGGGGTGTGGGAGCTGCACCCTCGCAGCGAAGGGGCCCTTGAACAAGCACGGCGCTCAGCTTGAAGCCGCATCGCGCCGAGGGCGGCACTCCCACATGGCAGCGGCCCCTTAGCCACATCGCTCGGCCTGGGGCTGGGGTGTGGGAGCTGCACCCTCGCAGCGAAGGGGCCCTTGAACAAGCACGGCGCTCAGCTTGAAGCCGCATCGCGCCGAGGGCGGCACTCCCACATGGCAGCGGCCCCTTAGCCATATCGCTCGGCCTGGGGCTGGGGTGTGGGAGCTGCGCCCTCGCAGCGATGCAGCGCTTGATCGAAAGCCTATCGCGCCGAGGGCGGCACTCCCACAAGATCACATCAGCCTCGGCAATGACTGTGGGAGCTGCGCCCTCGCAGCGAAGGGGCCCTTGAACAAGCACGGCGCTCAGCTTGAAGCC
>JBILDR010000299.1:0-3498 GCA_044352515.1 Polaromonas sp.
ATCGCTGCCGATCTGGCGGCCATCAGGCCCTGGCAGGCGCGTCAGGCGGCCTGAGCGTGTTCGACCCCATGCAACAACCCACCCGCATCATCGCCATCCGCCATGGCGAAACCGCCTGGAATGTCGACACCCGCATCCAGGGGCACCTGGACATTCCCCTTAATGAACGCGGCCATTGGCAAGCGCAGCGGCTGGCACAAGCGCTGGCCGAGGAAGACATTGCCGCGGTCTATGCCAGCGACCTCAGCCGCGCTTTTGAAACCGGGCGCTATGTGGCGCAGGCCGCGGGCATATCCATCACCCCTGAGCCCGGCTTGCGCGAGCGCGGCTTTGGCCTGTTCGAGGGCCGCACCTTCAAGGACATCGAGGCCGAGTTGCCCGATCAGGCGGTGCTTTGGCGCAAGCGCGACCCGCACTTTGTGCCCGAAGGCGGTGAGTCTCTGGTGCAGCTGCATGAGCGGGTGGTGGCCACCTGCGCCCGGCTGGCCCAGGCGCACCCGGGCGAGCTGATCGCAGTCGTCGGCCACGGCGGCGTGATGGACATCCTCTACCGCGCCGCCACCCGACTCGACCTGCAAGCGGCCCGCAGCTGGGAGCTGGGCAATGCCGCCATCAACCGCCTGCTGTGGTCACCGCAGGGCTTTAGCCTGGTGGGCTGGGGCGATGTGGGGCATCTGGCCGAGGGTGCGCTCGACGAGGGGACGGCCTGAGCGGCTGGCGATGATCGTGGGGAGTCGCTGGTTGGTGACGATTTCTCGTTGAAATTCAGCCCAGGTGCGCCGTTAAAAATGGCTGCATGCATCTTTGCAGACCTCTGACTTAGCCTTAAGACCGGGGAATGCCGCTTGCGCCTTCTCGCATGGCGCTGCGAGCCGCCTCGACCAGAAAACCACTGCGGCTCAGGCCATGGCGTTTGGCGTAATCGTCCACCCTGGCCAGGAAGTGCCTGGGCATGGTGATGTTGATCTTCTCAGCCTTTCCTTCGAAGCGGGAAACATCCACATCCACCAGAGCCCATGCCCAGCCGGCGAACTGAGGGTCAGCTTGCCAATCGGCCAACGGGCGTGGGATGGGTATATCCAGCTTGTCTTGATCCAACAGTTCGCAGTGGGCCTCAATCGCTTCCACCGCCTGGGTGAAGGCCTCCTCCGCGGTATCGCCGGCCGAAAAGCAACCAGGCAGATCTGGTACGACGACACCCCAGGCGGTACTGGCCGTGCCGGGTTCAAGTGCGATCGGAAATTTCATAGGACTGTCCTTTATCTCAAGCCAGCCTGCTTCAGAATCTTATGAACCAGCCCTACCCCTAGATCCAGTTTTGGATGGGGCACGCTGATGTGGCCTGGCTTTAGCGGGTGACGGAAGACGTGATGGCTTCCTTTCACATGGCGCAACTCCCAGCCCTCAGATTCGAGCATCTTGATCAGCCGGCGACTGTTCATGGTGGTTATTGTCTCCACCAGCAAGTGACTGTCAACACGTGGCCAGGGTAAGCTGCTTGACCCACATCCCTCACAGTGACAAAGGTAGCCCCAGAGCGACCTTTCGCTCGCTTGAGTCAAGGCTCAGCCGATGATCGACACCTGCAAGCGGCCCGCAGCTGGGAGCTGGGCAATGCCGCCATCCATCGCCTGTTGTGGTTGATTTTCATCCATTAAGTGGTTGATTTTCAGTCACCAACGGCTTGAATTTCATGGGTCTATCCATTGATTTCAAGCTTGTAGATGCCGCGCATTGCACTTGTCTGGCAGGACCTGCAAGCCGCCCCAGATGGGGGCTGGGCAATGCCGCCATCAAGCGCCTGCTGTGGTCACCGCAGGGCTTTAGTCGGATCGGTAGGGGCGGTGCTCCACGACCCTAGGGATAGCCCCCATACGCACTCGATCTATGTTGCCCAGTCCAACCCGCGGTCATTACACGGGTATTAGTTGCCAAATAGCAACAGGTCAGCGATTTTTATTCAGATCGAGCAAGGCTGGTTTTTCATAGAAAAGTGGTATCGCAGCCAACATTTTTGGGCATAGACCGTACAACTGTGCAGTCGGTCTCCGGTGGCTATTTCGGTCGCCGGCAAGCGCATCTTGGTGGCGACTGGGCCTGAGCTCCAGCGCTGCCGCTGGGCAGCGCGGCAGCGCCTAGCTTGCCCGTGTCGGCCCCATAAAAAAACCCCGCCCAGTTGCCCGGGCAGGGTTTTTACAAGACTGCTCTTGAAACTGGCGCTAGGCCAGCCTCAGATCAGAAATTGTGCATGACGCCAACGCCCATGACTTTGGGGTCTGCGCCGAGAGCGGAGTTACCCGAAGCGTAAGCGCCGCCCGAGAAGTTGACAGCGTTGGCCCGCTCGTTGGTCAGCTTGGCGAAGGCGCCATAGACGGCAGTGCGCTTGCTCAGGTTATAGCGGGCGCCGAGCATGACGCCCTTGGCGCCGGTGTCGGCGACCGTCGTGCCAGCCGAGTTCTTGGCATCGCCGAAGATGCCATACTGGGCATAAAGGGCGATTTGGCTGTTCAGAGCGTGCTGCAGGTTGATGGCCCAGCCCGACTGCTCACGACCGCCGGCGGCTGTTCCACTTGTTCCAGTAGTAATACCGGCAGCGCTGAGGTTGAGGATGGTGGGGGCAGCCGTGTTCGAAGCGGCCAGGTTATAGGTCCGCTCATGTTTGAACCAGGTGAAGCTGGCGATGCTGCCTGGAGCGTATTTGTAGCCGACGCCAACTTTGGTGCTGTTACTGTCGAAGTCCGCCGAGTTGGCCGAGTTATTTGCGGAATTCTTGCCAGCAGCGTAATCAAGCATTGCCACCAGAGGACCGGCGGAGTAGTTCAGTTTGAAGCCCATGATAGAGCCCTTGTTAGGGGCGCCAGTGGCTGTGGCAGGCACTGCAGCAATGGCAGACCGTCCGACCACGGTGTCGGTGGCAGTCACAGCGGGCCTTGCAGTGACGGCGGCTGTATCAGTAGAAGTACCAGTCGTCGCGGCCTCTTGTGCATTAACCGAGTAGTAGAGTTGAGAGCCCGCGAAGGCACCAAGTGCGCTGCCTGCGTGCAGCAGAATCACGTTGGACTCGCGGCTGATGGTCGCGGACGACATGCCCGACGAAGGCGCGTACATGCCGCCGATGGCGTCAAACGAGGTGAAGTTTGCGCCGGTCTGGTTCAACTCACCATGCGACCACCACACGTTCTGGCGACCCAGGCGCAGCTCTGCAGTGGCGTTGCCCACACCCACATGACCTTCGCGCGAGCAGAAGGTATTGGCGGAGGCATTAAGGGCGCCGGCGCTGGTGGGGCCGACGCCTTGACCGTTGGCTCCACCGTTGTCGATGTTGATGCCGGTCTCGCACACGACGAAGGCACGCAGGCCGCCGCCGAGGTCTTCATTGACGCGGAAGCCAAAGCGCGAGCCAGAGTCGGCCACACGGGTACGACCGACCAGGTCAGCTGCAGCACCAGCGGTAGCGCCGGTTGCGGCGTAGTTGGACACGTCCACGTTGGCGCGGCC
>JBILDR010000099.1:0-11759 GCA_044352515.1 Polaromonas sp.
AATCGCCACCTGGCCGTTCTTGTGCACCGACAAGAAATGATGACCGCGCGCAGCCGCCTGGATGGCGTCGGTGGCGATGCGGATATTGCCATCGGTGCCATTTTTAAAGCCGATCGGCGCCGAAATGCCTGAGGCCAATTCGCGGTGGACCTGACTTTCTGTGGTGCGCGCACCGATGGCGCCCCAGGAGATCAGGTCGCCGATGTACTGCGGCGAGATCACGTCCAAGAATTCGCTGCCGGCGGGCAAGCCCAGGCGATTGATGTCGATCAGCAGCTGGCGGGCCATGCGCAAACCCTCATCGATGCGAAAGCTCTCGTCGAGGTAGGGGTCGTTGATCAGGCCCTTCCAGCCCACGGTGGTGCGCGGCTTTTCAAAATAGACCCGCATCACGATTTCCAGGCTATCGGCGTAGCGCTCGCGCAGCTCAACCAGTCGGCGGCCATAGGCCACCGCTGCGGCCGGGTCGTGGATGGAGCATGGCCCGATGATGACCAGCAGACGGTCATCCCGTCCCGCCATGATCTGCCCGATGGTTTGGCGGGTGCGGCTGATCAAGCCCTCCACCGGCGTGCCGCTGATGGGGAAGAACCGGATCAGGTGCTCGGGTGGGGGCAGCACGGTGATGTCCTTGATGCGTTGGTCGTCGGTCTGACTGGTCTTGTCGATCGGACGGCCATACCAGGGCTCGCTGGCGTTGGGGCTGGATGCATTCATGGCGAACTCCTCGTGCTGGATACAGAAATAAAAAAACCGCCGGGGCTGCCGGCGGTTTTGGTGAGGGTCTGCTGCGCTTTGTTTGTCTGCTTAAGCGAGAGCCTCTCGACCGCCGGTGGCGTGAGAACTCCAAAAATAAGCAAAGTAAAACGATGCGTGAGACATGGGTCTGGACTGTAGCACAGCCGGCGCGCACCCTGCGCCCGGGCTGGCGGCAACAAACTTCAGGCGGTGCCGCCCACCGTGAGGCCGTCGATGCGCAAGGTCGGCTGGCCGACCCCGACCGGCACGCTCTGGCCTTCCTTGCCGCAGGTGCCGACACCCGAGTCGAGCCGCATGTCGTTGCCGATCATGCTGACCCGGGTCAGCGCGTCCGGGCCGTTGCCCACCAGGGTCGCGCCCTTGACCGGGTACTGGATCTTGCCGTTTTCCACCCAGTAGGCCTGGCTGGCCGAGAAGACGAACTTGCCCGAGGTGATGTCCACCTGGCCGCCACCGAAGTTGGTGGCGTACAAGCCCTTCTTGATGCTGGCCACGATCTCCTCAGGCGCCTTGTCACCACCCAGCATGTACGTATTGGTCATGCGTGGCATAGGCAGATGGGCATAGCTCTCGCGCCGGCCATTGCCGGTCGCCTTGACCTTCATCAAGCGGGCGTTGAGCGAGTCCTGGATGTAGCCTTGCAAAATGCCGTCTTCAATCAGCACATTGCGCTGACTGACATGGCCTTCGTCGTCGATGTTCAGCGAGCCCCGGCGGTCGGCGATGGTGCCATCGTCGAGCACCGTGACGCCCTTGGCCGCCACCCGCTGGCCGATGCGGCCTGCAAATGCGCTCGAGCCCTTGCGGTTGAAGTCGCCCTCCAGGCCATGACCGACCGCCTCGTGCAGCAAAACGCCGGGCCAACCTGGCCCGAGCACCACCGTCATCTCGCCGGCCGGCGCCGCCCTGGCCTTGAGGTTGGACAGCGCGCCTTGCACCGCCTCATCCACATATTCGCTCACCAGCTCGTCGTCGAAATAGGCCAGACCAAAGCGCCCGCCGCCGCCGGCCGAGCCCATCTCGCGGCGGCCCTTGTGTTCGGCAATCACGGTCAGGCTCAGCCGCACCAAGGGGCGCACGTCGGCCGCCAGCGTGCCATCGGCACGGGCCACCAACACCACGTCGTACTCCATCGCCAAGCCTGCCATCACCTGGACGATGCGCTTGTCTTTGGCCTTGGCCAGTCGCTCAACCTTCTCCAGCAAAGCCACCTTGCTGGTGCTGTCCATGGTGGTGATGGGGTCCAGCCCGGCATACAGCGAGCGGCTGGGCGCGACCTTGATGCGCGGCGCGCCCGTCTTCACCCGACGATGGCCACCCGCGCTGGCGATGCTGCGCACGGTGCGGGCTGCATCGAGCAGGCTGGCCTCGGAGATGTCGTCGGAGTAGGCAAAAGCGGTTTTCTCACCACTGACGGCGCGCACACCCACCCCCTGGTCGATGCTGAAGGAGCCGGTCTTGACGATGCCCTCCTCCAGGCTCCAGCCCTCGCTGCGGGTGTACTGAAAGTAAAGGTCGGCGTCGTCGGCACCGCGCGCGCTGATTTCAGCCAAGGCCTTACCGAGCTGGGCCCGGCCCAGCCCGAAAGGCTCCAGCAATAAGCGCTCGGCAATGCGCAGGCGCTCGCGGGTGCTGGTAGAACTGGGCAGGTCGCTGGCCGCAGGGGCGCGCCCTGAGGCGGCAGATGAGTTAAGACTGTTCATGGGACCATTGTAGGAAGGGCTAAAGCACCGGCTCCTGCCAAGGTTGATTTGGCTCGGCAGTGCCAGGCCGATCTCAGGTCTGCACCAGGCGCTTGGCCCGCGCGATCGACAGCAGCATGCCCAAGGCCAGACCCAGGGTGACCATGGCGGAGCCGCCGTAGCTGATGAAGGGCAAAGGCACGCCCACCACCGGCAAGATGCCACTGACCATGCCCATGTTCACAAAAGCGTAGGTAAAGAAAATCATGGTGATCGCACCGGCGAGCAGGCGCGAGAACACCGTCGAAGCCTCCAGCGCAATCGCCAGGCCGCGCAGAATCAGGAAAGCAAAGGCCACGATCAGCGCCAGCGTGCCCAGCAGGCCAAACTCCTCGGCATAGGCGGCAAAAATGAAGTCAGTGGTGCGCTCCGGGATGAACTCCAGGTGGGTCTGTGTGCCCGCCATGAAACCCTTGCCGAAAAACCCGCCAGAGCCGATCGCGATCATGCCCTGAATGATGTGAAAGCCCTTGCCCAGCGGGTCGCGGGTGGGATCGAGCAAGGTACAAATGCGCTGCTGCTGATAGGCCCGCAGCAAGGGCCAATCGTTGCCCGGGGCGCACAGCTGCGGCTCAAACACCACCAGCAAGACCATGCCCACCAGCGCCAGCACCAGCGGCGGCACCACCAGGCGCCAACTCAGACCGGCAAAGAAGATGACCGACAGGCCAGCGGCCATCACCAGCAAAGCAGTGCCCAAGTCGGGCTGCCTCATGATCAGCACAGCCGGCAGGGCCAGCAACAAGGCGGCAGCGGCAAAGTCCAGCGGCCGCAACTGTCCCTCGCGCTTGTGAAACCACCAGGCCAGCATCAGCGGCACCGCAATCTTGAGGATTTCGCTGGGCTGAATCACCACCCCCACATTGATCCAGCGGGTCGCGCCCTTCTTGGTGATGCCAAACAAGGCCACCGCCACCAACAGGACCACACCCAGAGCGTAAAGCGGCAAAGCCAGACTCATTAAACGCTGCGGCGGCACCTGCGCCACCGTCAGCATGATGATGCCCGCCAAAATCATGTTGCGGCCATGGTCCACAAAGCGCGTTCCGTGGTCATAGCCCGAGGAATACATGATGACCATGCCCGCCAGGGCCAACACCATGGTGGCGGCCATCAAGGTCGGATCGAGCCCATTCCAAAGCGGCGAGACGCGCCGCCAGAGTGAGGGTTTTTCGAGGACGGAGGACATGCTGGGATTATCTCTGCGCGCTTGCAAGGCCCGCATTCGGACGCCCCCCGCGACTTTCAGGCCACCGCAAACTGCTTTTCACAAGGAATTTACGGCACAGACGTTTCTTTGCATTGCAATTAAAAACAAAAACCTTTGCTATGTAAAGATATGGAGGCTCCAGCCCTCTAGAAAATCTCCTTGTCGCTGCTGAACGCTTCATCCAAGCCACCCTCCGGCCTAAGCCCTGTCGCCGACGATGCTGCGGGCTTGGCGAACCTGCTGATGCGGGTGCTCGACGAGGTGGATTACGCCCTGATGCTCTTCAAAGGCGATCAAACCCTGAGCTGCAGCAATCATATGGCGCGAGTAATGCTTGGTCGCGGCGACCGCCTCTTCCTGCACCAGGGCCGGCTCAAGACACGGGTAGCTGCACGGCAATCAGAACTGGAGGCGGGCTTCATCAGAGCCGGCCAGGGCATACGCTGCATGCTTCAGATTCACGCACTCAACGACGAGGACCCTGCACAGGCCGTGGCGCTGGTTCCCATGGGCCACCCCGCCCAATGGACGGACCAGGGCGTACCGGTTTTACTGATTGCCTGCCGCCCCAGCTTGTGCGCCCCTTTGAGCCTGCGTTTTTTTGCACAGACCCACGGGCTGACACGCACAGAAGAAGCGGTTCTGGCCGATCTGGTGCAGGGGCAGGACATCGAAGACATTGCCCGCCACCGGAATATGGCCATGGCCACCGCACGCAGCCACGTCAAACAATTGCGCCTGAAGACCCGCAGCAGCAGCATGCGCGAGATGCTGGGCAAGCTGGCGGTTTTACCGCCGGTGGTCAGTGCGGTCCGCGCGCTGGGACCGTGATGGCCGCAAACCCAAAGAGGCTTAGGCGCGCTGGCGGCTGCGCCAGCCCAGTTGGGCCAGCCCATGCCCCAAGCGCCTATCCCAGGGGCTGCTCGGCGGCAGAGGAGGCGGCCCGTTGAGCAGCAGCCTGGCCAATTGGGGGGCCGCCATGCTGGTGCCCACCAACCGCACCACCGAACCCGACCTGGCGCCCGCGCCCAGCAGCCCTTTGAGCAGCGGTGTTTCGTCGGTGGGCAAGGCCCAGTCCGGGCGGCGGGTGCCGCCGCCGGCGCTGGGGCCCTCGCTGGAATAGGCGGCCGCCTCGCCCGTGCTCAGGACCGCGCCGGCAGCAGCGTATACCTGTGCATGGGCAGCAGTGGCCAGGCCGCTGAGGGTGCCCTCGCGGGCGACCCATGAGCCCAAGCGGGGTGGCCCAGGGCGGCGGGCAAAGCCTTGTTGGCCATAGCTGGGGTCGTCAAGATAGCTGTCGGGTCCGCGGTAAGCCCCCCCTAGGTTGGCGGTCTGCCGAGCCACATAGGCGTGGACGCGCCCAGCCGCCCCGGCGATGCCTTTGACCGATACCTGCCAGCGTCCATGCGGCGCAGCTTGCGCCGTATCGCCGGTCGGGTTGAGCGCCAGCAATGCCATCGGACGCATCCCGTTTGCAGCACTGAGGTGAGGCACGATCACCAGGTGCGCGTGGGGCTGCGATACCAGACCTGCGCCCGCCAGCTCAAGCAATCGGCCGTCCGGTGCTTGCACAGTCGCCTGGGCTTGACTCAAGTCCGTTGCCTGCGGCCACCACAGCTCCAGAAAAGACGGCGCGGGCCCCGCAGGCGGCACCACCCAGGTGAGCGATTGACAGCCCTTGTCCGCGTCAAACTGGGCGTGCGCCCGACTTTCCCGGCTGTTGCCAGCCGCCACCACAATGCTCAGGTCCAGAAGCTGCTGCTTGGCCAGTACGATGCGCTGGCCCAGAGCGCGCTCAAGCAAGCTGCTGCCATCGTGAGGCCCCGTCTGCGGCCCCCAACTGATATTGACCACCAGGCGCTTGGCTCGAATGTAAATGGCCTGGTCCACCATGTAATCCAGCCCATCCAACACATAGCGACCCAGCCAGCGGCCCGTGGGGTCGTACACCGCCGCGTCAGGCAGGTTCACCAGCATGAGCGGGCAGCCGCTGGCAATGTCGGCGTCGAAACCAAAGCCCGTATAGGGTGGCTGTCCGGCCATCCAACTGAGCACATGGGCGCCGTGGGAGATGCGTGGCATCGGGGCTGCCGAAGCACCCTCCATGTCCCAGTGAAAGACCTGACGAATGGGCTTTTTGAGGGACCCCTTCCAGCCCTTAAGCCACTGCACACCGATGCCCGAATCGATCAAGCCCAATACCACCCGGCCTGGGTCAGCGAACGCTTGCAGCTGCTTGAGCAAGGCAGGGCGCGAAACGGTCAGGGCCTGCGCCAGCTCCATCCAGGACCAAGCTGGTAATGCGCTTGCTCCGGTGGTGAGCAGCGCTCGGGGGCTGGCCCAGGGCGCAATCAGACCGTAGCCATCGTCAACCAGAAGGTCCACCCGATCAGACCGAGCAGCATCACGATAGAGCCACCTGAAACCACTGGCTACAGCCCACTCCAGATAGGCATCTGCCCGGCCCTCAAAGCGCAAGCCGGCCATGATCAGTTCGCCTTTGGCGCTGGGCCAGTGCAAGGCTCCAGCGCCGTGTCGTCCTTGTCAGGCCCATGCAGCTCGCGCAAGGCCAGTTGGGTGAGCCGCCGGAGCAAAGGGGCGTCGGATACTGACCCATTAGCCGCTGCCTCATCGGTGCTCTTAGTGCTTGGAAAATCCCATGATGCGGCCTGACCGTCTTGCAGCCCCTGACCAAAGCCCGATGGGGCATCAAGCACCTGTAGGCCACAGCGCATCAGGAAGTAGCGCGCCATCGCTCGGCCCAGGGCCCGCCCAGCATGGGCATCGATGGGGAAATGCACGCCAGCAACCACCCGGTTGATGCTCACCCGCTCAGCCAGCAGTTCCAATTGCAGCGCTTGGGCTGGACGGTCCTTCAGACAGAGCAATACTTTGAGTGATTCAACCAGCATGTAAATTTGCGCTGCATGCCCCATGGGGTAAGTACCGTGGCCCGGCGTGGTGATGACCGGCTGCACCTGAGGTGAATAGGCCACGGGCCGGCGGCAAGCCAGCGCGTGCTTCAAGCGCACTTCTACCGGAATCACCAGCGACAAGGCAGCGCCCAGCCACTCCCAAGTCCATCGGTGGTGGTTGAGATTCAGCCCAGTGATCGTCGCAATGAATGCAAGCTGATTGTCGATTTGGGTCAGGATTTCTGCCATGCGCTCTTCGCGCAAAGTGGCCCAGCTTTGCACCAGCGGCAATTGCGCCTCGAAGAACTTGGGCGAGGGCCGGGTCAATGCGAACCATGTCACCGAGCCGCTCATGAGCTTGAAGGTGCCTGTTCCACCTGCCGCAAAACTCAAACCCTCGTTCAGCGCGGACTGCAACAAGCTGGCGCGCACCCAAGGATCCCACTTTTCGAGCTCCATGGGATTGTCCAGCTCCCCGTGTGCTGGGGGCGGGTTGTGGGGGCCAGTGGATTCAAAAATTCCGTCGCGCGTCATCATCAGCGCCTGCAGGACCAAGGGATGGGCAAAGCCGTCGGCCAGACTGCCAGTACCCCCAGTACCGCCGGTCCCACCGGTTCCTCCGGTCCCACCCGTACCCCCAGTGCCGCCGGTTCCGCCCCACTGCGTTGCGCCCAAAATTGACATGGTGTCACTCCTTTTTTGATCTGGTTTGAATGGGTTTAGTTGCGCAGCGGCACGCCCGCCTGAACCAGGGCACTGTGTACACACTGTCCTAGCCGGGTTCGGGCGCTGGAGCCGCTGCGCTCAAACTGCGCCACGGTGTAGCCAGGCGCCAGCCGCAGCATCTGCAGGGCGGCCCGCCGTGCCGCCGCCAGATCGCCTGCCATCCACAGCGCGGTGATGTAAGCGCGGTGCGTACTCAGGTGCATCAGGTTGCGGCGCAGGGACTGCTCGCACCAACGCCGTGCCAGCGCCCCATCGCCATGCACAATGGCGCTAGAGGCGGCCAGCGATTCAAAGTAGTAAAGCAGTGGGTCCAGGGGCGACAGGGACAGGGCCCGCCGGCTGGCATGCATGGCGTCGATGCCCACGTCTGCAAAAGATTCGGCCACGCCCCGGAACAGCCAGGCCAAAGGCTCATTCGGGTGCTGCACACACGCCTGCCTCAAATCTTGCAAGGCGCCGGGCAGATCGCGCTGCAGGTGCAAGCGCACAAAGCCTTGCATCGCACGGGCCAAGCCCTGAGCGTCGCTGGCCACCATTGCACGCTGGGCGTGTACCTGCGCCGCGGCAGCCTCTTGCGCAGGCTCTGTGCTGAGCGCCCGCGTCACGCGCAGCACATGCCACTTGGCCAACCAAGCATGGGCCTGGCCCATCTCGGGAGCACGCTCGAGCAGAGCCAGCAAGGCCTGCCGACTGGCGTCGAAATCATCGGGCGCGCTGCGGTGCATCAAGCCCACACCGGCCGTCAGCAGCTCATAGTCACCGAGCGTATGTATGGGCTGCTGGCGCACCCAGTCCATATGGGCATCGAGTACCGCATGATGTACCCCTGCGCTGACGGCTTGCACCAGAGCACTTTCGGAGGCCAGGACATCACCCACCTGGGCGCGAAACACCTGCTCCCAAACCACGGCGCCCGCGCGCACCGAGTGCAGGCTCAGGAGCACTTCAAGAGTACCCTGGCCACGTGAGCCCAGCACCCGGTAGTGACCTTGGAGCAGGTAGTCCGCGCCCAGCCAGCGGTGAGCCTCATCCTCGGCCTGCTCCTGGGCGCCCAGGCGGCGACAGCTCATGGGATGCACCAGCCGCACATGGCGGGACCGTCCAAGCTGGTGAGCGAGGCGATCGACCAGCAAGGCTCCAAAGGCACGGTGCGCCGGACTGTCTGCACGGGCCTTGGGCGCCAGCATCACCAACCGCGGCAGGCCATCCGGATCGGATACCGCTGCAGCCGGCCTGACCGGCTTGTGCAAGCGATAGACCCGCTGGGCCGGATGCAGGCCCTTGAAGTGGCACAGCCCCAGATCTTCAAGCTGCGCCTCCAAAGGTTCATTCAGCTGATCGCGCAGGCGATGCCCCACCACAGGCGTTTTGTCATCGGCCAGTTGGGTCAAATCGTGCAAGCGGGCCACCTGCCCGACATCAACCTCCACCAGGTGGCGCACCGCATCCAGACTCATGCGCCAACGCTGCGAGGGCTTGAGGCCCGACAGCAGCGGCAGTCGCCAGGCGCTGTGCAAGGCGGCGCGGCGCCGGGGAAAGGCTACGCACAAGCCACTGGCCGAACGGTGCCACCACTGCCCACCCTCGCTCTTGATCTGACGGCTGAGGTAACGCTCGGCCACGGCCCAGTCGTCGGCACTGGGCGGTGCCTCCATACCGTCGAACTCGCCCGCCGCGAAGTACAGCGCAGTTGCGCCTTCTAAAGGGAGCAAGTCCTGGGGCATGGCATGCGGGCTGATCGGTGACATGGCCGCCATGGTGCCCAGGTGCCCGGCCCCCAGCAAGGCCTATTGCACGAGGAAAGCGGTTTGTCTCCCCCAATTGGGGAGAAGCATCCGCAAAACCCACCCCATCGGGGGGAGGCAGGTCAAGCCGAACTGCCGTGCAATAGCTCAGGTCCCTTTCAACCCCAAACACCCCCAAGGAGTCCACCATGCCCTTCAAACCTTCCCCGCTGACGCTGGCGCTAGCAGCAGCCCTCAGCCTGACCCTCGCAGCATGCGGGGGCGGCGGCAGCAGCGCCAGCGAGTCCGACAGCTTCACACTGCCTGGCACTGCCGCCACTGGCGCGCCTTACCCGCAAGGCAGTGCCGTCACCGTGACCGACGCCTCTGGCAACACCTACAGCGGTACCGTCCAGGGCGCAGCAGGAGCCTATGCCGTGCCGGTGAAAAAATCAGCCAAGGCGCCGTTTGTGGTGCAGGTCAGCGCTGAAGACCTGCCCACCTTGGTCAGTGTGAGTACTGATGCGCAGCCGGCGCGCATCAACGTCACGCCGATCACCAACCTGATCGCAGCGACCCTGAGCCCCAGCGGCAACCCGCAAAAGCTCGCCGAAGAAATCAAGGCCAGCACCGCCACCGTCACCGCTCAAACGCTAAGCGCAAAAAAGGCGGTAGTGATGGACAACATCGTCAAGCCCGTCACAGACGCCTTGGCCGACAGCACCGACCCCATCAGCGGCACCATCGACATTGGCAAGGGCCACGACCTGGTGCTCGAAGCGCTGAAGATCCAGGTGCAGCCCACCAGCAGCGGCACCAGCACCGTCAGCGTCACACTCAAGGGCAGCTCGCCGGTGGACATGGCGCCCATCGCTCTGGGCACGGGCGCTGCCAGCAGCCTGCCCAAATTGGCTGAGGCCAGCGGCTACACAGCGCCCCTGGCCCGCGATTTGGCCGGAGACGGCCTGCCCGGCCAAATTGCGGCGCTGCTCGGCCGTATGAGCGACTGCTACGCCACACCAGCAAGTACGCGCATTAAATCCGGTGGGACCAGCGCTGCCGACATCACTACCGAGGTCTGCAAGTCGCTGTTTTTGAGCAGCGACCCGTCGCTCTACAGGCACAACAGCTATGCCGTTTCCAGCACCGGGGCGTTCAAGGGTATTTTTTCCAGCAGCCCAGTGGCGCAGTCGGTGAAGCTCGTGCTGCCCAGCTTCGAATACAAGGTCAAGAACGGCAACACCACCGACACCACCAAGCCCATGGACGGCGATGTAGTTTTCACTGCCAAATGGGAGGACAGCGAGGGCAACTCCGGCATCGAGGAGCACTGGGCTCGGCCAGATGCGAGCGGCAAGCTGTTTCTCACTGGCAATCTGAGCGGCCTGGACATTGAGGTCAGCCCACGCGCCGAGCTGCGCGACTTCCCCAATCTGAGTGGAAAGAATTTCTATTCCACCGGCTACAACCTCTTAGTCAATGCCAAGCATCCCTATGCCAAGGTGGTGGTGACCACGCCCAAAGGCACGCAGATCGCCCTGCTCAAAGCCACCGGCCTGGACTACTTTGTGATCGCCAAGAGTGGCGCAGCCACCAACACTTCCGTGTTGCGCCTTGCCGGCAGCTACCTGAGCGCAAGCGGCGCACCACGCACCGATTTTGAAAGCCTGATCTGGGCCGGTGAGGCTGACACAACCGACACCGACATCGCTGCCTTTCCCTTGCAAAGCACTTGGAATTTTGATCTGTACACCAACGCCAACGACAGCACGCCTGCAGTGGCGGGCGTGAAGCGCCGCACCCTGCAACGCGCGCCCATGCTGGCTGAACTCAAGGCAGCGGCTTGGCCAAGCCTGACGGCAGCCGCACGGGCAAACCTCAAGTTGGAATCAGCCGCAAAGGGCTACATCTTGAACGATGGCGCCGAAGGTCCCATCATCGTTGCAGAAGGAGGCGACAACGGGGATCAGCCCAGTTGGGAGGTGCCTGCCGGCGCCTGGAGCCCGATCAAGCTCACCGCCTATGGCCGCACAGCCGACGGCTCGAAAACCTTCAACGATTCGTCAAACGTCAAATCCAGCGCCCGGATCGGTAAGATTTTTTGCAGCCCATCTGGCGCTGCAGACACCCACTGCGGTACGCAGGCTGGCAACTTCGCGGTCAACACGCGCATAGGCTCGGTGCAGTTCAGCGGGCGCGACAACCGCCGTGTGCAAATGAGCTACAGCGTGGATTTCAGGAATCAGTAAGGCCGCGAAGCCCCGCTCGCGGCAAGTACACATCGCGAGCTGGGCTTAGCGGCGATTTCAAACCCTCACCCCTCATTTTTCAAGGAGTTCTTATGACAGAACCATCATTCACTTGGACCAAAGACAACGCAGCCTGTGTCGCTACAGACAAAATCCTCGCGGCCCTGCTGCAATTCAACGGCGATGCCACCAGCTTCGATGCTGCCGGCCGTCTCCCCATGCGTCAGCTGACCTATTTCCCCAAGGTGACACCGGATGCAGAAATCATTCGGGCCCATGCCAGCCAGATGGCCTGGCAATTCTGTGACCGCCTGCTCAAGATCACCCGGGTTCGAGAAGATCCTGTGACCACGACCCTGGGGAAATTCATTGGCAGCTTTGTGGAGTTGTTCAGCAATTCCGATGTGACGCTCAAAGACATCGCGGAGGCCGCT
>JBILDR010000100.1:0-11721 GCA_044352515.1 Polaromonas sp.
ACCGCGCGGCAGTTTGGCCGCGCCATCATCATGCCCAACCTCAAGCCGCCGATCACCACCGCGGCCCAGGCCCTGGCCTACCGCGACCGCATCCGCGCGGCGGTGCCGGCAGGGGGGAACTTTGAGCCCTTGATGACGCTTTACCTCACCGACAAGCTGGCGCCTGAGGAGATTGCCCGCGCCAAGGCGGCCGGCGTGGTCGCGGCCAAGCTCTACCCGGCGGGCGCCACCACCAACAGCGACGCCGGCGTCACCGAGCTGCGCAAGATCTACCCGGTGCTCGAGGCCATGCAGCGCGAGGGCATGCTGCTGCTGGTGCACGGCGAGGTGACCAGCGCCGACATCGATCTGTTTGACCGCGAGGCGGTGTTCATCGATCGCCACCTGATTGGCCTGCGGCGCGACTTCCCGGGTCTGAAAATCGTCTTCGAGCACATCACCACGAAGGAGGCGGCGCAGTATGTGGCCGAGGCTGGCGATAAGCTGGGCGCGACCATCACCGCCCACCATCTGCTCTACAACCGCAACGCCATCTTCACCGGCGGCATCCGGCCGCATTACTACTGCCTGCCGGTGCTCAAGCGCGAAACGCACCGCCTGGCTCTGGTGCAGGCGGCTACGGGAGGCAACTGCCGGTTTTTCCTGGGTACCGACAGCGCACCGCACCCGGCCCACCTGAAGGAGCATGCCAGCGGCTGCGCCGGTTGCTACACCGCCCATGCGGCGCTGGAGCTCTACGCCGAGGCCTTCGAGCAGGCGGGCGCGCTGGACAGGCTGGAGGCTTTCGCCAGTTTTCATGGGCCTGATTTTTACGGGCTGCCGCGCAACCAGGGCACCGTCACGCTGCACAAGCAGGCCTGGAACGCCCCCGAGAGCTACCCCTTTGGCGCGGCTGAGCTCAAACCCCTGCGCGGCGGCGAGCCCCTGCTCTGGCAACAGGTCTGAGCATGGCGGCTGAGGGCCTGCCGGCCTGGGCCCAGGACCTGCGGTGGGACTGGCCCTGGATGGCCCATCTGGCCCCGTTTGCCCCGGCGGTGGAGGTGGCCATCAGGCGCGGCCTGAGCGTGGCGCAGCTGCTCAACCAGATCGCGCAGGCCAGGGGCCAGCCGGCCATGCGCTTTGTGCCGCAGCAGGACCTGCCTGTCCACTGCGTTTACGAGAGCTTCATCTACGAGCAAGGCGCCTGCCCCAGTCGGGACAATCTGCACGATCTGTTCAACGGCCTGACCTGGCTGGCCTATCCGCGCACCAAGGCGCGCCTGAATCAGTTGCAGGCGGCGCAGATCGCCAGCGACGGTGTGGCGCAGCAGCGCGGCCCCTTGCGCGACGCGCTGACCCTGTTCGACGAGAACGGCGCTGTCTTGCTGGCCCCAGAGGCATTGCGCGCGGCACTGCGCCAGCGCGCCTGGCAGCGGCTCTTTCTGGAACTGCGGCCCCTGTGGTCCCAGGCCCGGCTGCTGGTCTTTGGCCACGCCTTGCAGGAAAAGCTGCAGCAGCCGCGCAAGGCCATGACCGCCCATGTCTACCTGCCATCCATAGACCTGGCCGAGGCTGATTTGGACGCCGCCCTGGCCGGCGGCCTGCAGGCCACCGAACTGGCTGAAAAACCCTACTGGCCGCTGCCCATTTTGGGGGTTCCGGGCTGGTATTTGCCCAATGAGAACATTTCTTTCTATGATGACGCCTTCGTCTTCCGTCCCGCCGCTGCGGGGCGCCAGCGCGGGACAACTTGATAACCATAAAAACGTCCCCAGATGAGGATGCAACGGCTCGCCTTGGCGGGCCGGTGGGTCGCTGATTCATCGTCATTCTTGCCGCTGCGGCGGCGTCGGAGTTGAAGATCTTATGAAGAGAATCCTGCTGTTTGTGCTGACCAATCTGGCTGTCGTGCTGGTGCTCGGCGTGGTCGCGAGCCTGCTCGGCGTCAATCGTTTCCTCACCTCCAACGGGCTGAACCTGGGCGCCTTGCTCGGCTTTGCCCTGATCATGGGTTTTGGCGGTGCGTTCATTTCGCTGCTGATTAGCAAACCTGTGGCCAAGTGGAGCTCGGGCGTGCGGGTGATCGAGCAGCCCGCCAATGCGGATGAGGCCTGGATTGTCGACACCGTGCGCCGCCTGGCTGACAAGGCCGGCATCGGCATGCCTGAGGTTGGCATCTTCGATGGCGAGCCCAATGCCTTTGCCACCGGCGCCTTTAAGAACAGCGCGCTGGTCGCAGTCTCTACCGGCCTGCTGCAGGGCATGACGCGCGATGAGGTCGAGGCGGTGCTCGGCCATGAGGTTGCGCACATCGCCAATGGCGACATGGTCACCATGGCCCTGATTCAGGGCGTGATGAACACCTTTGTGGTTTTCCTCAGCCGCATCGTCGGCTATGCGGTCGACAGCTTCCTGCGCAAGGGCGACCAGGAAAACTCTGGTCCCGGCATCGGCTATTACGTCACCACCATCGTGCTCGACATCATCCTGGGCTTTCTGGCGGCCATCATCGTGGCCTGGTTCTCCCGCCAGCGCGAGTTCCGTGCCGACGCGGGCGCGGCCGGCCTGATCGGGCGCAAGCAGCCCATGATCAACGCCCTGGCCCGTCTTGGTGGCATGGTGCCCGGCGAGTTGCCCAAGTCGGTGGCGGCCATGGGGATTGCCGGCGGCATCGGCCAGCTGTTCAGCACCCACCCGCCGATTGAAGAGCGCATCGCCGCGCTGCAAAACGCGCAGGGCTGATCGGCTGATTCACTGTCCTGCTTCAAAACGGCCGCCCTTGGGCGGCCGTTTTGTTTTTGGCGCTTGGGGTAATCGCGGGGTTCGAGTCTGCGCGGCTGGGCAACAATCTGACCCGCGAGGCGTCGGCCGCTCGAGCGCCGATGCCCGCCATAGAAGGAGTTTGCATGCCCTGGACCTCTCGTACCGCGCTGGTCGCGTCGCTGGCCTTGATGGCCTGTTGGGTCTTGCCCGCCCACGCGCAAGACGCTTACCCCAATAAGCCGATCCGCTTGCTGCTGGGCTTTCCGCCCGGTGGCGGCAGCGACATGGTGGCCCGCCTGGTGGCCAAGCCCCTGGGTGAGCGTTTGGGGCAACCGGTGACGGTGGACAACAAGCCGGGCGCCGGCGGCAATATTGCGGCTGAGATGGCCACCAAGGCGCCGGCCGATGGCTACACGCTGATCTTGTTGCCCAGCGGCCACGCCAGCAGTGCGGCGATGAAAAAGGTTCTGCCGTTTGAGCCAGTCAATGACTTTTCCTGGATCTCCACGCTGACCACCTATCCGCTGTCCATGGTGGTCAAGCCCGATTCGCCGATTCGCTCTTTTCCTGACTTTGCCCAGCGCATCAAGGCCGAGCCGGGCAAGTACACCTACACCTCGGTGGGGGTGGGCACCGCGATGCATCTGGTGGGCGAATGGCTGATGGCCGAAAGCGGCGGCAGCGCCACCCATGTGCCCTTTCGCGGCGGCACTGCGCCGCTGACCGAGTTGCTGGCTGGTCGGGTCGATGTGGTGATCGACACCATGACCAGCACCGCCCCCATGCTCAAGGACAAGCGGGTGCGCGGCTTGGCGGTGACGGGTGCCAAGGGCGAGACCAATATCTTTGGCCTGCCCAATGTCGCGGAAACCTACCCCCGCCTGGTGTTTGACTCCTGGCTGGGCATTGCCGCACCTGCGGGTCTGCCGCCGGCGATTGCGGCTCGGCTGCAGCGCGAGATCAAGGCGGTGATCGACTCGCCCGAGGTGCGCCAGCGCCTGATCGACTGGGGTGGCAACCCCCAGGCCAGCACACCGGCCGAATTCAAGGGCCGGGTCGAGCGCGATATCCAGGCGCTCAAGCGCATCGTCGCCGACCGCAAGATCGAGATGGAATAAGGGCCCGGCCGCGCCTACAGCGGCACCGCCAGCATGGTGTCGATGCCAAAGGAGTCGACCACCACCGCCATTTGGCGCAGCTTGAGCTCTGAGCCCTGTTCGATCAGCTCGCACTCGTAGCGGGCGACCATGTAGAGGCTGGAGACGCCTTCTTCGTTGGACTGGTAGACCACCAGCTTGGCGCTGGCGTGCAAGCTGCTATCCGTCTGCGCTTGCAACTGCACATTGCTGACCTGGCGCAGCAGTTTGTCGCGGCGGTAGGTCAGCACGCCCTTGGCCAGCATGGCCACCCGGTCCCGCACCATGCCGTGGCTAAAGCATCCCATGATGGGCAGGGGCAGGCCCAGGTCACGGTTCTCGCGGGACAGCACCTCATAGCGGCATTGCTGCGTGTCGAACAGCGCCACCCAATCGGCAAACTGCTCGCCGTCGAGCAGCTCTGCATAGCGATAAAGGAATTGGCTGACCTGCCACCAGCGCTGCAGATCGGCGGAGATCGGCGTGTTCATGCTGACTCCCCGTTTCCTTGCATCGGTAGTTCCATGATCTGGTGGTAGTAGGACCAGAAGCCGCGGATGGAGATTTCCTGGGAGAGGTAGTCGGTATCGGCGATAGCGCCTATGCCGCCCATCTCCAGCACCTCGCTGCCGCCGGGTTGCCGATGGCGTATGCCCTGCTGCACCAGGCGCAGCGCTTCGCCGTCTTCCAGCGAGATATAGCCGGCCGGACCGATGAAGTTGGCGGTGAGCATTTTGTCCTGCGTCATCTGCGGCGTGTCCGATTCGAAGCCCAGGTAGGTCAGGTGCAGCTCCACCAGATCGGGGCCCTTGGGCCGCAGGTGCCGGATGGCATAGGTGTTGTCGACCTGGGCCACGATGAGCGACGGAAAGATCGACAAGATGGTGGTCTTGTAGCCATCGCCCAGGTCCAGCGGCACCTGGGTCAGGGCCGGGTCGGCCATCTGCATATCGGGGTTGAACTTGCCGGTGCCCTCATAGGCCTTGGCCACCACGGCCTGGTTGTCCTGGTCCGAGGCGCTGACGATGGAATGGTTCCAGGTGTTCTTGCGCTGCGCATCGAGCTTGATGCCGCCCTTCATGGTCGGCTGCTGCAAGCGAAAGGACACCTGAAATTGGTGCAGGAGCGAGCCATGGTAGGGGTCGCGCACGTTCTCGTTGTAGAGCTTCCAGTTGCCCGGAATGCGCTGGCGCAGATAGCCCAGCACCTTGGGTTTGCGCTGCACCAGCAGGCGCTCAATCTGCGCCACCGCATGCGGTCCCAGGTAGTCACGAATGGGGGGCGCCTGCTCGCTGAAGGAGCCGAAAATCAGCCCGCCAAAGCTCGTCACGCGCAGCGTTTTGAGGCCGTGGTTCTTCTTGTCAAAGCACGGCGGCATGCCGCCTTTGCCCTGCACACCGCCGGCCATGGGCACGCCAGTGAGTTCGCCGCTGAGCGTGTAGGTCCACAGGTGATAGGGGCAGGAAAAGCGCTGCGCATGGCCGCGCACCGCGGTGACGATTTGCGCGCCGCGGTGGGCACAGGAGTTTTCAAAGGCGTGAAACTGCCCGTCGCTGGCATGGGTGACCACCACCCGCGTCTCGCCCACCCAGGTGCTGACAAAATCGCCCGCCGTCGGCAGCTCCGACTCGTGGCACAGGTAGTTCCAGACCGGGCCACGGAAGATCTTTTCGTTTTCCCGCTGGTAGATCTGCGCGTCGGTGAAGATGTCATAAGGCACGCGCGAAAAATCGCTGCGTGTCCAAGCGCCGCCGGTGGGGCGGGCCGTGTCTTCGCTCATGAAAGGCCTCCTGATGCTGGCGCCTGTGCTCGGGCGTCAGCGTTCTAGTCTAACAATCGGGTGCGTGGCTCTAGGCTTGTTCAGGCCGGGCCGTGCCGCTCCATCAGTGAGCGCGCCAGCGCCTCGGCCACTTCAATGCCGTCGACACCGGCCGACAAAATGCCGCCGGCGTAACTTGCGCCTTCGCCGGCCGGGTACAGGCCCCGCAGCTTAAGACTCTGGTAGTCCTCGCCACGGCCTATGCGCACCGGCGACGAGGTGCGGGTCTCCACCCCGGTAAAGACCGCATCGGGACGGTCAAAGCCCTTGATCTTGCGGCCAAAGGCCGGGATGGCCTCGCGGATCGCCTCGATGGCATAGCCGGGCAGGGCGCTGGCCAGATCGGTCAGGTGCACGCCCGGCTTGTAGGACGGTTCTACCTCGCCCAACACGCTTGAGGCTTGGCCGGCGATGAAGTCGCCCACCAATTGCCCCGGTGCCTCGTAGCTCGAGCCGCCAAGCTCGAAGGCATGCGATTCAAGCCGGCGCTGAAACGCCACGCCCGCCAGCGGATGCACCTGCCCGCCCGGCCCGGGCTTTTCGCCTGGCAGCAGAAAGTCGGCCGGCGATATACCCACCACAATGCCGGCGTTGGCATTGCGCTCGTTGCGCGAATATTGGCTCATGCCATTGGTGACCACCCGGCCGACCTCGCTGGTCGCGGCCACCACCGTACCGCCTGGGCACATGCAAAAGCTGTAGACCGAGCGGCCGTTTTTGGCATGGTGGACCAGCTTGTAATCGGCTGCGCCCAGCAGGGGGTGGCCGGCGTGGCGGCCTAAGCGCGCGCGGTCGATCATGCCCTGTGGATGCTCGATGCGAAAGCCCACCGAAAACGGCTTGGCCTGCATGTGTACGCCGCGCGCATGCAGCATCTCGAAGGTGTCGCGCGAGCTGTGGCCCAGGGCCATCACCACATGATCGGCCTCAAGCTCGTAGCGGCTGCCGTCCGTGAGCCTTTCGACGACCAAGCCGCGCAGTTGACGCCCCTGCGTCCCGTCTTCAATTTGCAGGTCGCACACCCGCTCCTGAAACCGGATCTCACCGCCGAGGGCGATGATCTGCTCGCGCATGTTCTCCACCACCTTGACCAGCTTGAAGGTGCCGATGTGCGGATGGCTGACCACCAAGATCTCTTCGGGCGCGCCTGCCTTGACGAATTCCTTCATGACCTTGCGGCCCAGGTGGCGCGGGTCCTTGATCTGGCTGTAGAGCTTGCCGTCGGAGAAAGTGCCGGCCCCGCCTTCGCCAAACTGCACATTCGATTCAGGCTGTAACTCGCGCTTGCGCCACAAGCCCCAGGTGTCTTTGGTGCGCTCGCGCACTTTCTTGCCGCGCTCGATCACGATGGGCGCAAAGCCCATCTGCGCCAGCAGCAGCGCGGCAAACAGCCCGCAAGGCCCAAAGCCGACCACCACCGGCCGATGCTTCCAGCCGGCGCTGGCCTGCACCGGGGGGCGGTAGTCCAGATTGGGCGCCGGGCCGATGTGTGGGTGCGATTGAAATTGCGCGAGCAACTGCTGCTCCAGCCCAGACGCCAATTGCACATGGGCGATGTAGACCAACAGCAATTGCTGCTTGCGCGCATCGTGGCTGCGCTTGTAGATGTGCACCTGCTCGAGCGCAGTCACGCTCACGCCCAGGGTCTGGGCGATCAGTGCTGGCAGCGCCTCGGGGGCATGGTCCAGCGGCAGCTTGAGCTCGGTCAGGCGCAGCATATGGGGGGATCTGTTTTCCGGATCAAGCGCGCATTGTAGGGGTCGGTGTTTGCGGGGCCGGGGCCGGGGCCGGTGTGGGTGTGGGTGTGGGTGTGGGTGTGGGTGTGGGTGTGGCATTGAGTGGGAGCGCCGCCCTCGGCGCGATGCGGCGCTTGATCGGGCGCAGCAATGTTGATCGGGCGCCTCATTTTTCAGGGCGCTTTCGAGAAGGGCGCACGGATGTGCACTGCGCCGCTCGTGTCCCCCGCCTCGGCTAGCGCCTCGGCTCCTCCTTGACCTCGCTTCGCAGCGCCCACCCGCACGCCCTCCGGTGGTACGAACGCCGCGCCCTCTGTTGAGAAAATTCAGCCGCCCGGGTTTGGCCGCAGCCTGCAGCCTTTGCAGCGTTAACCCCCGGCCGGTGCGTCGCTTCGCCCCGGTTTCTTTGTAGGAGCCGCGCCCTCGCGGCGATTGGCGCTTGATCAAGAGCCGCATCGCACCGAGGGCGGTGCTCCCACAGCGTCTGCGCCTACCCCCTGTGTCGCCGATTGGCACGGCCCGCCCCGGGCCAGGCCGGATAATCAGTGTTGTGAAGCGCGCCAGACCGCCGCTGGTGCAAGCTGGGAAACCAGGCACTGGAGGAAGGTCCGGACTGCACAGGACGGCGTAGGAGGTAACACCTCTCCACCGTGAGGTGAGGATCAGAGCAACAGAGACGAGCCGGTTCAGTCCGGGTGAAACGGGCAATCTCTACGCGCAGCAACACCAAGTAGGCCAGCGTTGACGTGGTTCCGCGGAGCTGGCGGGTAGGTGGCACCGAGCCGGGTGGGCGACCCCCGGCCCAGATGAATGGCGGTCACGCCGCCTCTCGCAAGAGAGGCGGTGCACAGAATCCGGCCTATCGGCGCGCTTCACACTTTATTCGCCGACCCATCGGGCCGCCAGCCTCTGCGCAGGCCAAGTCGCCCCAATCACGACCATGGATCAGCCCAGCCATTGGCTTGACGCGAGAAATATTTATAACTAACATTGCATCACGCATCACGCATCAACGACTGGAGGGTCTCCGCATGCGCACCACCTTGAGCATCGACGACGATGTGCTTTACGCCGTTAAGAGTCTGGCGCTTCGCCAGGGGCGCAGCGCGGGAGAGGTCCTGTCTGAGGTGGCCAGGCGCGGCTTGCATGTTCCAGCCGATGGCCAGGCTGCGGGGCTGGCGGCTGGCGCGCTCGATGAGCAGCTGGCGGCCCTGGGTCTGGTGCCCTACCGTGCGCCAAATGTGCCAGTAGTGACGCAGGCGCAGATCGAGGCCCTGCGTGAAGCTGAGGGTGTGTGAAACCCCAGCGCGCGGCGCGGCAGGTCCGTGAAGCCTCGCCGGCCTACCGCCTGAGCCCGGCAACTGCCCCACGCGTCTACCTGCTGGACGTGAACGTGCTGATCGCTCTGTGCGATGGCCGCCATGAGCATCATGACATTGCTGCGCATTGGTTCCTCGCCCACGCGGCTGAGGGATGGGCCAGTTGCCCGCTCACGCAAAACGGGGCCCTGCGCATCATGAGTACGCCGGCTTATCCGGGCGCGCGGCCGGTGGCGCAGGTGCTGGCGCAGTTACAGGCCTTGTGCGCCAGCGCGCAGCACCATTTCTGGCCCGACGGGCTGAGCCTGGTGCAGGGCGATGTCCTCAATCCCAAACATCTGCTGGGGCCCCGCCAGCTGACCGACGCCTACCTGCTGGCCCTGGCGGTGCATCACCAGGCTTGCCTGCTCACCCTGGACGGCGCCGTGGCGCTGCAGTCGGTGCACGGCGCCCAGCCCCGCCACCTCATGCGGCTGCTGCCCTGATGCCCGCGCTCAGAGGTTAAAGCCGCCCAGGCTCTGAATGCGCTCCACATGGGCCAGCAGGGAACGCTTGGCCACCGGCCAGATGCGCGGATCGACATCGTCGTAGGCCAGCTTGACCCAGTCGTCCATGCTGCCGTCGGGCTGGGCCTGCATCACCTTGAGGACCTTGGCCTCGCGCTGCAGGCGGTGGGCTTTGAGGCGTGCAATGGCGCCGGGCGCATCGCCCAGCACATAGCCGTGGGCCGGCGCGATGAAGCCGATGGCGTGCTCGCTACAGCCCTGGGCCAGCAGGTCCAGCGAATCCAGGTAGTCGTTCATATTGCCGTCGGGCGGATCGACCACGGTGGTGCTGCCATTGAGGATGTGGTCGCCGCTAAAGAGCAGACCGTCTTCCTCCAGCACAAAGCAGACATGGTTGGCCGCATGGCCCGGGGTGTGCAGGGCCTTGAGGGTATGCCTGTTCTCACCCTCACCGAGCACCAGCTGTTCCCCGTGGGCCAGCGCCCGGTCCGGGGTGAAGGTGCTGTTGGCACGCGCCGTCGGCGCCGAGGGCAGGCCCAGGATGGGCGGGCGGCTCTCGCACAGGGCCTGCAACGGTTTGGCGCCGGGCGAATGGTCGGCGTGTGAATGGGTGCAGATGATCGCGCTGATCTTGCCGCCGGCCGCTTGCCACAGCTTTTGCAGATGCTGCTCGTCGGCGGGGCCGGGGTCTATGCAGATATAGCCGGTGCTGGCATCGCCCACCAAATAGCTGTTGGTGCCTGGGCCGGTCATTACCCCGGGGTTGGGCGCGGTCAGGCGCAGCACGTTCTTGAGCAGGGCCACCGGCCGCTCGGTTTGCCAGTCCAGCGCATGCACCATCTGTCCGTCCGGGCAGGTCATGTGCAGCTCGCCGTAGGGCGACTCATGCTCCATATAGCGCGCTTCGCGGCCTTGAAGCAAACCCGCGCGCGGGCAGGAGGTCCACAGCGGGCCGCTGCCGCAGGCCTGCAGCACTGCGTCGACGCTGGCATAGGCCTGCAAGCGCCGCAGCGTGCGGATGGTCGGGAAGATCATGTACATGTTGCCCGCCTCGTGGCGGGCCAGCGCATCTGCCGGACTCACCCAGACTGGCTCGAACTGCTCGTTCTCGTCGGCCACCGGCTCCTGCCCGGCCGGCATGCGCGCCACCAGAAAGGGCACGTCAAAGCGCTTGGGCATGTCGCGGTCGGTCATCCAGTGGGCCAGCACATAGACCTCCTCGGCCGCCAGTTTCAAGCCACGGGCCTGGCATTGCGCCAGCAGGCTTTGGTGGCGGTCCAGCGCCTGCACATCGCTGGCATTGGCGTGGCTGCCGTCCGCGCGCCTGGCCAGCAAGATGCCAAGTTCTTCAAAACTTTCGCGGATGGCCGCCAGCGCCTGGGTGAGGGCGCTGGCGTCCTGCTCGGGCCGGCGCAGGCATTGGGCATGGCTATCGGCCGCTGCGTCCTGCGCGTCGATGCCGCCGCCCGGGAACACAAAGGCGCCGGGCGCAAAGCTGGCCTTGTCGGAGCGGCGGGTCATCAGCACCTGCAGCCCTTCGGGGCTATCGCGCAGCAGCAAGACGGTGGCGGCCTGTTTGAGCGGGGCCGGTTCGCGTTGGGGGTAGAGCAGTTGGGACGGGCGGGGCATGGTGCTGATGGGCAGAGGCAGCGCCGACGGTTGGGCGCCAAGCCCAATGGTAAGCCAGGGACTTGCGGATGCGCGCCGCCTACAGTCGCCGAGCC
This sequence comes from Polaromonas sp., assembly GCA_044352515.1. GTDB lineage: Bacteria > Pseudomonadota > Gammaproteobacteria > Burkholderiales > Burkholderiaceae_C > Polaromonas. Next base: position 10,983 of record JBILDR010000100.1, read on the forward strand.
GATAATGCGCCCATGCTGATTCGATTCACCAAGATGCAGGGCGCGGGCAATGATTTTGTGGTGCTCGACGAGACCCAAGGTCCGCTGCAGCTCAGTGCTGCGCAATACCGCTTCCTGGCCGACCGCCACTTTGGCGTGGGGGCGGACCAGATCCTGAGTGTGCGCAGCGCGCCTGAGGGGCGCAGCGATGTCGATTTTTCCTATGTCATCCACAACGCCGACGGCGGCGAGGTCGAGCACTGCGGCAACGGCGCGCGCTGCTTTGTGCGTTATGTGCGCGACCACGGGCTGAGCGAGCGCGACAGCATCCGGGTGCAGACGCTCAACCGGGTGCTCGAACTCCAATTGCAAAGTGATGGGCGGGTGAGGGTCGACATGGGCGCACCCGCATTTGCGCTCGACCAGGTGCCTTTTGATGCTTCGGGTCTGCTGCCGCAGTCGGTGGCTGGCTGGGACAGCTGGCCCCTGAACCTCGGGGAGGCGGGGACGGTCAATGTCTCAGTGCTGTCCATGGGCAACCCGCATGCGGTGCTGTGGGTCGATGAGGTCGACAGCGCGCCGGTGGCGCAGTGGGGCCCGCTGATCGAGGGCCATCCGCGTTTTGCGCAGCGCGTCAACGCCGGTTTTGCCCAGCTGGTCTCGCGCAGCCAATTGCGCCTGCGCGTCTATGAGCGCGGCGCTGGCGAAACCCTGGCTTGCGGCACCGGCGCCTGCGCGGCGGTGGTGGCGGGCATACGCC
>JBILDR010000101.1:0-11649 GCA_044352515.1 Polaromonas sp.
CGAGGGGTCGATAGAGATCACCGCCACCCGCAGACGGTCGTCCTGGTCCAGACGCAGGCGGCGGATCAGCTCATCGGTCAGGCTGGACTTGCCAGCGCCGCCGGTACCGGTGATGCCCAGCACCGGCACCTTGGCGCTAGAGGCGGTCTTGCGCACCGCGGCCAGCAGTTTTTCGTCGACGCCCGCTGCGCGGGCAGGGCTGTCGCCCCCCATGCCGTTTTTTCCTTCGGAAGAAACCTGGCGGTTTTCCAGCGCGGTGATGAACTGGGCCAGCGCCCGCCAGTTCATCTCGCCATGGCCCTGGACCGCCTCCAGCGAGGCCGGTGCGTAGGCGCTCAGGTCTTTGTCGCAGCGCATGACCATCTCGCCGATCATGCCCTGCAAGCCCATGCGCTGGCCGTCTTCCGGGCTGTAGATGCGGGTCACGCCGTAGTCCTGCAGCTCGCGGATTTCGGGGGCAACGATCACGCCGCCGCCACCGCCAAACACCTGGATATGCTCGCCGCCGCGCTGGCGCAGCAGGTCGACCATGTACTTGAAATACTCGACATGGCCCCCCTGGTAGGAGCTGATCGCAATGCCCTGGGCATCTTCCTGCAAGGCGGCCGTCACCACCTCGTCGACCGAGCGGTTGTGGCCCAGATGGATCACCTCGGCGCCCATGCCCTGCAAAATGCGGCGCATGATGTTGATGGCCGCATCGTGCCCGTCAAACAGACTGGCGGCGGTAACAAAACGCACTTTGTGCGTCGGGCGATAGTTGGCCAAGGCCTTGAATTCGGCAGACAGGTCGGTCATGGGTGATCTCCGCAGCGCTGGATTCGCATTCGGGCCGTGGCGCTGCAGCACTGGCTCGGGCAGGAACTTGGGCATTGGAACCCAGGAACCTGAATTGACGTTTACGTCAACGTCAATATAACCCAAGCCAAGCTAGCGCGCCGTTCCGAGCGTCGCCTCAAAGACAAAGCGCCCCTTTCGGGGCGCTTGAGTCAGGACAAAAGACGCACTGCCAATTAACGTCCGTAAAGAACCTGCGGCAGCCACATGCCGATGGCCGGGAAGTTGTACAGCAGCACGATGGCGATCACCTGTATGCCCATGAAGGGAATCATGCCGGCAAAGATCTGGTTGAGCGTCACATGCGGCGGACTCACGCCCTTGAGATAGAACGCGGCCATGGCCACCGGCGGACTCAGGAAGGCGGTCTGCAGGTTCAGCGCCACCAGCAGGCCGAAAAACAGCGGGTCGACCCCGAAGTTGTCCAGCAGCGGGATGAAGATGGGCATGAAGATCACGATGATCTCGGTCCACTCCAGCGGCCAGCCCAGGATGAAGATGATCACCTGCGACAGGATCAGGAACTCGGTCTTGGTCAGGTTCATGGACATGACCCAGCGCTCGACCAGTTCCTGGCCGCCCAGCAAGGCAAAGGCCGCCGAGAAGATGGCGCTGCCCACGAACAGCCAGCAGACCATGGCACTGGTCTTGGCGGTCAGCAGCACCGACTCCTTGACCTCACTTTGCAGGCGGGCCTGGCGGTAGGCCAGCAGCGCCCAGGCCAGCACACCCAGGGCACCTGCAGCGCCCAATGACTTGGGCACCTCGGCAGCCAACATGCCCTCGCGCTCCAGGATGAACCAGCCTACCGACACCAAGGCCGGCGCCCACAGCACAAGCCAGGTGCCGAAGATGCGCCCGCGGGAGGTCTTGTGCTTGTTGACCACCGAGTACACCGCCGCCAGCAGGTAGCCGCCAAAAGCGCCCACGGCAGCGGCCTCGGTGGGCGTGGCCAGGCCCATGACGATAGAGCCCAGCACGCCCAGGATCAGCACCACCAGCGGGAAGAAGCTCGACAGCAGCATCTTGAAGATTTCCAGGCGCTGGAAGGTCAGCAGCGCGTAAAAACCCAGCAGGGCCAGCACGCCCACGCCCAGGCCGATCCAGTAGCCCTGAGTGGCTGCGCTGCGCTCGAGCGGGGCAGCGGCCGTGGCGGCCGCAGTGACAGCGCCGGGCTCTTGCACACCGGAGCCGGCTGGCTCCTTGGCACCCTCGTCGGCACCCGGCGGCGCTTGCACGCCACCGGCCGCCACCGGTTCACGCGCACCCGGGGGTTCCTGCACACCACCACCGGAGGCACCAGGGGGCTCCTGAACACCGGCCGATGCGCCGAGCGGCTCTTGCACACCGCCCGAAGCGCCTGGAGGCTCCTGCACGCCACCGGATGCAGCAGGCGGCTCCTGCACGCCTGCGGCCGCGCCGGGCTCGCGCAGCCCGCCTTCATTGGAGCGCTCCTGGGACGGCTCGGAGCCCGCAGGCTCAGCCACCTCGCCCGAGCCCTGCGCCGCCACCGGGGGCAGATCGGCGCTGGGACGGGTGTTCAGGTGCCAGGACAGGCCTGCCACCAACAGAAAAACCAGCAGGGGCAGCAAGGCCACCGACAGTTGCTTGCGCAGGTAGCTGCCCTCGGCAGGCGCCAGAGAGCCGCCGCGCAGCAGACCGGGCAGCGCCAGGCGCGAGACCTGGGTGGAGATCCTGTCGAGCACCGGCGGCAGCGGCACGAAGCGCTGCTCGGCCGACAAGGGCGGCATCAACTTGGGCTTGAGCTTGGCCAGGATGATCACATACAGCACGTACAGACCCGCCAGCATCAGGCCCGGGAAAAAGGCGCCGGCATACAGCTGCACCACCGACACGCCGGCTGTCGCCCCGTAAACGATGAGCATGACCGAAGGAGGGATCAAAATGCCCAGGCAGCCGCCGGCAGTAATCGCTCCGGCCGAGACCCGGATGTCGTAACCTCCCTTGAGCATCTGCGGCAGCGCCAACAGACCCATGAGCGTGACCACCGCGCCGACAATGCCAGTGGCGGTGGCGAACACCGCACAGGTAAACAGCGTGGCAACGGCCAGCGACCCCGGCACCCGCGCCAGGGCCAGGTGCAGGCTCTTGAAGAGCTTGTCGATCAGGTTGGCCCGCTCGACCAAATAGCCCATGAAGACGAACAAGGGAATGGAAATGAGCACGTCGTTGCCCATCACCTTGAAGGCCGACTGCACCATCAGCGTGAGCGTCTTGCTGGTGTCCCGTTCATAGGCCAGCCAGGTGAAGATCATGCCCATGCCCATGAGCGTGAAAGCGGTGGGAAAGCCCAGCATGATGGCCACCACCACCAGGGCCAGCATCATCAAGCCCAGGTGGCCGGTCTCCACCTTGTCGGTCGACAGCAGCATCACCGCCGTGCCGGCGATGATGAGCGCCATGAGGATGAAACCAAACCACAATTCCTTGCGTATCTTGATCATCGCGCACCCCCCTGGGGAGCGGCGGTGTTCACGTCTTCGGCGTTCACCATCTGCTTGAGCTTGTCGACATCAACCTCTTCCACGTCCTGCTCGCGCGAGGGCCACTGGCCATCACGGATGCACTGGGTGCAGCGCACGATCTCCACCAGGCCCTGCAGCAGCAGCATCAGCCCAGCCACCGGGATCATGAACTTGAAGGGATACAGCGGCAGCGGCGTGGCCGAGAAGGTGCTCTCGCGGATCGCCAGCGACTCCTGCGCAAAAGTCCAGCCCGCCCAGGTTAAGGCCACGATGCCGGGCAGGAAAAACAGCCCGTACAGGATGAGGTCGATCCAGGCCTGGGTGCGCGGTTCGAAAAAGCCATAAAGTACGTCACCGCGCACATGGCCGTTCTTGGCCAGGGTGTAGGCCCCGGCCAGCATGAACAAGGTGCCGTACATCATGATCTGGGCGTCCAGTGCCCAGTCATGGGGGTTATTCAGCACATACCTGGAAAACACCTCCCAGGCGATCAGAGCGGTGAGCGCCACGATCAGCCAGGCAAAGGTCTGACCCAGCCAGGTGGACGCGCGATCGACCATTAACAGCACATTCTTCATTCACTCACCCCAGGGGGATCGAAGCCCCCCTACATGAAAAAAGGCCGCCGGTATCAAAACCAGCGGCCCGAGACTGACGCAACTTGAAATCAAGCCTTCTTAGCGGGCTGACGGAAATAGCGGTTCCAAGCCATTTTGAAATCGACCGTGTAATCGTTTTGCCAGGCGCCAGCGCGCTGAGCAAAAGTTTTCTGCGACTCCATGATTTTCTTGAACATGGCGTTCTCGGCCGACTTGGCAGCAGTGACCTTGTCCCAAGCCTCGAGCTGGGCTTTCAAGATGCTGTCCGGGGTCTTGAAGAAGTTGACCTTGTCCTTGGTCTTGAGCTCAATATAGTCCTTGGAATTGCGGTCAATGGCCTTCCAGCTCATATCAGAGCTCGACGCCTGCACCGAGTAGTCAATGACGGACTTGAGTTCTGCCGGCAGGGCATCGTACTTGGTCTTGTTAAACAAGATCTCAAACTGCTCGCCCGACTGGTGGAAGCTTTGCAGCATGCAGTTCTTGACCACGTCAGGAAAGCCGAGCACACGGTCAGACGATGCGTTGTTGAACTCGGCCGCATCGAGCAGGCCGCGGTCGAGGGCAGGCACGATCTCGCCGCCAGGCAGCGGGTTGACGGCGGTGCCCAGTTCCTTGAACACGTCGACCGCCAGGCCCACGGTACGGAACTTCAGGCCTTTGAGCTGGGCCACATTGGCGATGGGCTTCTTGAACCAGCCCAGAGGCTGGGTAGGCATAGGGCCATAAAGGTAGGACACCACATCAATGTTCAGGCTCTTGTAGATTTCTTCGAGCAGGGCCTTGCCGCCGCCGTAGTAGTGCCAGGCCAAGACCATATTGGGGTCCATGCCGAAGGCCGGGCCGGAGCCCCACAGGGCCAAGGCGTTGTTCTTGCCATAGTGGTAGGCCACCACGCCATGGCCGCCATCGAGCGTACCTTTGTTAACAGCGTCGAGCAGCTGGAAGGCGGGCACCACGGCACCGGCCGGCAGCACCTCGATCTTCAGGCGACCGCCGGCCATGTCATTGACCTTCTTGGCGAAGTCGTTGGCGTACTCGTGGAAGATGTCCTTGGCCGGCCAGGTGCTCTGGAAGCGGAAGGTGGTGGTCTGCGCCGATGCGATCATGGGCACCGACATGGCGCCAGCTGCAACAGCGGCGCCTTTGAGCAGGCCGCGACGGCCGGTTGTGGACTGGGTCATTGAGTGTCTCCTATTTGACTCGCTGGGGAACGGGAAATTGTGCCGACTGGCGAAGCCGCCGGTAAAGAGGGATTTTACGTATACGGCAAACCGGGGCCTGAAAAAAATTCACGGTCGGCTTGAGCCCGCTCGAATACCCTCTAAGCCAAAAGCGTCCGGGATCTTAGGGCTGAGGCAAAATCACAGTGATGAAGAAGGACATTAGCCCCAGCCCCCCCTCCCCCCAAGCGAGCGCCGCCGCGGGATATGCCGGCGACATCAGCCCCGAGCAGGCCTGGGCCTGGGTGCAGGCCGGGGAGGCCGTGCTGGTCGATGTGCGCAGCGATGCCGAGCGCGAATGGGTGGGATTCGTGCCCGGTGCCGTGGCCATGGCCTGGAAGCAGTGGCCGGGTATGGAACCCAATCCTCAGTTCGATGCGGGCATCCTGGCCGCAGCCGGCGGCAAGAAGGCGGTGCTGCTGTGCCGCAGCGGGGTACGCTCCATCGCTGCCGCCCGGCGCGCCACCGAGCTGGGTCTGCAGGCCTACAACATTCTTGAGGGCTTCGAGGGCGACCCCGATGCCCAGGCTCACCGGGGCCGCATCGGCGGCTGGCGACTGCGAGGTTTGCCCTGGCGGCAAAACTGAATCCGGCCTTGCGCCGGACCCCGTCACCACCACACATACGCCCTTAGCCATGACTTTTCTCGCCCTCGATGTGGGCAATACCCGATTGAAATGGGCGGTCTATCAAGCCCCCCAAGCAGGCGCGCGGCTGCTGGCCCAGGGCGCGGTGTTCCTGGAGAACATTGAAAAACTGGCCGAGGAGGAGTGGCAGGGCCTGAGTCCGCCCGACCATATCCTGGGCTGCATCGTTGCGGGCGACCCCATCAAGCGCCGGGTGATGGACCAACTCGAACAGTGGGATACCGTGCCCAGTTGGGTGGTGCCCAGTGCGCAGGAAGCTGGCCTGAGCAATGGCTATGACCATCCGGCCCGGCTCGGCGCCGACCGCTGGGTGGCCATGATCGGCGCCCACCACCGCTTGGTCGCACGCGGCCAACACACCCCCTGCGTGCTGGCCATGGTGGGAACGGCCGTCACCGTCGAAGCCATCGATGCCAAGGGCCGCTTTCTGGGCGGACTGATCCTGCCTGGCCACGGCATCATGCTCAGGGCTCTGGAATCAGGCACCGCGGGTCTGCATGTGCCGACCGGCGAGGTCAAGCAATTTCCCACCAACACCAGTGATGCGCTGACCAGCGGCGGAACTTTTGCCATTGCCGGTGCCATTGAGCGCATGGTCGAGAACGTGCTGGACCATTGCGGCCAGATGCCCACCTGCATCATGACCGGCGGCGCCGGCTGGAAAATGATCCCCAGCATGCAGCTGCCCTTTGAACTGGTGGACAACCTGATCTTCGACGGCCTGCTCGAAATCGCCTCGCGCCGGCTGGCCAGCCGCTGAGACAGGCCGGCCTCAGGCGGCACGCGGGCGCACCAGAGCCGCTGCCTGCTTGGCCCGCACCCGCGCCTGCTCCACATCCGCGTCGTAGGCCAAGGCCACGCCCATGCGGCGCTTTTCAAAGCTCTCGGGCTTGCCGAACAGGCGCAGGTCGGTCTGCGGCAGCTGCAAGGCTTTTTCCACATCGTCAAACGCAATACCGCGGGCATCGACGCCGCCATAAATCACCGCGCTGGCCCCTGGGCTCTTAAGCGCGGTGCTCACCGGCAGGCCCAGGATGGCGCGAGCATGTAGCTCGAACTCGTTTTGCCACTGGGTACATAAGGTCACCATGCCGGTGTCGTGCGGACGCGGGCTGACCTCGCTGAACCAGACCTGCTCGCCCTTGACGAACAGCTCCACCCCAAACAGGCCTTGACCGCCCAGGTTGTCGGTCACCGCCTCGGCGATGCGGCGGCTTTCTTCCAGCGCCTTGGGGTGCATGGGATGCGGCTGCCAGCTCTCCACATAGTCGCCCGAGACCTGCACATGGCCGATGGGCTCGCAAAAATGCGTCTCGACCTGGCCGCTGGCGCCCAGGGCACGCACGGTGAGTTGGGTGATTTCGTAATCAAAATCAATGAAGCCTTCGACGATCACCCGGCCGTGGCTGACGCGGCCGCCGGCCATGGCGTAGTCCCAGCCGGCCTTCACATCGGCCGGGCCGCCGATCTTGCTCTGGCCCTTGCCGGAGGAGCTCATCACCGGCTTGACGATGCAGGGGTAGCCGATCTTGCCGTCGATCGCGGCCTGCAACTCGGCCAGCGAATCGCAAAACACATAGGGGCTGGTGGGCAGGCCCAGGGTCTCGGCGGCCAGGCGGCGTATGCCCTCGCGGTCCATGGTCAGGCGGGCGGCCCGGGCGGTGGGGATCACACGCACCACGCCTGCGGCCTCCAGCTCTTCAAGCATGGGCGTGGCAATGGCTTCGATTTCGGGCACCACCAGGTGCGGCTTTTCTGCTTCGATCAGGGCCTTGAGCTGCGCCGGATCGCTCATGGTGATGGTGCGCGCGTGGTGGGCCACCTGCTGGCCAGGCGCGTTCTCGTAACGGTCCACGGCGATGGTTTCCACCCCCAGGCGCTGCAAGGCGATCAGCACCTCCTTGCCCAGCTCGCCCGAGCCCAGCAGCATGACTTTGGTGGCGGTGGCAGACAGGGGCGTTCCTAGGGTGGTCATGCGGGGCTTTCAGGGGAGCGGATGAGGAAATCCGCGATTATCGGCCGCGCAAGGTGCCCGCCCCGCAGGGCACAATCGGGGCCATGCAAGACCCTCTGTTTTCGGTGCGCCAACTCAGCAAACGCTATGGCGACCAGACGGTGGTGGACCAGCTGTCCTTTGACATCGCACCCGGGCAATGCCTGGGCGTGATCGGTCCCAACGGCGCCGGCAAGACCACCACGGTGCGCATGTGCCTGGGCCTGGCCACGCCCGACGAAGGCCAGGTGATCTTTCACAGTGCCACCGGCGACTTGCAGATGCCGCGCGACAGCCGGGCCATCAAGACGCGGCTGGGCATCGTCAGCCAATTCGACAGCCTGGACCCCGACTTTTCCTGCGCCGAGAACCTGCTGGTGTTCGGACGCTACTTCGGCCTGCCCGATGCGGTCATACGCGAGCGCATTCCGCGCCTGCTGGAATTTGCCGCACTCGGCAGCAAGGCACCGGCGCGCATCAGCGAACTGTCTGGCGGCATGAAGCGGCGCTTGTCACTGGCCCGCGCGCTGGTCAACGACCCCGACTTGCTGCTGCTCGACGAGCCGACCACCGGGCTGGACCCGCAAGCGCGGCACCTGATGTGGGAGCGGCTGCAGCAACTGGTGCAGCAGGGCAAGTCCATCTTGCTGACCACCCACTTCATGGACGAGGCCGAACGCCTGTGCGACCGCCTGATCGTGCTCGACCACGGCCGCAAGATGTGCGAGGGCGCGCCGCGCGATCTGATCGCCCGCGAGCTCGAGCCCGAGGTGGTCGAGGTCTATGGCAGCGGCGCCCTGGAGATGGCCCAATCACCGCTGCGGGCGTTGGCCACACGCACCGAAATCAGCGGAGAGACCGTGTTTTTCTACACCCACGACGCCAAAGCGCTGCTGCAGGCCCTTTCCGGAGAGGCTCATCTGCGCACCCTGCACAGGCCGGCGAATCTGGAAGACCTCTTCCTCAAGCTCACCGGCCGTCAGATCCGGGAGGACGCCTGATGAGCAGCCGCCCACAGACTGCCGGCCGCTCGCCCTGGCGCGTGCCGCAACTGAGCCTGCGCTGGGTTCCGGTGTTTCGCCGCAACCTGCTGGTCTGGCGCAAATTGATGATCCCCAGCCTGGTGGGCAACATCGCCGAGCCGCTGATCACGCTGGTGGCTTTTGGCTACGGCCTGGGCGCACTGGTCGGGCAGGTGCAGGTGCAGGGCTCGACCCTGCCCTACATCGTGTTCCTGGCTTCAGGCTCGATCTGCATGAGCGCCATGAACGCAGCCAGCTTCGAGGCCCTGTACTCGGCCTTCTCACGCATGCAGGTGCAGCGCACCTGGGACGGCATCATGAATGCACCGGTTGAGCTCGACGATGTGGTGCTGGCCGAAATGCTGTGGGCCGCCTTCAAGGCGCTGTCGGCCAGCGCCGCCATCTTGCTGGTGATGCTGGCACTGGGCATCAGCCACAGCCCCTGGCTGCTCTTGGCCCTGCCCCTGCTGGGCCTGGTGGGCATGGTGTTTGCCAGCATCGCGCTGATCTTCAATGCCTTGGCCAAGGGCTACGACTTCTTCACCTACTACTTCACCCTGTTTCTGACGCCCACCATGTTCCTCAGCGGGGTGTTCTTCCCACGCGAGCAATTGCCCGGCTTCATGCAGGCTATCGCGCAGTGGCTGCCGCTGACGGCGGCGGTTGAGCTGATAAGGCCGCTGTTTCTGGGCCAGTGGCCCGCCCAAGCCGGGCAGCACCTGATGGTTTTGATCGCTTATGGCGCAGGTGCCTTCTGGCTGGCGCTGGCGCTGACCCGCCGGCGCTTTCGCGCCTGAAGGCGCGAGGCCGCGCGGCTGCTCAGGCCAGACCCCACCCCCGCAGATCCGTCAATGACTCGGGATGGCGGGCCTGCTGGTAAAGCGGCTCTAAGCGCGAGGCCGGCCAGACGCGGCCAGCCAAAGCCATGAACTTGTCCTTGTAATCCTGCGCATCAGCCGGATTAGCCGGCTCACCACGGATCACCTCGCAGCGCCCCTGCAAGCGTTGGCCGCCACGCATCACCAGCGTCAGCTCGCAGCGCTGGCGGGCCGGAAATTCGGCGCTGAAGGCGGCGTCTTCTTCCATGCTGATGCGCGCCATCAGGGCCTGTAGGCGCTCGTCGGCCGCTGCCGCTTCGGTAAAGCACTCAATGCCGTAGCTGCGGTGGGTCAGTACCGAAGCCAAGGCGAAGGGCGTCGAGAAACGGGTGGCAAAGGCATTGCGGATGTCGGTGCGGTTGAGAAACACCAAGAACTTGAAACCGCGCAGCTCGATGCGCTCGATCTCCTGCGGCGCCGGCCAGGCACTGGCATCGCCCAGCGGCGCCAGCGCATCGCGCAGTGCGTCGATGGCCGCATGAATGGGCCGCCCGCAGCCATAGAGCTTGATGTAGCCCTCACCGAGCAGCCAACTGCGCCCGAGATCGCGCACCATATCGGCCGGCCGGAAATGGTCGAACAGCACGTCGTTGCAGGTGGGCTGCAGCCCGTCGATCGGGCCTGTAAATCCGCTTTGCGCCAGGCGCACCGCTGTCTGGCCCATGGTGGCGCTGTGCGACGCATACCAGTTGCGCAGCGTCGCGCCCTCCTTCATGCCCTGGCGGTTACCGGCCATCGGCGAGGAGCCGGCCAGGTTGATCACCTCGCGCATCTGCTCGCGGCCCAGCCCCATCAGGCGCGCTGCGGCCACCGCCGCCCCCACCACCCCATAGGTGCCGTGCGGGTGGATGCTCATGCGCATGTCGCAGGCGCTGCCTATGCGCGCCACCACCTCGTAGCCCAGGGCGCAGGCCAGCAGAAAATCCGCGCCGCTGCAGCCCAGCTGCTGGGCCACCGCCAGCGCCGTGGGAATGACCTGTATGCCCGGATGACCGTTGCTGCTCAAATTGCCTTCGTCGAGCTCGAGCCAGCAGCCAGCGGCCGCATTGAGGGCGGCAGCATCGAGCGGGTTGAGCTCCACATCGGTGCCCAGCACCGCGGCCCGGCCAGCGGCCACCTGCTCGCATTGCAAGGCCCGCAGGCGGCGCATGGGCTCTTCCTGGTTGCCGATGGCACAGGCGGCCAGGGTATCGGCCAGCGCATGGCGCAAATAGTCCATAGCCCGCGCCGGCACATCGCCCAGTTGCGTCTGACAGGCAAAGTCGCTCAGGGCGTCGATAGGATCGGCCATCTCAAACTCGGTCACAAAGATGCAAAGACTAAGGGATCTAAGTTATTCTTGCATCGTGGTTTACGCGATCTGACCTCAGCATTCAAACACAGGACATCCGACCATGCCTTTGACCTCGCGCCGACACTTACTTCTCACACTCCTGATCGCCGGCCTGCACAGCGCCGGCCTGGCCCAGAGCTTTCCCGACCGTCCGATCAAGCTGATCGTGCCCTTCGGCGCCGGCAGCGCGGTCGACACCATCGCGCGCGCCATGGCGGCGCAAGCGTCCGAGCAAATCGGACAGCCCATACAAATCGACAACCGCACCGGCGCCAACGGCATCATCGCCGCCGAGGCGGTGGCGCGCGCCGCACCCGATGGCTATACCCTGCTCATGCCCAACGACGGCATCATGGCGGCCAACCCGGCGCTCTATGCCAAGCTGCCCTATGACCCGATCAAGGACTTCAGCGCCATTACCCTGACCTCGACCGTGCCGCTGGTGCTGGTGGCCCACCCCTCCTTTGCGGCCAGCAATGTGCAAGAGCTGATCGCAGGGGTCAAAGCCAAACCGGGGGCGATCAACTACACATCCACCGGTTCGGGCTCAGCCCAGCACCTGGCCATGGAATTGCTGATGGATGCGGCCGGCATCAAGCTCACCCACGTACCGCACAAAGCCATGGGCGCA
>JBILDR010000012.1:0-37832 GCA_044352515.1 Polaromonas sp.
GCGCTGAAGGGCTGCAGCGGCAGCCCTTGCGGGTGGCGCAGCTCAAAGCTTTGAATACCCCGGGCGGCCGGCGCAGCTTCGGTGACCTGCAGGGTGTCTTGGGTCATGGTGGTGCAAATGCTGAGGAAAGATGGGGCGATTCAGGGCATCCTGAGGCCGATGCGGCCGGAAAGCTTTAAAATGATTTTATTAGGCGCCTAAACATTATGCAAGCGCCTGCAACTGTTCCCCCATCGCTGCTCGCTGGGCGGACGCCACAAGGAGACCTCTGATGATGCTACGCAGATCCTGGATTGCCACCCTCATGCTTGCACCTCTGACGGTGATGGCCCAGGGCTATCCGACCAAGCCGGTCAAGTTCATCGTGCCCTATGCCGCCGGCGGCTTGCCCGACTCGGTCGCCCGGGTGGTGGCCCAGCGCCTGACCGAGCGGCTCGGTCAGTCGGTGGTGGTCGATAACAAGCCCGGTGGCAATGGCGTGGTGGCGTATCAGGCGCTGCTGCAAAGCTCACCGCAGGACGGCCATGCCTTCATCGTCTCCGATGGCTCCATGCTGTCCATAACGCCCTTGCTCAACAAGGCCGTGCCCTACAAGGTGGGCACAGACATTTTGCCGGTGTCGCTGATCGCGCGCTCGCCGCTTTTCGTGGTCGCCCACCCCAAGAATGGCGTCAACACGCTGCAGGAATTTGTGTCGCTGGTCAAACGCAAGCCCGGCGAATACACCTACGGCTCTTCTGGCATCGGCAGCACCCATCACCTGACCATGGAGGCGCTCAAGGCGGCCTTGAGCCTTGATGTGCGGCATGTGCCTTTCAAAGGCTCTGGCCAGTCCACCCCGGCGCTGGTGGGCGGACAGGTGGACTTCTCGGTGGCGGCCTTGCCTTCGATGCTGGGCTTTGCCAAGGCCGGTCAGGTCAAGGTGCTGGCCAGCAATGCATCACTGCGCTCACCGCAGGCGCCCGATATCCCGACGGTGGCCGAGACGGTGCCCGGTTTTGATTTTGCGGTGGTGATCGGGGTGATGGCTGCGGCCGGCACCCCGCAGGCGGCGATGGCGCGCATCAGCCAGGAGATCGCCGAGGTGGTCAAGCACCCAGAGGTGATCAAGAACTTTCAGACCGCGGTGATCGATCCGGTGGGCGGCAATGCCCAGGTTTATGGCCAGGCCATCGCCCGCGAGAACGAGGCCATGGCCCGTGCAGCCAAGGTGGCCGACCTCAAGGCCGAGTAAGCGGCAGTCCCGGGCTCAGGCCTGGGTCTCCTTGTAGTAGCCGATCACGTCGCCCTGGGTGGTCACCCCCAGGCCGTTGAGCAGCCGGTTGGAGTAGTTGAAGTAGGCGCAGACCTGGTTGACCTCCAGGATCTCGCCGTCATTGCAGCCAGCCGTGTGCAAGGCGTCAATATCGCTTTTGACCATCTGCGCCACATCGGTGGTGAGCTTGCCGGCATAGCGCAAGAGCTCCAACTCCTTGCCGGTGAACACCCGCTCAGGCGCGCGATCGAGCAGGGCCAGGCGCACCGCTTCGGCGCGGGCCGGGTCGGCCATCAGGCGCCGCGCATTGGCAAAGTGGTGACTCAGGCTGTAGTCGCAGCGGTTGAGCATGCTCACATAAGAAGCCACCACCTCCAGAAACCAAAAGGGCAGGGTGTTGTCCGGGCTGTGCAGCACACTGCGATAGAGCGCGACATGGCCCTCCATGGTGTGCGGGCGCAGGCTGTGCGCCTTCATCACGTTGTCGACCGTGCCGTGCGGCGTTTTGACCTTTTCATAGGCGGCCACCAGCGGGCCTTGGGCCTCTTGCAGCGGGATCATGTGTATCCAGGCAGACATTAAGACTTCTCCAAAAAATTCAGGGCAGCGGACGCACCCGGGGCGTGCGCGCAAACAGGCGCATGACCATGGGTTCGAACTCGGACAGCGGGGCGCACTCATAGTGGGGGTCGATGGCCGCTTGGTCGTAGCGCTCAACAAAGGTGGCGGCCCACTCAAAGTGGGGATGGCCACGCCAGCGCTCGCGCTCGTTAGGGTCGGCCACCGGGTGATGCGGGGAGTGCACATCCTGGAAAAAGGCATGGCGCTGCAGCATCCAGTGGTTGCGCTCGGACACATAGCAGCCGAGCAGGGCAGCGGCGAACTCGCCATGGCTGTCGGGGCAGGCGATGAAGCCCACATCGTGGAGCAAACTGACGACGATGTCTTCCTCGTCACGGCCATCGCGCAGGGCCAGGGTGGCCGACTGCAGGCAATGCCGGTAGTTGTTGACGCGGTAGCCAAAGGTGGCGTCGTGTTCGGAGTCGGCCAGCATGCGCAGCACCTGCCGGGCCTGCTGCTCGCGGTAGTAAACCTGGCGCTGCGACAGCAGGGTTTGCCAGTCGGCCCGGCTGAACTCTTCCAGGCTGCTTTTGTTGACGTAGTGCCAATCGGCTTGCATCAAAGGGCTGAGCTTGTCGGTCATGCTTGAAATCAGGAGGATGGGGTGGCCATTTGTAGCCATGATTCGGTGGCTTGTCGCCAGGGGCTTAGAGCGGCTTGCGCCGATGCGTCTTTGGCCATAGCCTCGGTCCAGGGTGCCAGGGCCGGCGGCAGGCTCAGGCTGTGGCCCAAAACCTCCAGCAGCCGGTGCGCCAGCGGCAGGCTGACCGCAAAGCCGCAATCGGCCAGGCTAGGCGCAGGCCCTGCCATATAGGGGCCGGGCTGCACCACCTCGCCCAGGCGCTCGAGTTTGTCCTGCAGGGCGGCCAGCAAGGCGGGCAATTGCGGGCGCAGATCGCGCTGGCGTATCAAGGGGAAGAGGGCGCGCACCCGGGGCTCCACATGCAGGTCATGCAGGCGGGCCAGCATGCGCACCCGCGCGCGCTGCTGCGCATCCTCGGGCAGCAGGCGGCGCTGCCCGAAGGCGTCTTCCAGGTATTCCAGGATGGCCTCGGATTCCGCGAGAAAAAAGCCCTCGTGCTCTATGGCCGGAATCGTGCCCATGGGCACTTTTTGCCGCCAGGCCTGCGAGCGATAGCCACCGTCGGGCTCGCGCTCCTCATAAGCGATACCCCGCCAATGCAGGGCCAGCCTCAACTTGGCGGTAAAGGTTGAAACGGGCAGGCCGTAGAGGATGATCATGCGAAGAACTCGGCGATGTCCTGCTGGGCGTCGGCAATCGCCGCCTCCATCAGCGCCTGGCCGTCCTCAATGCGGGCCAGGGCCGAATGCGAGCCCACCCTTCCGTCCGGAAACTGCGCCCTGTGGCTGGCGCTGTCGAGGTGGTTGTCGCCGCCGTGCAGGCGGGCAAAGCCTTCGGGCAGGGCCAGCGGTGGCTCTGTGATCTGGGCCTGAGCCTGGGCGTCATAGGGATAGTCGGGCCCGAGCACGGCCATGGCCATGGCCAGCTCGCTGGGCGTGGCATGCATGCCCTCCCAGCTGCCGTAGAGCGATTTGCGCATCTGGTCGGCACGGGGGTAGTCCCACCAGGAGCGCAGGCGGCACTGGGGTGCTGTTGTGCTACGCCGGCCCAAGCTCCATTGGGCATAAAAATCCTGGCAGGCGGCGTTGACCGCCGCAATGTTGGCGCCGTGCGCGTTGAGAAAGTAAAAGCGCTCGAAGCCCTGGACCGCCAGCGAATCGAGCACATCGCCGACCACCGCCATCAAGGTGCTGGCCCGCAAGGCCACCGTGCCGGGAAAGCCCAGGTTGAACTGGGCCGGGCCCAGGTTCAGGGTGGGAGCCAGCAGCCAGTCCCCCCGCTCGGCGGCGCCCTGCGCAATGGCCTGCGCCAGCAAGGCGTCGGTGCCGATCGGACCTATGGGGCCATGCTGCTCGGTCGAGCCTGTGGGAATGATGATGCCTCGGCAGCGCTGCAGATACTGCAGCACCTGCGGCCAGCGGGTATGGGTCAGTCGCATGGTCTTCAATGATAATCGCACGCACACATTCCAATTGAGGTGTTTTCCATGAGTGATTCGGCCGCGCCGGCGGATTTTTTGATCCGAATGCAGTCCGTGAGCAAGTCCTTTGGCGATTTCAAGGCGCTTGACCGGGTCGACCTGTCCGTGGCCAGCGGCGAGAAGATCGTGATCTGCGGGCCCTCGGGCTCGGGCAAGTCCACCCTGATCCGTTGCCTGAGCCAGCTCGAAGCCCATGACGAAGGACAGATCTGGATCGATGGAATAGCCGTGGGCTCCGAGGCCTCGCGCGACGCTCAGGCGCGCAGCGAAATCGGCATGGTGTTCCAGCAGTTCAACCTGTTTCCTCACCTGTCGGTCGTCGACAACCTCATGCTCGCCCCGATGCGGGTGCGCGGCCTGGCCCGCGAACAGGCGCGCGAGCTGGCCATGCAGTATCTGGAGCGGGTGGACATTGCCGAGCAGGCCGACAAATTCCCGGGCCAGCTCTCGGGCGGCCAACAGCAGCGGGTGGCGATTGCCCGTTCGCTGTGCATGCGCCCGCGCATCATGCTGTTTGACGAGCCCACCTCAGCCTTGGATCCGGAGATGATCCAGGAGGTGCTTGGCGTCATGGAAGGCCTGGCCCGCGAAGGCATGACCATGCTGTGCGTGACCCATGAAATGGGTTTCGCCCGCCGGGTGGCCGACCGGGTGGTGTTCATGGACCAAGGCAAGGTGGTCGAGGAGGCGCCGCCCCAGACCTTCTTTAGCAACCCCTGCAGCGAGCGCTGCCGCAGCTTTCTCGATCGCATCTTGCACCACTGAGCGCGGCGGCGCTTCTACGCCGGCCGGCTTGAGCTTGTGGGAGCGGCGCTCCGGCGCGTTGGCCTTGCACAAGGACGGCAGCGCTCAATCGAGCACCGCATCGCCGCGAGGGCGCGGCTCCCACACTCCCATCAGGCCTGCTGCGAGCTTACGGGAGGCGAGTCCTCGGTGCGATGGCCCCCTATGAACAGTTGCCGCCACCTGATCGATCGCCCCAACGCGGCGAGACCAACGACGAGACCCTAGAAGAAACCCTTGCAGGTTGCCACCACCTGATCGATCGCTCCAACGCGGCGAGGGCGCAGCGACCCTGAGCTGAGCCCGGCCGGGCCGCTCGCTCCTGCAGCATGCCAAAATCGCTAGCTTATGTTCCTTACCATCCCCACCATCATGACCTGGACGCGCATCGTCGCGATTCCTCTAATCGTGGGGGTGTTTTATCTCGACCTGCCCGAGCCCAGCCGCAATCTGATCGCTACCGTGATGTTCGTGGCCTTCGCCATGACCGACTGGCTCGACGGTTATTTGGCCCGCAAACTGGGGCAAACCTCGGCCTTTGGCGCCTTCCTCGATCCGGTGGCTGACAAATTCCTGGTCTGCGCCAGCTTGCTGGTGCTGGTCGATCTGCAGCGCGCCGATGTGTTCGTGGCTCTGATCATCATCGGCCGTGAAATCGCGATTTCAGCCCTGCGCGAATGGATGGCCACCATAGGGGCCAATCGCAGCGTGGCGGTACACCGCATCGGCAAGATCAAGACCGGCGTGCAGATGGTGGCCATCGCCTTTTTGCTCTTCAACGGGCCTTTTCTCGGTCTGATTGATACCCATTGGTGGGGCACGGTGCTGATTTGGGTATCGGCCGTGCTTACCGTCTGGTCCATGGTCTATTACCTCAAGAAGGCCATTCCTGAGATACGTGCCCGTTCCCGATGAAGGTCGAAGCCGCTGATTCGGCCTGGGTGCGCGCCATGCCCCTGGTGTTCGTGTTGATTTGGAGCACCGGCTTCATCGTGGCCAAGTACGGCCTGCCGCATGCGCCGCCGCTGGGCTTTCTGGCCTGGCGCTACGTTTTTTCTATCGCTTGTTTTCTGCTGTGGATCGTGCTGTCGGGGGCGCGCTGGCCCAGCGAGCCCAGGCAGTGGTGGCATCTGGCTGTCACCGGGGTGCTGATGCATGCGGGTTACTTGGGCGGGGTGTGGTTTGCGGTCGAGCACGGCATGGGCTCGGGCCTGGCGGCCTTGATCGTCGGGCTGCAACCGGTATTGACTGCGGTTTGGGTGTC
The DNA here is from genome assembly GCA_044352515.1 of Polaromonas sp. Classification (GTDB taxonomy): domain Bacteria; phylum Pseudomonadota; class Gammaproteobacteria; order Burkholderiales; family Burkholderiaceae_C; genus Polaromonas. The sequence continues at coordinate 5,987 of JBILDR010000012.1, forward strand.
GCGCATGGACGGCGGCCAGGTCAGCCGCCTGCAATGGCTGGGCCTGATGCTGGGCCTTTTGGGCCTGGTGCTGGTGATCTGGCGCAAGCTCCATGCCGGTATTGAGGTCTCGGGCCTGACGCTGTCGGCCACGGTCTTTGCCTTGCTGGCCATCACCGCCGGGACGCTCTACCAAAAGCGTTATTTGCGCGCCACTGATGTGCGCACCGCCAATGCCATACAACTGGGCGCCGCCCTGATGGTGACTTTGCCGCTGACCTTTTTGGAGACCGAGGCGATTGTCTGGAACGTACATTTCATCGGGGCCATGGCCTGGGCGGTGCTGGGCCTGACCTTGGGCGGCAGCTCGCTGCTCTATTTGCTTATACAGCGCGGGGCTGCCACCACGGTCACCAGTCTCTTTTACCTGGTGCCGCCGACCACCGCGCTGATGGCCTGGCTGCTGTTCGATGAGTTGATCACCGCCACCACCTTGCTCGGCACTGCGATGACCGCCCTCGGCGTCGCTCTGGTGGTACGCCAACCCCGGCCGGCTGCGGCTTGAGCTAAGGTTTCATTTTTATCTGGAGGAGTTTCTTGTGAGCGCAAAAAAACGCATTGCAGTGATCGCCGGTGACGGCATAGGCAAAGAAGTCATGCCCGAGGGCATCAGGGTGCTCGATGCCGCCGCGCGTAAATTCAGCATAGACCTGCAGTTCGACCACTTTGACTTTTCAAGCTGGGACTATTTTGAAAAGCACGGCCAGATGCTGCCTGACAACTGGAAGGAGCAGATCGGTGGCCATGACGCGATCTACTTTGGCGCGGTCGGCTGGCCCGAGAAAATCCCCGACCATGTCTCGCTCTGGGGTTCGCTGCTGCTGTTTCGGCGCGAGTTTGACCAGTACATCAACCTGCGGCCAGCACGGCTTATGCCCGGCATCATTGCGCCGGTGGTGCGCAAGGACGGCAGCCGCCGCGAGCCCGGCGAGATTGATTTTTACATCGTCAGGGAAAACACCGAGGGCGAATACTCCAGCATAGGCGGGCGCGCCTTTGCTGGCACCGAACGTGAATTTGTGGTGCAGGAGTCGGTCTTCACCCGCACTGGCACTGATCGGGTGCTCAAGTTTGCGTTTGAACTGGCGCAGTCGCGGCCCAAGAAGCACCTGACCAGCGCCACCAAGTCCAACGGCATCGCGATCACCATGCCGTATTGGGACGAGCGGGTGGCTGAGATGGCCAAGTCCTATCCTGAGTTGCGCTTGGATAAATTCCACATCGACATCTTGACGGCCCACTTTGTGCAACGGCCCGACTTTTTTGATGTGGTGGTGGCCAGCAACCTGTTTGGCGACATCCTCAGCGATCTGGGCCCGGCCTGCACTGGCACCATAGGCATAGCGCCTAGCGCCAACCTCGACCCCGAGCGGCGCTTTCCCTCGCTGTTTGAGCCGGTGCACGGATCGGCCCCCGACATTGCAGGCCGCAACATCGCCAACCCCATTGGGCAGATCTGGTGCGGCGCGATGATGCTGGAGTTTCTCGGCCATAAGGCCGCGCACGACGCCATCTTGCAGGCCATCGAAAAGGTGCTGGCGCCCTCCAGTGGTGCACCGCGCACGCCCGATCTGGGCGGCACGGCCAGCACGCAAGACCTGGGTCGGGCGATCGTCGAGGCCCTCTGAGCTTGACCGGCCACCCGCCCAGGGTTTCGGTGATGCGAAATGCAAGTTCAACGCAAGCTTGGATCAAGCAATTGGATCTAGAATCCGCGTCCGCGCGCTAGAGCCTGATTCGCGCTTGCAGCCCGGCCTCTTGCGAGGCGGGCGCTGGCCAGCTCGGGGCAGTGCACGAAAAACACCTTCTTATTCAGCGCCTTTTCAGTGATGCCAGCGAACGGGGCGCCAACGATCTGACGACCGCCTTCTCCGAGGAGACCTATGAACAAGACAGAACTGATCGAGCACATCGCCAAACACGCCGACATATCCAAAGCCGCCGCCACCCGCGCACTGGAAGCCACCTTGTCGGCCGTCAAGACCACCTTGAAAAAAGGCGGCGAAGTTTCTCTGGTGGGTTTCGGCACTTTTGCCGTCACCAAACGGGCCGGACGCACCGGTCGCAACCCCCGCACCGGCGAAGCGATTAAAATCAAGTCCGCCAAGGTTCCCAAGTTCCGTCCTGGCAAAGGACTGAAGGACGCCTTGAACTGATAGTCTGAATTCCTCAAGTTGAGGTGGGGTGCTTAGCTCAGTTGGTAGAGCGGCGCCCTTACAAGGCGTAGGTCGGGGGTTCGAGCCCCTCAGCACCCACCAAACATTGAGCGAAAAGGCGAACCGGAGGTTCGCCTTTTTTGTGTCAGCTTCAGGCCCGACAATCGAGGCCTCCGCCGTTTTAATCCGCGCTTCAGGAAACTGTTCATGTTTGATTTCATCCGCAAGCACTCCAAGATCACCATGGGCTTGCTGTTCCTGCTGATCGTGCCGTCTTTCGTCTTGCTCGGCCTCAATGACTATGGCCAAAACCAGGGCAATACGGTGGTGGCCCAGGTCGACGGAATCGACATCACCCAGGCCGAATGGGATGGCGTGCACCGCCAGGAGGTCGATCGCTTGCGCGCCCAGGTCCCCGGCCTGGACATCAAGCTGCTGGACACCCCTGAAGCCAAGTATTCCTCCCTGGAGCGTTTGGTGCGCGAGCGCGTGATGGCCGCTGCCGCCGAACGTCTGAATCTGGGCGCCAGCGACCAACGCCTGGCCCAGGAGCTACAGTCCAACCCGCAAATCGCGATGCTGCGCAAAAGCGATGGCAGCCTGGACATCGAGCGCTACAAGCAGCTTTTGGCCAGCCAGGGCATGACGCCCGATATGTATGAAGCCAGCGTGCGCTCAGAACTATCGACCCGCCAGGTGCTCGCCGGTGTGGTGACCACCGCGGTCAGCGCCCGCGCGGTGGCCGACACCAGCCTCAATGCCTTTTTTGAACAGAGACAGGTGCAACTGGCCAGTTTCAAGCCGGCCGACTATGCCGCCCAGCTCAAGCCCAGCGAGGCCGACCTCGAGCAGTTCCATAAAGCCCAGTCCAGCCAGTTCATGGCGCCCGAGCAGGCCAAGATCCAATACCTGGTGCTCGACGCCCAGGCGGTCAGCAAGACCCTGCAGGTCAGCGAAGCCGACCTCAAGACCTACTACGAGCAGAACCAGCAAAAGCTCGCCGGTAAGGAAGAGCGCCGGGCCAGCCACATCCTCATCAATGCCGCCAAGGACGCCCCCAGCGCCGAGCGCGAAGCTGCCAAGGCCAAGGCCAGCGAGCTGCTGGCGCAGGCCCGCAAGTCACCCAAGGCCTTTGCCGACCTGGCGCGCAAGCATTCGCAAGATACAGGCTCGGCCAGCCAAGGTGGCGACCTGGACTTCTTCTCGCGCGGTTCCATGGTCAAGCCCTTCGAGGACGCGGCTTTTGCCCTGAGCAAAGGCCAGATCAGCGACCTGGTGGAGTCCGAGTTCGGCTACCACATCATCTACCTGACCGACATCAAAGCGCCCAAGACGCGCAGCTTTGAAGACATGAAAGATGAGCTGAGCGCCGAAATCAAGAAGCAGATGCTGCAAAAGAAATTTGCCGAAGCGGCCGAGCAGTTCAGCAATGCTGTTTATGAGCAGTCCGACAGCCTCAAGCCAGCGGCCGACAAGCTCGGCCTGCAGATCCAGAGCGCCGAAGGCCTGGGTCGCAACCCGTTGCCGGGCGCCAAAGGCCCGCTGGCCAACCCCAAACTGCTCAGTGCCTTGTTTGCCAGCGACTCCATCGAGAAAAAGCGCAACACCGAAGCGGTGGACGTGGGCGCCGGCGCCCTGGTGTCGGCCCGTATCGTTGAGTACACCGCGGCCCGGGCCCTGCCGCTGGCCGAGGTGCGCGAGCAGGTCAAGGCCCGCTGGATGAGTGACCGTGCCGGCGAACTGGCCCGCCAGGAGGGCGCCAAGCAACTGGCCCAATGGCAGGCCAAGCCCGGCGAGGCCAAGCTGCAAGATTCTCTGACCGTCTCGCGCAGGGACGCCGGCAAACTGCCTGCGGCGGTGCTCAACGCCGCCTTGCGGGCAGACCCTGCGGCATTGCCCGCCTTCAAAGGGGTAGACCTGGGCGCCGAGGGCTATGCCATCGTCAAGGTGACCCAGGTGCTGCCACGGCAGGAGTTATCCGCCACCGAGCAGGAGCAGGCCAGGGGGCAGTACACCCAGTGGTGGAGCAGCGCCGAAGGCCTGGCCTACTATAAGCTGCTGCAGGAGCGGCTCAAGGTCAAGTTCAAGGTGAGCAAGCCGGCCGCGCCAGAAAAGGCCAAGGTTTAAATTGGCCCGCGGCTTGCGGCGGGGCGCAGTATTCTCTGGATGATCATTTTGGTTAAATTTGCAACAGATTGCAAATTTCTTTGATAACATTTCTACGAGCTTGTGATTGCACCAAAGGTTTGCGTTGCGAGTGGAAGCCCGCCGTCTGGGTTTGCTATTTCCCGCATGGCCATTGCCGTGCGAACACCCTGAGGTAATGTTGCTGTGGCTGCTGATGATCTGATCGATGCCTGTTTATCTGAGTTGGCCGCTGAGATCGGCTTGGACTCGCTTGCGCTCGATGAGCAGGGCTGCTGCTCGCTCGACCACAGCGACGGCTTTGTCTTTACCCTGATGGCGCCCGATGGCGGTGACCTGGTCCACCTCAACAGCCGCCTGCTCGATGTGCCCGCATTGGGGAAGCAGGCCTTTTATTCGCGCCTGCTCAGGCTCAATTTCTTGCTGCTCGAGACCTCGGGTGCAACCCTGAGCATCGACGAAGACGAGGAGGGCGTCTACCTGTGCCTGGCTCTGGTGCGGGCCCCGCTGAGCGCGCAACATTTGCTGCGAGTCATCGCCAATTTTCTAGTCGGCTCCGGGCGTCTTCGAGCGCGCCTGTTGGCGTCGGGTGATGACGGCAGCGCCAGCGGCTTGGCCGGTGGGCCCGGCGGCGGCTGGATCGCGGCCTGAAGAGGGGGTACCGGCATGGTTATCAGCGTCGCGAACGCCAGAAACCAATTTCAAGACACGCTGCTGGCCGCGCGCTCGCAGCAGGGCATTGCCGGCGCTGATGCGAGGGTGCAGTTCACCCGGAGCAAGGCCGACTCCTGGGGCATGGTGTTGCGTGGGCTGGCCAAGCTCACGGTTGTACCCTGGCAGATTGCCAAGGCCCTGGGAAAGACCGAGCGCCATGTGTTGATGCGCTCTAACAATCTGAGCATTGACACCGGGGTCAGCAAGAGCGAATTCAAAAAGCTCAGTGCCCGCCCCGACGGTGCCGATGGCCAGCGAAGTGCAGTCCAGGAGCGTCAGTTACGCAGCATCGCCACCAAGCTTATCCAGGCCGGCGGAGAGACGGCTCAGCTCAACCAGGTGCTCAAGGAATGCCCCACCGACGACCTGGTAGCCCTGGCCAAAGACTGCGCCAGCGATCCCACGGGTGAATTCCGCAAGGAAGTTTTTAATCACCTGCGCAGCCAGGTCGGCGAGCTCAACCAGGCCTGGCGCGGCCCGGAGATGATCGCAACGACGGCGCACTACCTAGAGCGCAAGGCTCAATTCGATCAGCGCATTGACATGCAGCCCGCTCCGCCGACCCCGATGGCTCAGCACACGCAGACCCTGAAGGCGGCCGTTGACGCGAGCTTGAACAAACCCTCCATGTCCATTGCAAGAAACTTCTTTGAGAAAACGCTCAAGGCCAAGCCCTCGGCCATGTTCGACCTTCCTGCGCTGTCGGCCCAATTGCTGAGTATTCAGGAGCCAGATCCTGACATGCGAGCGGCCCATGTGCAAAAAGCGCTCATGGACAACAAGGAAGCGCTGACCTTGCTCCTGACCTTTCCCGATCTTGAGCGTATTTTTCAACTGCCACCGGGTTTGGCCAAGACCTTGCAGAGCAACACCAAGCTCGACCCCACGTCGGTTTTTTCTGAAAAAACCTTGGGAGATTTGCGCAGCAAATTTATCGGGCCTCTGGTCGATCAGCTTCGCAAAGCCGGCGTCTCAGGTGTGCCCAGTCGCCATGACCTTGGCTTGCCTGAGGCAGATCAAGGCTCCAAGCTGGCGGTGGCGGACGTGGCTTCTCAGCTAAAGCATACGGGCGTTTGGGGTATGCAAATCAGGCGCCTGGACAAAGAGTTGGGCAAGCCAGAAGTGGCTAAGGCGGTAGCTGCCAACATGGACAGCTTCGTCGACAATTTTGGGTTCCGTGAATTGATGGCGCCCATCAAGGACATGAAGCTTGAATTCCAAGGTGAATTCAAAAGCTTCGTCGATGAGGTGCTGGGGGGGTATTTCGACGCCCAGTTACCGGCAGACAAGCGTAGCATGCTCGCGTCCATGTACAGCATGCCGCCCGACGCCAGGGCTCGACTGGCTGGCGTGCTGCGCGGCAGCGGCCCCTACTTGCAAAAAATACTTCAGCAGTTTGGCGACAAGATCAAGGACCCCGAATTGCGCATGGTGCTGGACCAGCTCAAGACCGGCTTGGATCCGATTGATGAAACCGAGCGCAAGGCCTTGCTGGCCGATATCCTCAAGCAGCCTGGCATGGATGGTGCCCAGTTGCTGGAGGTGCGCTCGCTCAGTGCGGCCTCGGTGGCCGAGGCGGTGGCCTGCAAGATTCAAATGTCCGGTGAAGATCAGCCCCGCGAGTACATTGTCAAACTGCTGAGGCCGGGCATTGAGCAGCGCGCCGGCCGTGAGCGCCAGTACTTCGAGCAAGTGGCCGCCAGGTATGGTGGCGTGGCGGGAACCTTTGCCACGGTGGCCGATCAGATCGAGGGTGAGCTCGATCTGCGGCAAGAGGCGGTGCAGGTCAAACGGGGGCAGGTCTACAGTGATGCGGGACGCGTTGGCGTCAAGGCGATGCAGCTGGCCCAAGGGTTTAAGCCGCAGAAAAATGTGTTGATCATCGAGAAGGCTCCGGGGCAGACCGTCAAATCCTTCATCGACGCGACCAAGAACCCGACGCTTAGCCAGCAGGAGCGTGACCAACTCATAACGCAGGGCCGGGCCTTGGCCAGCCAACTGGCGCAGCTCGGTGGTGTCTGGCTCAAGGAGGTGGCCTTGGGCGAAGGCTTCTACCACGGTGACATGCACGCCGGCAATTTGCTCACCGACCCGGAAAAGGGCCTGACCTTGATCGATTTCGGTAACGCAGGGGTGATCGAGCCGCAGGAGCAGTCGAAGTTCCTGCTGTTTCAGGCGGCCATGCGCAAAAATAAGCCAGCATTGGCGGTGCAGGCGCTCAAGGGCCTGCTGCCGCCCAAAGAGCGTCAGTTGCTCCAAGACCTTGCGGTACAGGTCGAGGCGGATGTGGCCGCTTTGATGGTCAAGGAAGCCGATAACCGGCTCAAGCAGGACCTGGCCTTTGCCGTCATTGATGCGATCAATAAAAGACGCATCGCCATGCCGCCGGCCTTCGTCAATCTATGCCGGGCGCAGGACATGCTGGTGCAAGCACAGGCAGCGGTGATGGACCGTGTCAAGGACTTGATTGCGGCCACGCCCGACCCCAAACCCGACCCCTGTGACTCCGCAGAGATGGAGCGAGAAATGGATCAGGCGGTGTCGGCCAGCACCTTTGATCTTGTGAAAAAGCTCGGGATCGGCAAGGCTTTGCAGCTCACCAGCTATGGCAGCCGAGACAAGCTGGTCAGCGCAATGATGAAGCAACCGCAGGTCAGGCAGGGCATGCAAGATTACGAGGAGCGAGTGCAAGCCTATCAGGCAAGCTTGGACGAGCATCAAGAAGCAATCAAGCGATTTGAGGCGGAGCCAGCCTGGACGGGGCCCCAGGAGGAACTCGATAGAGTGCGCCTTCAGGCCGTCAATGCCCTGGCGGCTGAGTACGCCGAAGGGCTGAAGACTGATTTTCCGTCGGTCGATCCGACCCTGCGGCCAGCACTGCACCGCGTTTTCAAAGCGCTCCACAAGGCCGAACTGAAGGACGTGGAGGCCCTGGCTAGCCTGCTTGACCCCCTTGATCCGAATGCGTTGCCAAATTTGCGGGAGGCGCAGCTTGCCTTCGACGCCATTGATGCCCAAAGGCCGCCGGCCCCGGTCGCGCCCACGCCAGTGTTTGTGGAAGAACTCTACACGGCCGTGGTAGAGCAAGCCGCTGATGCCGCGCGGGCGCCTCGGGGGCAGGCGCTCGGTGCGATGTTCAGCGATCCGACTGTCTTTCCTGCGCATCTTGAGCTGGCTGCGCAGCCAGCCTAGCTATAATGCGTCCTTCGCGGTGGCTGTAGCTCAGTTGGTAGAGTCCAGGATTGTGATTCCTGTCGTCGTGGGTTCGAGTCCCATCAGCCACCCCAAGTCAATCAAGCAAAAAGCCCAGCCCTCACCGGTTGGGCTTTTTGCTTTTGGGGGCTTTAGGCTGGCAAAGGCTTTGACTGCCTGTCAGCAGATCCGTCTTCACGATCGTTCCATCACTGCGTTGAACATGGCGCGGTTTCTCACGAAGCCGTCCTCATCATCGAACGGGTCCATTGAATCGTCGACCTGCGACTCCATCATGCCCATATCGAGTCGACCTTCCGCTGCGTGATCGAGCGCGTCGGCCTGGGACGCGGTGAGCAGCGCTCCCTTTGGAATCTGCACGCTTGCCTGCTCGCACATCCGCCGCAGACCTTGTATATTCGGCTCAGCTGCTGGCAGACCGTTGATGATGGTTACTGACGGGTCGGGCGACCAGGCATTGTTCTTGTTTCTCAACTCCTGCTGCATAAACAGTCCGCCGTAAAGATGGCTGTCGGCTTTGCCGCGCATGGCCTGCTTATCCGTAATATCGACGTGTGCGTACAGATCGCTGTGAAAGCCGCTTTTGGCTGCACTTAATCTGCCGTAGATCAGACCGATATCCAGCCTTGCGTTCGCCAAGTGAGCCAAGGCCGTCAGCGAACGCGGTGCCTGTGCAGCCGCGAGCTGATCCACCGGATGCCCAATAAGCTGATCTCTCAGCGCAAGGTCTAGCGTCTGCAAATCGGTCAGGAATTTTTCAATGCTGGGTCCCTTGGCCGCGCTTGCGGTCGCGATCCAGGCCTCAAGGTGTTTGCCTTCCCCAAAACCGTCAATGACCGATTTGAGCTGCGCCACATCCTTGGCCAGCTTGACGGCCTGTGCTGAGTCTGCCGATCGTTCGAGTCGCAGCGGGGCACTGGGCCCCATACGCGCGAGGAAGGCATCCTCCAACTGATCCTTGAGCAGGCGAAGCTGGGTTTGGTTCTCCAAGCTCAGTTGTCCTGCTCGTTCTATCCTGTTTTCCAAAATCCTCAGCTCTCGACCCGCGCGGTGTAGCGCCGAGGCCGGGTCTTTCGCCAGTAGCGATCCTGCTTCACCCCAGCCCTTGAGCAGATCTACGGGCTGCCCGTCCCCTAGATTCTTCAGAGCGATTTCAAGCGACTCCACGGTCTCTTGGTCTGACTTATCCAGCCCTGCCTTGTAAAGACGGGCTAGGTTTTCGGGCGGCTTCGTCGTTTCCAGGTCTATCTTGTTCAACTCAGCTCGGAGTTCTTGGTGCTCTGCCACCAGGGCATCTTGTTGGCGCATCAAGTTGCTCAGTTCCAAGGCCAGCTCGCCCTTGTCCTTGGCGTCCAGTCGCTGTTCAAGATCTTCAGCAGTTTTGTTCAGCAGAGATTTGGCCTCTTCCTCGATCTCCGGGAAACAGTCCCGAGAGGCGCCGGCCAGCATAGATTTCCATTGGTCCAAGATGGTGTTCAGGTCGGCTTCAGTGATCTGGGGCTTGTTCCCCTGCTTGCCGGCCAGATGCTCGGCCGCCAGCATCATCAGGGCGGCCCGGACTTTTCCTTCGTCGTTAACCAGGGCATTTTTGGCTTGCTGGAGATTCGCAATACCTTGCGCAAACATGTCCCGCTGGTCTTGGCCTATTTTCTGGCTCTCAATGGCCCTCGCTAGATCTTCAATGGCACGCCCCAAAGCGTTTTTCTGGTCGGCCGCACTGCGCAGTAGCCGGCGCAGAGGTTGGCCCCGGCGCATGAGAGAAAAAATCAGCCGCCCTAAGAAACCGGGGCGCTTTGCGTCAAATCGACGGATATCGAAATATTTCAGCGCATGCTGCGAGGCCTGGTTCTGTCCTTTGATGTAGGCCCGCTGAATCTGAATTTCTGTCTTGTCCTTCAATCCGTCGGCTTGGCGCAGCAACTGTCCCACCTGTGCCAGGTCGCCGGTTTGTGGGTTCCTGTAGGCCATTGGCAAGCGATCAGCCGCCTGCTTTTGCTCGGTCAGCAATTGCTGCTGCTCTTGCATATAGCTGCTCATGGCGCTGCCGTAATGTTGCTGGGCCTCGTCCATCAGGACCCGCAGGGCTCCCTCTTGTCTTGCCAGACCGTGGATCAAGCCATCTTGGATCGCTTTCAGGTTGGCGTCGGTCAATGTTGATTTTCGAGTCAGATCCACGAAGCTCTGGTCAAGCTCAGCAGGCTCGGCGGTGTTGTCGAGAATGATGCGCACCTCTTTGCCAGATCTGTCGAGCTTTACGTTTCTTGCCAACAGCTGATAGGCATAGCCCTCATTCAGGTAAGACTCGATATAGGCGCGTACCTGGGGATCTTTGTTGACAAGCTTGGTGCGTCCCTCTGGGTTTGCTGCCGCCTTGAGTTTTGCAATCATGGCGTTGCGCTGCTCGACCATGGGCCTGAGTTCCTCCGGCAGGGATGCCAAGTTTCTGTGGGGGACATAGGTCGCCAACTCTTGGGCACCTGCGAGCAACTCTTGCTGGGTGAAGGTGGCTTGGAGCAAGGGTGGAGCTTCGGCTCCGGCAAGCCTGACGCCGGTGTCGATGAGCATCATGAATTCAGCCCTCAACTCCGGGTTGTCGGCAATCTTTCGCGCGAGCGCCTGGGACTCGCCCCGGTAACCGAGTTTGTCCTTGAGGAAGCTGCTGAGCTTGGAGATCTGTTCGGTATCCAGCCTTTGCTGGCGTTCGACGTCTCGCTGCTCCAGTTGCAGCATCCGCAGGTCTTTTGCATCTTGCTGCAGTTGCTGGACTTGACCGGGGTCCTTGGCGCTGGAGCCCTGCATCACGCCCGCCTTGACCAGCGCGTCTTTGCTGCTTGTTCCCCCTTTGGCAATTTTCCCGGCCTGATGTTGAGCCATGGCCTTCGCCTGTAGTTCTTCCTGTCGGACATGCCGAGCAAAATCTCTGGAGACTGTACTTACCAACGCTGCTACCTTGGACAGCTGGTTCAGGCCCAAGGCCTTCAGGCGATCTGGCTCCAGGCTCCATCGGTCCACTTGACCATCAGGCCAGGCCTGCGCGATGGCTTTCAAGTCATTTTTTGTGTCAGAGCTCAGGCCCTTACTTTGTTCGCCGAAGGCATGCAGTAATTGGAGGGTGAGTTTGGGGTCAAATCCCTGATTTTCTCGGCTGTTGGGCGCTATCTGGCCCTTACTCTCTCCCCATTTGTAGAGCTTTTCTCCAAGATCACTGGTCAGCAGTGCCTGCAGATCTTGTTTGGCTTGATGCACCAGGCGGTAGCTGTTGAGCAGCTCATTGTTGCTCGAATGCAGGCTTTGCACCGCCTCCTGGCAAGTCAGAGGGTTGCCATTGAACAGCCGTTTGTCGATCAGCGCCTTCAAGCTCTTGAGGGCCTTTTCCTCCGACTGGGTTGGGGTGTCGGCCTTGCTGGCAAGCAGGTCTTGCAGCTCGCGCAAGCTGCCAAGCACCGTGTTGCGGTCGCGAGTCAGCTCCGCACGCAAGCCTTTGATCAAGTCATTCTGGTCGCCTTGGCTCAAGGCCAACAAAATCGGCTCCAGCCCCTTGGCTTGATCGGTGTCCAAGCCGATGGCCAGGGCGCAGGCCTGGCTCCTGAAGGCCTCGACATCCTTATCCTCATACCTCTTGAGGTCTGAGGGCTGGATCAACCCGGCGCCTGCCCATTCCTCCAGGAATTGCTTTTGAACAAAGCGGTGGTCATCTATTTTTCGAAGCGCGCCCGAGGGGTCCAGTGCCTTGTTCAGATCGCCTGCGCGGGCCAGTTCCAGGCCGGACTGCATGGCCTTGTCAATTTCCTCTTGCGCGCTTGCTGCCTGAGCCAGGCCGGCGCACAGCATCTCCAGTCTCTCAGCTTCGGAGTTGCCCTTCGCGTACGCGCTTGTGATGGCTTGATTTTCAGTGGGGTTTTCGAGCCCACCCGCACCGTTTTCTATCAGTGTTTTGAGAGCAGCTTGGTATGAGCGCACCATCGCCATGGTGGGCGCCTGTTCGGGCTGACTGAATCCAGCGCGAATATGGGCCAACTGCTTTGCGGCCCCGACGCTCGCGCCCGCAGCGCGATCCATGGCATCCAAGAGCCTGAGGAACTGCTGGGCATGTGACTCCACCAATTTGTCGGTGCCAGGATCATCTGCGCTCTGGATCCGTTCGCGCAGTGTCTTGATTCCCTCGTCGATCTTGGCTTTTGCCGCGTCGATCTCCTGAGCATTGAGCGTGCCGCCTGCAATCAGGGCCAGTTCTTCTTCTACCTTGGCCAGATTGGCTGGTGGGATTGGGTTCGAACCCTCCGGCTTGCCCAGGAGGCTCTCTATTTGCTCCAGAGACGCAATATGTGTACTCACGTCGCCGTCGAGCTGGCGCAGCAAATCGCCGTAGCTGAGCAGGTTCTCCTGGCCGATCTTTGCGGCGTTAGACTTTAGGTGGGCCAGCAAGCTCTGCGTGGTCCCGTTCTGGAATCTTTTGAGATCGCTCAGCGCCAGATCTGCGTTGTGGATCTGATGGCGACTTTCGTTGCCGCTGGGGAAGAGCTTGGCCACCGCCTCTTGAAACAGTTTGAAGCGTTCCATAGGAGTCTCGTAAAGCACCGCTCGAGCTTCCCTGCTGAGGTCATTGGACAGGTCAAGAACCGCTGATTGCAGCACACCTTCCTGTACCCCTTGCATGATGCCGCGGGTGATCTCCTGCGTCATCATCTCCACCGTTTTGCGTGCATGGGCCTTCGGGTCGCCCTGGAACCAGTTGCCCGGCCACAGCCATTTGACGCCGCGCTCAAGCGCACTTTGCCCTGCCAGCTTGCGCACTTCCTCGGGCAGCGGTGACTGCCCTGAGAGCACAAATTCTTTGACGCGCTTGTACAGCGCTTTGGGGCTGTCCTGACGGGCTAGCGCGACGAAGTCGGTCAGCATATTGGTGTCGGTCAGAACGTCCTGCTTTTGGTAGCCGCCCGCAGGCCCTGCAATATTGGTGTCGCGGGGGTCGCACAGCACCTGCTTCTTGACCATTTCCGCGATCGAGTCGGCAGCCTGGCGTGCTTGCTGGCGCGCGCTTTTTTGCAACTGGCCTTCGACCGTCTTGCCCCACCAAGGTGACTTACCAAACGCTGCCTTGAGAAGGATGCCTCCGGCCAGCGCGCCCCCGACGATCCAGCCAAGCACCGGTACGGTGATGGCCACTGCAGCCGCAGCTGCCAGCCCCAGGCCAGCGCCGGTCAGCCAGGCTGTCTTGCGCCATCCGACCTTGTCTTGATAAAGGGCCTTATCTTGCGCTGTGAAGGTGACGGGCTGGCCTGCTTTATTGACCAGTTCGTGGTCATCGCCCGATGTAATGGTCAGATGGATCTTCCCGGCTGGCGCAGGTGGTACGGCACCGTTGGGCTTGGCACCCGTGCCCGGCTGTGCGCTGTCCGGGGCCTGACCCGGGTTGGCCACTGCCGGTGGAGCGTCTTCGCGCTGGGCATTGAAAGTGAGGGTGGCTTGCTCTGGGTTCCTGCGAAAAAGATTCTTGATCGCACTCAGAAATCCCTTTTGCTGCTGGCCCGCGGGTGGGGCCATGTTTTGCAACTCCCGGTGCAGGGACTCATAGCCGGCCTGAACTTTCCTGAAGTCCTTTTCGGCTTGCCTGGCGCTGATGAACCCATCGGGATTTTTTTTAGAGACCTGGAGTTTGGCGATCTGAATGCCGTTGTCCGAGGCAAAGGTCGCAATCTTGTTTAAATCCTTCCCCACATAGTCCTTGATCAGCTTGGGCGATGGTTGAACCCTGTGAAAGGCATTCCTGAAGCCGTCGTTTTGGTGCAGGTTGTGCACGCCCGCAAAATTGCGGTTGACGCCCTCTAGGCTGGATCGTTCGGGCCCTTTAAGCAGGGCAGTGCTGTCCAGGGGTTTCTGTCCGCCCCGTGCCAGTAGGTTGATGGCCATGCTCGATCTCCCTGGCTCAGGCGCGGTTAAACACCATCGATGGGAGTGGCTCGGCGCTCGTGTCGGCTTCGTCCTCGTCGAGCTTGTAGAGGCTCAGATCGCCGTCGAGCAGCGGCTCAAGCTCGCGCCCCACCTGATCGGCGGCCCGCAGCAGGATGTTGAGCTCGTGCGCTACTTGCCGGGCCGAAGGCTCGCTGTGCAGCAGTCGCGACATCAGCAGGCTGTCGTTGGACGAGTTCCACGACAGTACGCAGCCGAAGGTGCGTATGCCCATGAACTGGTAGTCCATGAGCGTGGCAAACAGGCCAGGATCAGTCATGTCGACCCCTTGTGCAATGACGCAGGCCAGGATCATCGTTTCATCCTCGAAGCGGATTTCTACCGGCATGTCATCGTTGAACACCAGATTGAGTATTCCCTGCTCATTCATGCTGTAGCTGTCTGAACTGCCACCCAGTTCTGTGCCGAGGTCGCGAATGAGTTGTTGGGCCTGTTCGAGGTTCATGGGTGATCCTTATGGAGGAGGGGAAGTCCCTGACAGTCAATAATTGTTACAAATTGAATACTTTTGTCAACTGCGGCAAAACGACTCAGCCTCTGAGCCTGTCGCCGCCATGCCGGTTTAAGGCCGAGGGGGTGCAGGCCGGGGGCGTCCACATGCTTGGGCAGAGCATGGGGCCAGCTTGGCAAAGGCTTTGAGCGCCCGGAGATGTAACATCATCGTCTTGGAATCGTCTTCCATTTTCCTTTGCGCAGCAGGGCAATAAGCCGGGAACCCGGTTGGTTACGGCCTATCCCAGGTGGCCATGATGGTGGACGGTTTTTTGCAGGGGGTCTTCAAGGTCTGGCCATCCGGCTGTGCTCGTATCTCTGCTGTGCGGCTTGATGCCAAGAAAATAGGTGGGACTGTCTATGAGCAAGAACGCTTCCAACAGCCTGGTGCGGCTGCGAACGGCTTTGTGCCAAGCCTATGGTTGGCAATTGGCCGATGGCGAGGATTCGATTGATCTTCAATTGCCCGAGGGCTTGCCGGTGTCGGTCAGCCTCTCGCCCGATGGCCATGACCTGGTGTTCTACAGCGCGCTACAGGAGATGGTCATGCCCAGCCAGGTGGTGCTGCTGGCCACCGCGCTGAGCTTGAACCTGCACCAGGAAGCCACCCGGGGTGGTGCCATCGGGCTCGACAGCCAGGCCGGGGCCCTGGTCTATTCGTGGCGCATGCCGGCAGACACCGAGCTCGAGCAGGTGTTGGCTGCGCTCGATGGGTTTTGCACCACAGCGCTGGAGCTCGCCGCACAGCTGCAGGCCGAATTACAGACTTGGGCGGAGCGGGATCTCCAGCGGCTGGAGCGCGCTGCAGCAGGCCTGTCCGACCCCGGTGAACTCACGGAAAACCGTCTGGATTCGGACCCAGTGCCCGAATCTGTGCCGATGATCAAGGTCTGAGCCATGCCGAACGTAGCACCCCTGGACCGCAGCCTGGCGTCCAATGCCTTCACCGCTTACGTACCCACCTCCTTGGGCTTTTTGCAGCGCTTGCGAGAGTTCATTCCGTTTTTTTCGCGTGCACTGCAACAGCGCTCCCCGGTGGCTGCACCTGCGCGGCCGGGCAATATGCAGCCTTTGGTCAGCGTCGGCGCAGCCGCCTCGGGCAGTGTGCTGAAAACCGTACAGCCCGCTCGCTCGAGCACGCCTTTGCAGCAGCTTCCGCTGGCCATGCATGGCGAAGTCCGAGGGCGCCTTCGGGCGATTTTCACGGCCGTCAATCCGACAAACTGGGACGCGCATGGCAGGGGTAACTTCGATGTCGGTCGCGATGAATGGGATGACGCATTTCTCTTCGGTGTCGAAACCCCCCAAGGTGACATGCTGACGGCCTTGCCTGAGAGTCTGCGCAGCTCGTCCCTGCTCAATGCAGGCCTAGACCGGGAATTGACGGAGCTAGCCGCGCGCAAGACCCCGGAGCAGTGGGATCAGACCATCCAAACTGCTTGGGAAAAAGTCACCAAGGGCATGGGGACCAAGGACCATCACGTTCGTTTCATGGATTGGCAGAACAAAAAATTATTGAAGGGCTTTTCGCTGCCGCCCGGAGATCCCGGTCGTTCCAAGCCGTCCGTGGGCACGGTCGTGCGCACCTTGCCCAATAGCTTGCTGGACCCCCGCACCGGCTTTGCGGCCTCGATCAGCGTGAAAAATAGCCGGGAGGTCCAGATCAACTTTGGCTGCATGGGCAGCCAGGGGCGGTGGTTTATGCAGGGCGCGCGCGCTGTCTTCGACCGCCTGGGCTGGTGGACGCCCAAGAGCTACTCGCAGGCGTCCAAGCTGACCCAAATGGTGGCTGCTCACCTAGAAACGATCAACAAGCAGCTACCGGACGACAAAAAGTTGACGCTGAGCCTCTCAGGACTGTCCATGGGCGGCGCCCTGGCCACCTACGCGGCGCTGCGCAATGGCGTGCCGGCCACGGTGATCAACCCGCTGCGGCTGGGCATAGGCACCCGGGCCAAGATCGGCCACAAGAACATGGCTCAGGCGAAAGAATTGGTCACCGAGGTGGTGGTGCAGGGCGACTGGGTCTCCGACAACCAGCATGCCAAGCACATCTATAACCGCAAGGCACGCCTGATTGCCGGCGGATCGCCCTCCGATGGCATCGGCCAGCGCTTCATGCTGCCTTCGCCCTCCTACGAAGAGCGTCTGGCTTACGCGGACAGGGTTTGGCCGGGCGATCAAGGCGAGTCCAATGAGAATTGGGCTCGAAACTTTGATACACACAACCATCCAGAACTGTGCCTGGACATCATTGAGGAAGCACGTGAGCATGAGCGGCCACAGGCTTGAACACGGGCCTGTCGGGGGCTCGTACTGACTTTGTCAAGACTGAAGGAAAGAGCCTCTCAGGCTCAGTTGCTGGCCTTGGCCCAGAGGTCGCGGCTTAGGAACAGTGACCCTTCTTCATTCAGGCCCTTAAAGCCCAGTCCACGGGAGTTGCTTGATCGGGGCTGGGTGCCGGCGTGGCATTTTGCAGGGTCAGGGCAAGATGCCCCAGCACCATGATCTCGCTGGCCAGCGTGGCCACGTCGGCTTGCGCCAGGCTGAGCGTCGAGCTGATGAGCAGCAGCTTACTCCCCGGTTCCATGCCTATGCGCTGATGCGGCTCCAGGCTGGTATTGAGCATCAGCGCCAGCTCCAAGCGGTCTGCGGGAAGTTCTTGCGCCAGTGTCTCCACCATCTCCAGTTGATCGGCCGCGGGGTCGTAGGCCACGGTTAGCTGCCCACCGTCTGCGCGCTCCCAGGTCCACTGCAGGCCTTCTTGCGCATCCAACAAATCGGCAGGCATCTGCGATGGATCGAACCCTGCCATCTCCAGGGCGAGAATCAGCCGCTCGGCTGCGCTTTCAAACGGGCTGTTCACGGCAGGGCTTTCAAGGCAGGCGCCGGGCGGCGCCATGGCGCACCCGGTGTTCTTGCGACTTTATAACGCTCAGGCATTCCAGGGGAATTTAGGCGGCGTGCGGGGCGCGGGCTTGCCCAGGTTCTCCTGGAAGTCCCGGACATGGCGGCCTTCGAACTTGAAGTCTGGGCGGGCCAGCTCCTCCCATTTCAGGCGTATGTGCACCGAGGCATGAAAGGGCAGGGGGCCCTGCACCATGCTTGCGTCCTGCCCCTTGATGTTGAGCTGCCCGGAAAACCGAATCTTCACATCGGCCCATTCATCGGCTTTACCCCAAGGGCTGAGCTTGTTCGATTCGACTTCAATCGTCATCTGCTTGCTGGCCTCATCCGCTGAGAGTTGGCCGCCGTACTTTTCGCCAAAGCGCGCGTTGGCACTGGCCAGCCAGTCGCGCTCAATGGCCCCGCCGGCGACCGACATCAGGTTGCGCTTGGCCAACTCGAGTCCTTCGCTGCCAATTTTCCGGGACAAACCTCGCATTGCATTGAACGCATGTCGGATCCTTCTGGCACCTTTGCGGACTTGTGTAAAGCGCTTGATCTCCTGGCTGGGTGGCAGGCTAACTCCCCCGATGTCTGCGGGCGCAGCTTCCTGGGAGGGCAACTGGCTGCGGTCGAATTGGCCCATGAACAGGGTAAAGCCTCGGGTATGCCGGCGCGAGAGCGTGCTGGCCTCGTGCTCGTCTGCGCTGGGCTGGAACAGGCCGCTTTCTTTATCCACGCCCTGAGCCGCCGAATTGTTGCGCGTGGCTTCCAGGTCTTGGGCCCACAGAGGGCAGGTTCGCTCCGGCAAGCTCAAGTTGCCGGCTTGGAGGTCTTGCTGGAGCAGGACCGCCTGCGGCACCGAGGCTGCAAACGCCCGCGCGCTTGCGCCGTCCATGCGCTGCTGGCCCTGGGCCGCGGCGGGCAGATGGAAGAGTTCGCTCAAGGCTTGGTGGGCGGCCTGACGCTCTTGGGACCGCCGGCTGTAGGAAAAGATGTTCTTGAGCTGGCTGGCCCAGTTCTTTTCCTTGAGCTCTAGCACCGCCTGCCCGTCGAGCTTGCGCAGCCGAAACTCAAAGCGCTCAGCATGGGCCTGATAGCCCGGGTGATTTTTGGCCTGCGCAATAAGCTCACTCACCCGCTCTCGTGTGAGCTGCGCGTTGAGCGGGCCCTGGGCCGGTCCGAGCTCGACCCTAACGCCGCTCTTCAATGGAGTTACGCCTGAAGCCACTTGAACCCTTCCTGTGTTGTTGCGCCCAAGGCCGCTGGGCCCAGCGCCTACACCAGCTGGAGGTGCACTTCGGCGCCCCTGCGCTCAATGCCGTAGCGGTCAGAGACGGCACCGAGCCTTTCGCTTTCTGCCTGGACCTGGTCGAGCAGATACTTCGCCCGCTGCTCGATGCTTTCATTGGCCATGCCCTGCGCCGCTTTGCGAATTTCGCCCAGGTAGTGCTTGAGTGATGGCAGGCCAAATTTATGCACCGACTTGCCGATGGCCTTGGCGTTTTCGTCGACCAGGCCCTGGTCATGGGCATCCTTGGCCAGGGCAGAGAACTCCTGGTAGAGGGCTTTGAACGTGCCCTTGTAGGCATGCTCCATTCTCACCACTTGGCTTGCTCCGGACGCTGGGCTGGCAGACCGGCTTTGAAGGAAGCTGATCGAGTGGCCAATATTGCGGTCGAGTGCTGCAAAAAAGCGCACGCCTCGATGCGCCCAACCTTCATGTGAGTCCGACTTGAAAAACGGCGGGCAGCCCACCCCTTCGAATTTGACGAACAGCTCCGCGTTGCCCTGGCTGTCAGGCTTGAGCTTGTCAAACAGCATGGTGCCGCCCTTGCCGGGCATCTTGTTTTGGTAGTCTTCAATGCCGCGTTGGGCGGGCTTGTCGGTGGCAAAAAGGCTAGAGCCCAGGAGTTGGTGTTTGTTATTGTGGCCGACCCGCTCGGCAAAATGGGTCGACATGCGGGTGCCCGCCGTGGGGCAGGCGCTGAGAAAGTTGTAAAGGCGATTGCCCGGGTCCTTCATCACGAAAGCGCCGCTGGTGGCCATGTCGCTGGTGGTATCGCCAGGGTCCCGGAGCGTGTCTTGCTGGGCTGCTTTGGCCATCATGAACCAGCTCAAGGCCCTGGCGGTGTAGGCACTTGATTTGACCTCGTGCGTCCCCCAATCGGTCACGACTTTCAGGGGCAGCTGGTTACCGTCTGGCCCTGCCAGAGCTTTGGCAATATGCTCCCCGGTGTTGACCAAATGTACGATCTCATCCCTCGTGATGGGCGCCTCAGTTGTTTCGGCATGGGCCATGAGTTTTTTGATCAGGACCCCAACATCCTCTGTGCCGTTGTCGACATCGCTAAGCAAGCCACCTTGGGGCGCGAGTTTCAGTTGGTCCAGCGCAGTCTGGTTTTCTCGCTTATAGGCCCGCTCGGCCTTGGGCTCAAGAAAATTGGTATTGACCCAGCTGGCCAAGCTCAGCAGGCCGGTGAGCTTGAGGGCCGCCGCACCGGCCAGCAAGGGCAGGCCTACGGTCAGTCCCACAAAACCTCGGGCCAGCCCCAGGCCCAGCGTCTTGAAAAAACCGCGGCTTTTTTCGGCGCCCGCCTGGGCCTGCTCGCGGGCCAGCCCGTCGCCCAAAGAAAGGCTGCGGCCCGCCAGCGCTCCCCGCCCGGCCACCTGCTGCCCCTGAGCCTGGCCAGCCGGGCCAGCCGACTGCGCTGAACCCGCCTGGTTCACGTTTAGCCCTGTAAAGGGCTGAACGGGCTGCTGAAAACCGTGTACGAAGGACATGAGGCACTCTCCCGGGCTTCTCGCGCTTTACCCGCGTATGGCAAAAGCGGGTTGCTCGGCCAAGGCCGGTGGAGGCAATTCGTCAGCCACATAGCCTTTCCAGAACCGGGCGGTGTCGGTCAAGGCATCGAGCAGCAGGGCCAGGCCGCTGGCGGTGACGCCTTCCACCTCACAGCGGCCCGCCAAAATCACCTGGCCGGTATCGGGGTGCACGCCCAGCGTGGCCCCGCCCGTGCCTGCCCACAGGTAGTTGGCCTTCAACAAGGTTTGGTGCACCTCAGCCTGGCGATGCTCGGCCGGCGCGCCCACCTCCACAAAGTACAGGATGTCACCGAACTCCTCATTGCCCTCGTAGCTCAAGCCTATGGGCAGGCCATCGATCACCACCTCCTGGGTGTTGGCCAGGGCTTGCGCGTCCAAGCCCACCTCGGCGGCAAAGGCTTCGATCAGATCGATATAGGTTTTCAGGGACACGGCGTTCTTGTTGGAGGCTTGAACCCCCTTGGAATTTTGGTAACGTATTTATACATTATGCGATGACTTTAGGTATGATTTTTCTCATCCTGGCGGGTCTATCGGGGGACTTTGAGAGGAAGAGGCGGCACAACGCTCCCTTGTGGCTTGTGCCTTATTCATCTACATTTGGTTACATTATTCGAACTTAGTCTGAGGCCGGAGCCTGCAGCCCAGGCGGTTGCCAGGAGCCTGGCTTTTTTTAAAACCTCCCGATAGGTCCTAGTCATGAATACGATGAATCCGCAATCTCCACTCGAGCCCTTGGCCCTGGCGGTCTACGCCATGGAACTGGCGGGTCTGGATGTACAGCCCACGCCCGAGGCCTTGCAGGCGGCCGAGGAGGGCCAGGCGTTTTCCCTGGACTTTGAGTTTGTCGGTTCCTCGCAGGTGGAACTGCGGTTTGTGCCCGAGACCGGCTACTTTGAGGTGGCGGTACACCTGTCCGGCGGCTATGCGCGCGAAACGCTCGTTTGGGCCGCCATGGGCCTGAATCACGAGATGCAAAGCCGCACGCGGCGTTTTTCCATCGAGCCCTACACCGGCGATCTGGTGCTCAGCGATGTTTTGCATTGGGATCAGACATCGCCCGATGACCTGGCTCTGTGCGTGTGTGACCTCATCATCTTGATGGGGCAAGTTGAAGATCTGAACGAGCCGTCGCCGCAGGCCGAGCCGATGGCCGCCTTGACCGAAGAATTTCCCTCGGGCGCCCTGCGCGGCTGAGACAGTCTTCCCAAGCGATCACGAGGAGTAAGCCATGAGCGGCCCCATTGAAAAATCCGGCTGGTTTCGCGATGCCTACCGCATGAAGATCGGCGAAGGCCCAGCCGCCGATTTGAAAGCGGGGCTCGATACCGCCAATCTCAGCGCGCTGGTGGCCAAGGCCAGGACAAAATTCGGCGGCGATGCCTTTGAATTCAGGCTGGTCCAAAAACGTGGTGACACCTATCTGGAAGTGCTGCGCCAGAAGACGTCGACACTTCGGAAAGACGCCAAAACCGACTATTTCAAGGAAAAGAATCCGCCCACCGTCCTGTTGGCGCGCGACAAGAGCCGCCTCGACGCAGTTCGTCTGATTGCCGAGCTAGTTCCTCTGCGAGATAACCCTGAGGTCTCAGCGGATCAAGAATCGGCTTGGAAGTTGGGCAACTTGGCCAAATTGAGAGAGCTTGGCGATGCGGTTGCGCCAACACAGCTCGAAGGTGGCCACCGGCACTTTGCCGTGGAAACTGATCGCGGCGAAAAAGCCAAGCTGTTTTTTCAGGCCATTGATCTGGAGCTCAAGGAACTTGCATTGGAGCGGGTGAATCAGGCCGACAAGCCGCCGGCTCCGAAACGACCCGCTGTCCAGGATGCTTCGAATGTCGCGCAGGCTTTTCCGGCTGCTGCGTCCCAGCAAGCACTTGCCGGCGCGCAACGCCCCGGGCCCGCGGTGCAGCCCGACGTCGAGCAGGAAGACGATGGTTTCTCCAACCTGGCATTGGGTCTGGGTGAAAACGCGGTGGACAAGACCCGGTGGGACCCGCGTTTTCAGGCCCTCACACAGGCCCAGGCGACCACGGCTGAACTCAAGCAGGTGCACGAGCAGGCCAGCCAGCAGCTCTTGCAGGCCCAACAGAGGGTCCCGGTGCAGCCCCAGATGGACAGGCTCATCATGGCCGACGGCAAGATGGCGCTGCGTGCCAAGGTCGGTGCTGGTGCACCGGACCGGGCCCAGGGCATCCACTATTACGACCACGACAAGCTCAAGCGCATCAATGGCAAAGGCGCTTACAAGGAGCAGCCGCTGGATGAGAGTAAGTTCAAGGACCTGTTCAACAAGGCCGGACTCGGCGCAAGCGCCATCAAGTCTTTGAATGCCCAGTTTCACAAAGCGGAGAGGCGTGAGCGTCAACAGGCCCAGGCCGATCGCACCGGCGCTGGCCTGGCTCGCTTATGGGGCAGCCGTGCGCTGCCGCAGGCGGTGCTCCAAGAAGCGGCGGCTCTGGCACAGGTATCCAATGACAGGCTGGCCAGTGGTGAACGCGGCCTCTTCAATGGCAAGGCGCACAAGGAGACGCAGCTTGCGCCCGTGGCGGCGCAAGCCTTGCTGGTCGACCTGGTCGCGACCGAGCATTTGATGGCGGTGAGCCCCGACCCCCAGGAGCGCCAGGGGCTGCTGCAATTGCACCAAAAGCTGGGCGACAAGCTGCTGGCCTATTTGGGCGCCGTACAGCCTGAGCCGCAGACCCTTGAGCAGCTGCGGGCGCACCTGCAAGCCTCGCGCGAAGCTGCGGGTCGATGGGCCGATGCCCGGCAGTTGGGCCGGTTCATCCTGGATGTTGACCAGATCAAGGCCAAGGGCGACCAACAGATTCAACAACAGCAAGAGAAGGCCCGACAGCGTCTGGACGAGGCGAAAAAGGCCCAGGAGGCCTTGCAAAACGCCAGCAGCCAGGTGGGCCAGAGCCGCTTGCTGCTGATGGACGCCAAGGCCAATATTGCTGCCCGCGCTGAGGTGATGAGCGCGCAGGCGCGGCAGGCTCGCGCCGCGGGCAACAAGGCGGCCCTGCGCGGTTTGCAAGGCCCGGTGCACAAGACGCAGGTGCCGCCGTCCAGCCTGAGTGGCAGTTATGAATGGCAGGAGCTGTGCGCTTACGCCGAAGCGGTCAATCAGATGGGGCAGCAAGAACTGCCGGAGGCCGCCATTGCTGCCAATCCTCAATTGGGCAAAGAATTTGACCCGGTATTGGCCACGCAAATCATCTCGACCATGCGGCAGCTGATGGAGTCTTCGATAGGCTCGCAGAATCGGCCCTTGCAGGTGTACATGCCAGGCTTTTCAAACAAGGGGCCATGGGTTCAGTGGGTGCCGCAAGAGGTGGGTGGGGTGCAGGAGAAAGCGCTGTTGGTGGCCCTGTCGCAGCTCATGGAAATTGAATTCATGATGGCCTACAACGTCAGCGCCAGCCCGGCCGCCGCCCAACAGCTCAAAGGCTTGCATGGCCGGGTTAGCCAGATGGTAATGGATGCGCTGGACCCAGCGGCGGCCAAGCAAGGCGGCAAGGCCGCTGGCCGCTCCGCCGATTTGGAGCAGCGCACCAAGCAGGCCCTGGAATGGGTCAAGGGCTCAAGCAAGCGTGCCGAGGGCCTTTACAAGCAGGCCTTGGTTCAATGGAATCGACCCGATGACCCCATCAGTCTGGCCACCCGTGACCGAGCTACGCAATTGTTCGACCAGATGCTCGAAGAAGAGGCCGATCAGCGTCTGCTCAGGGCGCGCAATAGGGTCGAAGCGGCCCAGTCCGAGCTCACCAAGCTGGGCGAAGTTCCGGGCAACATGGCCTTGGGTTTTTTGCCCGACGACGCGAAGCAGGCGATCGATCAGTTGTTGTCTGCAGATGCCGGTATGCGGCGCGCCGCCGCGGCCTACTTGACCCGGGAACTGCGCAGCAGCGACGGCCTTAACGGCCTAGAGAAAACGGCCTTGGCCGAAAGCCTGGCCGACCAGATTTTGAAGGCCACGCCAGAGCAGCGTGCCGCACTTCCCACGGACCTGCGTTTTTTGGCGGCCATGTCCACTGAACCCAAGGGCCAGCAACTGGCCCAGCTTGAAGGCCCGCGCCTGCGGCAGGCCATGCAATCACTGAGGGCTGATCTTTCTAAAGCGGAAGAAGCACAGCCGGAAAAGCTGTTCAACCGCGCAAGGCTGATCTCTCAAACCGAGATGAAGGCCAATATGCAGCGTGTGGCCGACGAGCGGCAAGTTGCGGTGAAGTTTCTGATCACCGAGGCCGATGCCCAAGCGGGCGACGTCAGCGTTCTGGCCCAGCGCTTTGCCGACCTGGCCCGCAATCATTTCAGTGACCCTGAGCAGACGCGGCCTGTGGTGGGCATGTTCCTGGTCAATGGCTTGAACCACTGGGTGTCGCTGGTGGCCGAAAAGAAGACAGATGGCAGTCTGACCTGCGTGGCGGTGGACACCGATGTCAGCGGCCAGCCCACATGGATGGGCGAGGTGCAAGCCGAACTGAACAAGCCTGCGCAGCAGGATAAGGCCGGCCACGGCGGGCCTTTGGGCAAGCCGATTTCCATGACCGCGGTCACCGGGTCCCTGCAAGTAAATCGCTTGCCCAATGCCTGCGGTGCGCTGCAGACCCAAATGGTCAAGGCCCTGGCCGAGCGCAAGGCAGACAGTCCGGTGCTGGATGCGGTGAGTGGCTGGATGAACAAAAGTGCCAAGATGGCCCAAGGCGGCGGACAAAAGCAAGCGAGCGACCAAGACCTGTCGGCCTCCTGGGGCGTCAACGTCGACCGTGCCCAATTGCTGGCTGCGGCCAACGACGAGGGGCAGACCAAGATCAAGGAAGAACAGTTTCAGGCCGAGCGCTTGCGTGACTTGTTCATTGATCGCTGTGCCGACCGCTTCAACCAGATCGGGCAGCTGTATCTGGACGCTCCCAATCCTGGGGGGGCGGACTATGAGCAGCAGATGAAGTCCATTGAGAGCCAGGCCGGCGAGTTGCTTGATCAAATATCGAAAGACATCAGTGATTACCGAGTTCTCCTCGCAGACTTGGTGTTGTTCGGTGCGGATGGGCAGCCTGTTGACCCCACCTCGGGTTGGACGGAGCTTGCTCATGCCCGGCTGAATATGGCCGCCCATCTGATACAGCTTCCCGCGCCGCGGCGTGCGCAAGGATTGGACATCTGGCGTGATCTGCAGGCCCAAGGCGAGAGACATCCCGAGATGCGGGAGAACCTGGAAAAGTTCAGGCTAGGTCTAGTGCAAGACTCGGGTGTTCAATTGCTCGAAGCCGGGCTGTTGGATACAGAGCAGAAAAGATGCACCAGCCTTGAGCTGGAGATTGGACGCAGTTTGCAAGTCCATCTCCGCCAACTGGCGCAAGAGTTACTGCCTGGCTTGCCCATGGTGGCCGACGCCATCACGCCTGGCGATTTGCGTGCTTACCTGGATCGCTATCCGCAGCGCACGCGCAATGCGGCGGTCTTGGCCCAGGCTGCTGAGCGGCTGGTGCGCCTTCACGATGACGACTTGGCCCTGCAATTTGCCCACCAAAGCCAGGCCTATTCGATCTGGCAGGAGTTGGCCAGCAACCCTTGGTGCGGGCCGGAGCTGCAATCACAGGCCGAGCAAGCGATCGCTCGGGTTAAGCCGCAGGATGAGCCGCTGGAAGTTGAAAGCAGCAGCAATCTTGGTTTTGAACTTGATGCGGCGCAAGCTGAGAAGCTGCGCTCAGAACTCGAATCAGAACTCGCCCGCATGTTAGACGCACAGGGCCTTGAGCGGCTACCCAGGGCGCAGCCCCAGGCGGTTTCTCAGGTGCAGCCGCAAGCCCCCAGCTTCGAGGCGGGCGCTGTGCAGATCGAGAGCGTCGACGACGTGGAAATTGACCGTCAGCGGCCCGATATGCGGCGCGCCCTGATCGAGTCTGAGTCCAAGTATCCGAAGCTCGATAGCGAAAGGATCGCGCGGATTCAAACGGCGCGAACGAAGGAAGTGAGGCCGGTATTCAACTGGGTCCAAGAAAAGGATGCAGCGGTCCAGGCAGATCCCCATCAGAAAGCAGGCTGGGCTGGGCGAACCTGGGTAACGCCTCCAGGTGAAAAGCCGTCGGTAAATCCGGCTGACAAGCCACAGGTAAAACCGGTTGCCAAGTCACCGGTAAAACTGGCCGATTACTGTAAAGCCCGCGACAGAGAGCTCACCCTTTCGCTTTTTGGTTCGTCCCAGGCTCAAAAAGGAACGCTTGCCGGCCTGTTTTCCTCAGGCGGTCTATGGAAGGAGTTCAAGAAGCCGCCGCCCTTGCAGAGCCTCAATGGCCAGCTGGAAAGCAGCCCGCGGACCATGTGGAACCTCTGCGAGCTGATGCTGCTGCAGCATCTTCGAGACAGCAAATCGTCTCGCGCGACGGAGTTTTATCGGACTTACCTCGAACCCACTGTTGAAAAGATAGAGGCCATGAAATTGCCGGACGGCTTGCCCCACGACACCCTGGCATACCGGCAAAAACAGGCTGCCCTGGAGATTAAGGAGGTGTTCCAGAAAATGGGCTCCGGGCAGGAAGTGCCCAAGTTTTCCCGCTGAGGGCCGCCGGACACGGATTGGGCAGCACTGCCCAGCGGTGCTTATGCGCTACCCAGCGCCCGCGGGCGGTAAGAGGGATTAGGCTCTGATCATATGGTCTTGCGCCGGATTGAACGGTGGCGCGGGCGGTGCGTATTCAATGACGGTAGACGCAGGCATGAAGCGGACACTTCCGCGTTTTCCCTCTCGGGCATTGAGGTTGGTCACTCCTTCCTCGTTTTCATTGGCACTGTCATTGTGACCGTGCAACTGCCGAAAGCCTTCCACATTTTCAAAGCCCAGTGCCCGGGGCGTCATATCCCTGTCCTTGGGCCGAAAGTCGGTGGACACCAAACCTTTCGTTGAGCCGGCATTAATTCGATCGAGGAAGGCCATGTTCATCGCCTCGGCCAATTCCTCAGGGCTTGTCGCGATCACGCTTTTGCAGTCATCTACTAATTCTCCCCGGGCGTTGTATAGGTCCTGGCGAAAAGCCGGGTTGCCTGTACCGACCAGATATTCATTGGGCGAGCTGCCTTTGGCCACGCCGTTGTGCGTGGTCAGTACGCCGGCGCTGTAGTCGGCCGCCTTGAAGCAATTTTTCAATAGTTCCCTGTATTGAGCAGGGGGGAGCATTTTATGGGCGTGGGCGCCCCATTGCGTGGCTTTTTTGGATGATGTGTTGAGCCTGACCTCGCCATTTGCGTTGAGCAGGGGCATGGTGTCATGGTTGCCTGCAATGAAGCGCACGCCGGTGTCAATCTGCTGGGCACGATTGGGATTCTCCGGGTCCAGCCCGCTGAGCTTGTAGATGAACTTGGACATGGCTTGCTGGTTGTTGGTGAACCGGTCCGACAAAATATCACCCAGGAAGATGCAGGCGGGTTTGCCTTCTTGGGGCTGGGGCTTGGAGATCAGGGCCTCGGCCACCTCATCGAGGTCTCTGCTCAGCTCGGAGTCCGCCTGGAAATCCTCCAGACCTTCACTTTGCGTGAGGGCATGCAACTCTGCGGACATCAGGCGGGCCAGGGCGGGCATGTTTTCTTCAGGCAACTCTGCGACACCGCTGGCGATGGCATGCAAGACCATGCGTCCCATGCTGCCGTCGGCATCGCCCATGGCAAAAGTGCGTGGTGCCTGCGGGCCCTGCACCGCGCCGGCTTGGTTCAGCTTGGATGTTGTCGGGAACATCAAGCGCTCAAAGGCCATTAATTTTTGGTCCCAACTGTACTTGTCACCTGGCTCGCGAGGCGCTTTAAGCAGAGCCAAGGCCAGGCTTTGGAATTGCTTGAGGGCCGTGTCGGAGATGGGGCTGTTGTTGCGGGTGCGTAATTCGGCTAGGCTTCTACCGAGTGCTTCGCGAACTCTCCTCGCCTTGTCTGCTGCGCTGGCTTGTGTGCTTGCCGGGGCCTGCGCTTTTATATCCGGTGCTGTTGCCTCCGGTGCTGTTGCCTCCGGTGCTGTTGCCTCCGGTGCTGTTGCCTCCGTTGCGTCGGTCGGCTGCGCTTGGCTCTGGGCCACGGGTGCGTAAGCTTGTGAGGGGGCTTCGGCCGGCTCTGGCGGCTCTGGCGGCTGCACCTCCAGGCCAGACAGGTCCAGGCGCGAGTCTATGGGGTAGTTGTGCTGGAATTTTGGCGACTGTTCGTCGTCATCGGGCACCAGACTATCCAGGGTCTTGACCAGATTGACAAAACTTCGGGTGCCCAGGGCGCCGCCGGTCTTGCTCTGATATTGTGCCAAGGCCTGGTTGAGGGTGTTCCTCTGAGCATCGCTCAGCTTGGCCCCATAGGCCTGCTTGAGCATGGTTCCAACCGACTTGGCACCCTCGGAATAGCTGCCTTTGGTGTAGAAGAAACCGGCATTCAGCGTACCGGAGTTGGTCAGCTTGAGATAACCCGATTGAATTTTTCCCGTGTTCTCATCGATGAGCGCGGTTGCGAGCTTTCGCACCGCTTGCCGGGCGTCCGGCGCGCTCATGGGACTGAGCAGGAGCTGCTGGGCCGATAGGACCTTGACTTCGAGTTTCATGGCCGCTTCTGTAAAGAAAAAAAGCTTGCGTGCGGCGACTGCTGCCGTTCAGGGCTGTGAAAGCGATTTCTTGATTTCCTCAATGGTGCTCTTTACCGATAGACTTGTGTCAACCATGGCCTTCTCTATAGCTGTGATTTGGCGCCGGAGGTCATCTAGCTGATGAACCTGGTCTTTTTTATGGGTTTCTTCAAGCTGGTCAAGATCTTTTCGATTCTTTTCCAGGGTTTGTGCCAGCTCTTTTGCTTCGGACTCCAGCGCATGATAGGCCTTTTTTCTAAGACTCCGCACAATCCTATCGTCATTGAATTCATCCCCATCATCATCCTGCGATTCCGGCGGATCGCTCAGATCGCCGTCCATCAATGCCTTCATCTCTTTATCGAGCTCTCTGCTGATTCGCAATTCTTCCTCAATCGCTGGCAGTTGTTCGCTGAAAAACGAGGGCTTACGCATGGCGCTGATGACCGGCTCCTTCGCTTCATGCTCCCGCTCGAGCTCTTGCATTTGCGCTTGCAGTTCATCAGTGCTATCCGTATCGACTTGATCTAGCTGTGCTTCGAGGAGCCGGTAATTCATAACAGGGGCAAGGTCCTGGTAGTCCTTCCCCAGTTGCTCGTAGAGGTTTGCTAATTGTTTTTGTATGTTCTCTGCATCCTCTACAGACCCTGATCTCAGTTGCCCGATTAGCTCCTCAAATTGTTGAAATTTTTTGAATTTTTCAACTTCGACTTCCAGGTGTGAGGTACTGCCAGACATATCGCGCTTTTTCAGTTCTATCTCTTTCATGCGTTCTGTCCGGCCTTGGATCACGGCTTGGAGAGCAGTCAGTTGGCTTTCATGTCTTGTGCAAACCTTCTTGAGTTCCTCAATTTCCTGGGGTACCTTATGCCCGAACTTCTCTAGGAACTGCGCATGTTCACTTTCTCTGATGCTTACCTCGATGTCTTCGATGCGCTTGCCTCCTAAGGCGCGCAGGCTATTGAGCAATTGCCCCCTATCGAGTTGTCTGATGAGCCGGTTCTTCTGCACGGGATCCCAGTGGGTCGTTGATGACCATAGTCCATTGCCTAGGGCCTTATCGGCCGCCCCGGTCAGTGTGCCGAAGTAATTGATCAAATCTTGGTAGGCATTGGGCCCTTGGAGGTCGGGGATGGGCGCTTCTAAGGCGCTTGTTACATCGTCACTCAAGGCGTACTGCACTTGGGGTTTGATGTCTCTGATAGCTTTGATCGAGTTGGGGTCGATCGTAGTGGTAAGCAGCTTGTTGAGATCACCGGCTTTGTCAGTCAGGTCTTTTTCTAGGGCGGCGATGCGCTCGATCTGTGCCTTGAGTGGGTCGCACAGACTGCCCAAGTCATTGCCGTAGGTGGCTTGAAAGTCCTCGAGCGTTTCCTGGGCTTTGACTTTCAGCTCGCCAAGCTGCTTTTCCCAGGCTTTGATGTTTTCCTGCCGTGCTTTGGCCTCGGCCCGCACCTCAGTGATCTGGGCCTCTTTATCCTTTCGGATGACTTCTGTTTCCGCGTCGATGTAATTTGTGATGAGCTCTTTTTGTGCCTTGGCCAATTCTTCAATGGAGCCTCGGCTCAGGCCTTCGATTTCTGTAGCCAGCGTGGCCAGGCTTGCAAGCGGCTCCATGGCCTTTTCAAGTTTCTCTTGACGCAGGGCTTGAATCTGCGCTGCGTCGGGCAGGTCCTGCTGGCTGGCGTCCAGCAAGGTCTGCAGGTCTCCCGCGATGTTTTCTGCCCAGTCCACAATGGTTTGCCACTCCTCCCATTTTTCGGGCTCGTTTTCCTGCATATAGGCGCCCATCCGCTCGTTATCTGCGCGTTGCAAGAAGGCAATTTCCTGAAATTCACTGAGGTCGCCTTCAAGCCGAGTGCGTATGCGGCCCATATTCTTCTCGAGCCCCCTCCACTGCGATCGCTCTTTGGTCGTGCCCGTGTATTGCTCTATCAGGTTCTGCCTGGGCTCGAGATAAGACAGCAGAATGTTGTAAAAATCCCCCGACAGTTGTCGCTTCATCACAGGCATATCGGCTTGGTTTAAATCCGCACGATCGAGGTAGTCGTAGTAATCAGCGACCATTCCCTCTCGAATACGCGCTTGAATCTCAGCATCTTGCAAGCCTTCAGGCTCGGTGGCTTGTTGGGCTGGAACCGAATCGATGGATCTGGACCGCACCTCGTCGGCATCGCCTTGCGAGACCCTGTCGTCGCTGTCCAAGTCCCTGCTAAATAAGGCTTCGTCGTTTCGGTACCCTCCGCTACCTGAGTCTTCGATTTCCCGCCATGGGTCGTATTGATCGGGGTTTTCCCAGTCTTGCAATGCATATGCATCACCGTTCAGGTAAGACCGGGCGTAGGCGTGATCGATATCGGGCAGCGACTGGCCATTTGGATCGACCCAATCAGCTTGCAAAGACCCCAGTGGCGGCCCAGCCTCTGGCCCTTGTGATGGGTACAGTTGCGACCGATCGGATGGCGACTCGACATAGTGCGGCAGTTCCAGATCGGCCTGCTCGTGAAAAGCCGAGTCGTCTTCGCCGCGCTGCTGCGCAGAGGCTTGTGCCGGCACTGGGTCGGGCTCTTGCTGATTGATGGGCGGCTCATTTTCAAAGGGCGGCTCCTCCTGAGCCTGCAGATCCTGTTCCTCGGGGTGCTCCTCTTGAAGCGGGGCCATAGCAGCTTGGCCGATCAGCTCTTGCGCCAGGACCGGTGGATGCATCTCCGGCTGCGCCTGGACCGGCTCTTGCGGATGCTCTGGTTGCAAGGCAAGAGGATCCATGGCCGGTGCCTGCATTGGCTGGGCTTGCCCTTGGGGCTCAGCCAGATTG
>JBILDR010000300.1:0-3457 GCA_044352515.1 Polaromonas sp.
GCAGACAGGTAGAGCTGGCTTTCATCCAGCGATTGCAGCCAAGCCACGACACCCCCGTGCGGGCGTGGCTTGCGCAGTTCAGACACCACATTCGTGTCCAGAAGATACCGCTGGGTCACAGGATCGGCTCTGCAGGTCGGCGCCTGGCTTGCCCTCGTGGCGCAGCGATCATGTCAGCGCGAGCTGGGTCGCACAGCAGCAGCTGTTTTAACGAGGGGCGCGCAGCCGACTGCAGCCGCCGCCACTCCTGCACGGGTACCAACACGGCGGCTTCGGCGCCGCGTCGGGTGACCATTTGAGGCCCTTCAAGCAGGCAAGCATCCAAAAATTCACTGAAGCGCGCTTTCGCGTCTTGTACTGGCCATGAGTGCATCTGAACCTCACTAAACTAGTCATCTATCTAGTCTGCCCGGAGTTCCCAAGTCTGTCAAACCGAATGCTAAAAACTCAGATCTGACCGATATGGAGGCCGATAGGGGCACTCTGCGGCGCTCGCATGTGTGCGCCTGCAGGTCGCGCAATTGCTTGCAGACGATTGACTAAAGTCCAAGATATTGGCGGACCGCAGCTTCGAGGCGGGCCATATCGGCCGGGGATACATCGCCGACATGCTTGACAGCGCGCGTCTTGTCAGCGGCTCGGTATTGATACACCAGAGCGACCGAGTCGTCACCGGCCGAAGGCAGGGCGATAGAAACGGGCTCGTAGACCTTGGCCGACGATGAAAGCGGAACAATTCCAATGGTGCGAAATTGCCTGTTGAAGGGGGTCAGTGAGAGGACGACGCAGGGACGAGCCGTCCCCTGCTGCTCACTGCCGCGCGCAGGCTCTAAGTTGAATCGGTAGATTTGTCCGCGCTTAAATTCCATGGCGTGAAGGTCTTAGACCTTGGGGCCGCTCAGGCCATCGCCTATGGTCACATCCCAAGCCTTTTCGTCTGCAAGTGCTTGCGCATTGGCTGGGTCACTCATGAATGCGCTGGCAATCGCCTCGAGCTCCTGCTCTCGGTTCACCAGGGCTTGTTGCATGTACTCTTCTATCACCCGGCTGCGCTCGCCGGCAGGAACCACCGCATTGAAGCGTTGAAGCGTTGAGGCTGAAATCGAATAAGAGGCGCGAAGCGTGTTGGCAGTCATGGCGATTATTCTCAAACCAGTTTCAGTAATACTGTGCAGTATGAAAGCATATCCGGGTCAATGCCAAAGTCAAGCCGATTACTGACAGTTCCCCGAAGAGCGGTGGAGCACGGCGTTCTCGGTTCAAAGAGCGGCGGTGGCGCGGCCTTCAGGTAGACAGAAACCCCCGCAGTGCCGCCAGCGTGCCCTCGGGCGCCTCGGTCATTTCGTGGTGACCCACCGGGACGCTCACCACCTGAACCGATTGGCCTTGCGCTCGGGCTTGCTCGATCAGGCCCTGGGCGGCTTTGGGCGGGGTCATTTGGTCGACCTGACCCAGCACAAACAGCAGCGGGCAGCTGAGCTTGGTCACTGCTTCGAGTCCGCCCGCGTAGCGGTCGCAGGCCGTAAAGCCGGTGTGCAGCAAATTGACCTGGCGGTTGCCGGCCAGGATGCGTTTGTTCAGTGCGATGCTGGCGCCGTCGACCCAGGTGCCTGGCCCTAGCGCTGAAGGCGGCGGGGCCAGGGTGCTGCGCGAGAACTGGTTGATCATGGCGATCGCCTTGAGCGGCTGCTCCTGGGCTGCCTGCAGCAGCGCGGCCGATACCCGCATCGGAAAAGCCGTTCCCACCAGTGCTGCATGGGTGACGCGCTCCCCCAGGCGGGCGGCGGCTTCCAGCGCGATCAGCGAGCCCCAGCTGTGGCCAATCAGCGCGGCGCGCGCGATGCCGGCGGCGTCGAGCAGCGCAGCCACAAAGTCGGCGCCTTGCTCAACCGTATCTGGCGGCAGGCCGGCGCTGCGCCCATGGCCGGGCAGATCGATGGCCAGCACATTCCAGCCGTGGTGGGCGAGGTAGCGGCTTTGCAAAATCCAGGCGCTGTGGTCGTTGAGCACGCCGTGAATGAAGACGGCGGTGGGCTGGCCGGCCTGCCAGGTGCGCCCGCCGCTGTAGCCGTAGATGCTGGCGCCGGCGACATTAAATTGCATGATCAGGCCCCCGCTTTCTCGGCCGCCTTCAGGGCCCGTTTGAGGTCTTCGATCAGGTCGGCGGGGTCTTCCAGGCCAATCGACAGCCGTATCGTGCCCTGGGTGATACCCGCCCCAGCCAGGGCCGCGTCGTCCATGCGAAAGTGGGTGGTGCTGGCCGGGTGGATCACCAGGCTGCGGCAGTCGCCCACATTGGCCAGGTGGCTGAACACCTTGAGCGCGTCGACAAAGGCCGCGCCCTGGGCCCGGCTGCCTTTGAGGTCGAAGCTGAACACCGAGCCGGCCCCGCGTGGCAGCAGGCGCTGGGCCAGCGCATGGCTGGGGTGTTCGGGCAGCATGGGATGGCCCACCCGGGTGACCAGGGGGTGGGCATGGAGAAACTCGACCACCTTTTCGGTATTGCTCATGTGGCGTGCCATGCGCAGCGGCAGGGTTTCCAGGCCTTGCAGGATCAGCCAGGCGGTATGCGGGCTCATGCAGGCGCCGAAGTCGCGCAGGCCTTCGCGCCGTGCGCGCAGCAGAAAAGCGCCCACCGTACTCTCTTCGGTGAACACCATGTCATGAAAG
Source organism: Polaromonas sp. (assembly GCA_044352515.1). Lineage (GTDB taxonomy): Bacteria > Pseudomonadota > Gammaproteobacteria > Burkholderiales > Burkholderiaceae_C > Polaromonas. The sequence goes on from JBILDR010000300.1 coordinate 2,671, forward strand.
CCGGCATAGGGCTGGCTGAGCTGCGGGAACAGGCCACTGGCCTGCCAGTCAAAGCTGCCGCCATCGACCACCAGGCCACCGATCACCGTGCCGTGGCCCGACAGGAATTTGGTGGCCGAGTGGTAGATCAGGTCGGCGCCATGCTCGAAAGGCTTGAGCAGCCAGGGCGAGGTGAGGGTGGAGTCGACCAGCAGCGGCACGCCCGCGCTGTGGGCGATCTCGGCCACGGCGGCAATGTCGAGCACGTCCAGCCCCGGATTGCCCACCGTCTCGCCAAACAGAAGCCGGGTGTTGGGCCGCAGGGCGGCCCGCCAGGCATCCAAGTCGCCCGGCGCGACAAAGGTGGTCTCTATGCCGAAGCGGCGCAGGGTGTAGTGCAGTAAATTGTGTGAGCCGCCATAGATGGCCGAAGAGGCGACGATGTGTGAGCCGGCGTCGAGCAAGGTGGCTACCGCCAGGTGCAGCGCGGCCTGGCCACTGGCGGTGGCGATCGCGCCGATACCGCCTTCCAGGGCCGATATCCTTTGCTCCAGCACCGCATTGGTGGGGTTGCTGATGCGCGAATACACATGGCCGGCCCGCTCCAGGTTGAACAGGCTGGCGGCCTGCTCGCTGGAGTCGAAGACGAAGGAGGTGCTCAGGTGTATGGGCACTGCCCGCGCGCCGGTGGCCGGGTCGGGGGCGGCGCCGGCATGCAGTGCGAGGGTGTCGAAACCAGGGTCGAGGTAGCCGGGCATGGGATGTTGAGCTCCTTCGTTTGTGCAGTCCGTGACTGGCAAGAGGGCGA
>JBILDR010000301.1:0-3412 GCA_044352515.1 Polaromonas sp.
TGAGCAGGGCCAGGCCTTCGCGCACTGCGTTCAGTTGTGCGCGGCTGACCAGGGCGCCCATGCGCACGCTCTCATTGCGCGGATTGCCCACCGTGGTTTTGGCCAGTCGCGCGCTGATGGCTTGTGCAACCGCATCGGCCTGGGACTGTGGCACCAGGACGCGGCGGATGGCGGTGCATTTCTGGCCGGACTTGACCGTCATCTCGCGCGCCACCTCCTTGACCAGCAGGTCCATCGCCTCGGCGCTGGCGCCGGGTAGCAGCCAAGCGGAGTTCAGGCTGTCGGCCTCGATATTGACCCGCACCGAATGGCGCGTCACCGCTGGGTGCGAGCGGATCAGTTCGGCGGTCTCGGCCGAGCCCGTGAAAGACAGCAGGTCAAAGGGCTGCAGCTGGTCGAGCAGGCCGGCTGAGGAGCCGCAGATCACCGACAGGCTGCCTGCCGGCAGCACGCCGGCATCAATCACATCCTTGACCATGCGCTGGGTCAGCCAGGCGGTCGCCGTGGCCGGCTTGATGATGACAGGCACACCCGACAGCAGGGCAGGGGCCGCCTTTTCCCACAAGCCCCAGGCCGGGAAGTTGAAGGCATTGATGAACAGTGCCACGCCTCGGCTGGGCCGCAGCACATGGCGCGACTGGAACAGCGGGTCCTTACCCAGCCGCACGGCTTCGCCGTCGAGCAGGTGATGGCGATCCCCCAGACCAAGCCCGATCTTGGCGTAGTGACCCAGGGTGAAAAGGCCGCCGTCGATGTCGACCGCCGAATCGTTCTTGACCGTGCCGCTGTTGGCGGTGGCGATGGCGTAGTAGGCATCGCGCTGGCCCTGCATCACCTTGAGCGCGGCCTCGAGCATGCTGGCGCGCTGCGCGTAGCTCATCGCCCGCAGCGCAGCCCCGCCGGTGTCGCGGGCGTAGGCAAACGCCGCCGCCAGGTCCAGGCCGGTGGCATCGACCCGAACCAGCTCGGTGCCCAGTACGGGGTCGGTCAATGCGGTGCCTGGCCCGCTGCCGGTTTGCCAGCGGCCGCACACATGGTTGGCGAGCAGTTCAGTCATGAAAGCGATCCTTTTTCGGTCGGCCGCTGTCCGCGGCCTTTGTTGGAAGACGGGTGCCAGGCCGGCTCAGGCCGGTGTCGCGGAAAATTCGATGCGACCTTGAGGCAGCAGATAGAGCACCAGCGCGCGGCCCAGCCGGACGGTGGGGCGGTGGGCGCTGCCGGGCGGACAGACCAGCCAGCCTGCGCCGCGGCCGTCAAAGGTGGCGCCCTCGTCCATGGGCATGATCAGGTCGATCTCGCCTTCCGGGTGCACATGGTGAGGGCCTGCGATGTCCTTCATGTCGACCACATCGACAGAAAAACCGTGCAGGTCGTCGGCCGGCTTGAAGATGCGGCCATAGCGCAGACCACCGCCTTCGCGTTGGGCCAGCCAGCCTTGCGCCACGCCCGCCTCGCAACTGGCCCGCAGACGCGCATAGGTGGCGCTGTCCTTGCCGTGTTCGCTGTTGAGCCATTGGTCCAGCCCGGCATCGAGCGGGCGGCCGACCAGTTGCGTGGTCAGCTCTGCGATGTCCTGGCGAAATTGTTCTGGTGTCATTTGTCCCTCCCTCGGTACAGGCCCTGGCATTGAGGCGCTTGCCAAGATCTTGAATATGAATTATTGTGCGTGCATGAACGATAGAGCCGAAAGCGGAGCATGTCAAGCACTATATTGCAAATATCAGGGTTAGTACCAGGTTCTGAGGAATCGCGAAACGCAATCGAGTCCGCTCCCGAGTTGGTCGAGCGCAAGAACCCCCTCCTCGTCGCCTTGGGTGAGCGGGTGCGCGGCCTGCGCTCACGCCGAGGCATGACGCGCAAGGCTTTGTCGCAAGCCGCCGACGTTTCTGAGCGGCATCTGGCCAACCTCGAGTACGGTGAGGGCAATGCCTCTATTCTGGTCTTATCGCAGGTGGCCGAGGCTCTGCAGTGCTCGTTGGCCGAGCTTATTGGAGATGTAAGTACTTCTTCACCTGAGTGGCTCTTCATCCGGGAGCTGCTGTCCGGGCGGGATGACGCCGACCTGCGGCGGGTGCGGCTGGCCATCGGCCAGCTGCTGGGCGGCACCGCCCCTGAGGATGCGCGCAAAAGCTGTGTGGCGCTGATTGGGCTGCGGGGCGCCGGCAAGTCCACGCTGGGACAGTTGCTGGCCGAGGACCTGGGCTTTCCCTTTGTGGAGCTCAGCCGTGAGATCGAAAAATTCGCCGGCTGCAGCGTCTCGGAGATTCAGGCGCTCTACGGTCAGAACGCCTACCGCCGTTACGAGCGGCGGGCGCTGGAAGAAGCCCTACAGATCTACCCCGAGGCAGTGATCGCCACCCCGGGGGGGCTGGTCTCGGACCCGGCCACCTTCAATGAACTGCTCACCCACTGCACCACGGTGTGGCTGCAGGCCGACCCTGAAGACCATATGGGCCGTGTGCAAGCCCAAGGAGATATGCGGCCGATGGCAGCCAGCAAGGAGGCGATGGAAGACCTCAAGGGCATCCTGGCCGGTCGCGCGGCCTTCTATTCCAAGGCGCAACTGCGGGTGGATACCAGCGCCCAGCCGCTAGACGCCACCTTTGCGCTGCTGCGCCTGACGGTACGCCAGGCCCTGCAACTGCCGCTTTGAGCGCGATGGAAAATTTTTTCTAAAACATGCATAAAAATGCTTGACCGTCCTCAGGGTCTTGCAATATTATGCTTGTCATCGGTTCGGAGTAAGTGCACTTTGATGCATCGAGCCGAACCTGGAACCCCAACACAAGCACACCCCAAGGAGAGACACTCCATGAGCACCAATCCCGCCGCCCCCATCGTTGACTACCGCACCAAGCCCGAGCAGTACCGCCACATCAAGTTGAGCGCTGACGGCCAGATCGCCACACTGAAGATCGACATCGACGAGAACGCCGGCCTGCGCCCTGGCTACAAGCTCAAGCTCAACTCGTATGACCTGGGCGTGGACGTCGAGCTCAACGACGCGGTCAACCGCATCCGCTTTGAGCACCCCGAAGTTAAGACCGTGGTGCTGACCAGCGCCAAGGACAAGGTGTTTTGCTCCGGCGCCAACATCTTCATGCTCGGTGTGTCCAGCCACGCCTGGAAAGTGAACTTCTGCAAGTTCACCAACGAGACCCGCAACGGCCTGGAAGATTCTTCCGCACACGAAGGCCTGAAGTTCCTGGCCGCCGTCAACGGCGCTTGCGCCGGCGGTGGCTATGAAGTGGCCCTGGCCTGCGACGAGATCGTGCTGGTCGATGACCGCTCGAGCGCCGTCAGCCTGCCCGAAGTGCCGCTGCTGGGCGTGCTGCCCGGCACCGGCGGCCTCACCCGCGTGACCGACAAGCGCAAGGTGCGCCATGACCTGGCCGACATTTTCTGCACCAGC
>JBILDR010000302.1:0-3400 GCA_044352515.1 Polaromonas sp.
CTGCAAGGCATCGACATAGCGCTGCATCGGCGCATCCCCAATGATGTCGACCGGATTGCCGCGCGACCAGGTGGCGGGCAGGCAAGCATCCAGCGAGGCCAGCGTGGACACCTCCAGCGTGGCCAAGCGGCCACCGCCCAGGCTGAGGGCGTCGGCGGCCAGCACGCCGGCACCCCCACCGTTGGTGAGAATGAGCAGCCGCCCCAGTGGGAACTGCGCCAGGCTCGGCGCCCTGCCCCCTCGCCCATGCGCCAGGGTCTGCGCGGCGTCGAACAGGGCCTCCAGCGTATCGACCCGCAGCATTCCAGCGCGGCGCACCGCCACATCGAAGACGCTGTCTGAACCCGCCAAGGCGCCGGTGTGTGATGCAGCCGCACGTGCGCCTTCGGGCGCTCGGCCCGCCTTGACCAGGATGACCGGCTTGTTGCGCGCCGCCGCCCTCGCGGCTGACATGAATTTGCGGGCCTGTCGCACCGATTCAATGTAGAGCAAGATGGCCTCGGTGCGGGCGTCGGTGGCCAGGTAGTCCAGCATGTCGCCAAAGTCCACGTCGGCGCTGTCGCCCAGCGAGACGAAATGCGAAAAGCCGATACCGCGCTCGGCCGCCCAGTCCAGCATGGCGGTGGCCAGCGCCCCCGATTGGCTGACGAAGGCCAAAGGTCCGGGCAAGGCCTGCGCCGGCGCAAAGCTGGCGTTCAGGCCTACTGCCGGCACCAAGGCGCCCAAGCAGTTGGGACCGAGGATGCGCAGCAGGTGCGGACGTGCAGCTTCCAGCATGGCCTGCTCAATGCTGCGCGAAGGATCGAGGGTCCAGGGCTGCTTGAGGCCAGCGCTGATCACAATGGCCGCGCGCGTGCCGCGCTCGCCCAATGCCTGGATGAGCTCGACCACCGTTCCTGCCGGTGTGCATATGACGGCCAGCTCCGGCGCCTCGGGCAGGCTGGCCAGGTCCGGCCATGCCTGCAGTCCCAGCACGGTGCTGCGCTTGGGATTGACCGGCCAGATTGGCCCCTTGAAGCCGCCCTGCAGCAGATTGCGAAGGACAACTGAGCCCAGACTGGCTGGTCGCTCGGAGGCGCCGACCAGGGCGAGGCTGCGCGGTGAAAAAAGGGAATGCAGATTTCGGATGGTCATGGTTGCATCATGCCTGTGGCATCCAGCGCGGCTGTACTGGAGTGACGCTTTAGCAAGTCAGCGCTCAGCCTAAGGTCTGTCGCGTTCAGGCGCCTTGTGCCAGGTCAAAGTCAGGCGTGATGAGGCTGCAGACGCCATGGGTCGAGCCACCACGGCCGGGCAAGTAAGCGCAAGCAAAAGCTGCAAGTGTGCACGGTCAAAGTGTCTGTTGGCGCAGGCCCTGACTTAGAGTGTTCTCACAGGCTGCGGCCTGTCGTCTCGAACTCATCCACAGGAGGAACCATGAACCAAATTCGTTTGCTTGAGCCCGGCTTGGGCGATTCCATAGAAACCGCCTTCCGCCGTTTTTTGTCGCCCTGGAACGGCGACCTTGATATACCCGCTTTGCGCATGCGCATCGATGTGAGCGAAACACCCCAGGCCTATGCGGTGCATGCCGACCTGCCCGGTGTGAACAAGGAAGACATAGACGTGCGGGTCCACGGCAATCTGGTGCAGATTGACGCTGAAATCAAGCGCGAGTCCAAGCCAGCCACGAACGGTGACAAGCTCCTGCGCAGCGAGCGCTACCAGGGCAATATCTCACGCAGCTACTCGCTGGCGCAGGACATCGACGAGGGCAAAGTCAAGGCGCAGTACGACAAGGGTGTGCTTTCCCTGGAATTGCCCAAGAAGGCGCAGAAGGACTACAGCCGCGTCGCGATTCAGTAAGTCAGAACTCATCCAGGCCTTGATGTGCATCAAGGTCTGTGTGAGCCCGTGTCTGCACACTGCGGACATCGCCCATTTACCGGAGAGCCTCATGTACAAAAGAATTCTTGTTCCCATCGACGGCAGCCAGACGTCCACCCGCGCCCTGGTGGCGGCCCTGCAAATGGCCCGCGAGTCGGCCGGCGCGGTACGCTTGATCCATGCGATTGAGGAGTTGACCCAGGTCATCGCCTATGACCCCTATGGCGCTCACCCCGGCGATCTGCTCAAGGTGATGCGCGACAACGGCTTGGCCGTCTTGGGGCAGGCGATGGAGGTCGCCAAATCGGCCGGTGTCGACGCTGACCAGCGCCTCGTGGAGGCCGCCGGGCAGCGCTTGGCTGAGGTGGTGAACAAGGAGGCCCAGGGCTATCACGCCGACCTCATCGTGCTGGGGACGCACGGCCGCCGCGGCATAGGCCGGGTACTGCTCGGCAGCGGCGCCGAGCAGATCATCCGCGCCGCGCAGGTCCCGGTGCTGGTGATTCGAGCCTCGGAAGAGGCTGTCGCTGAACCGGCCAAGAAAGCCGAACTTCTCAGTGCCTGAATTTCCGCCAAACGCGCAGCAAGGCGCTGCGCGCCCCTCCCCTCACTCTTTTGAAAGATCCGTATGAAGATTCTCTTGCCCGTCGATGGCAGTCCTTACACCAAGAAGGCCTTGGCTTTTCTGGTCACCCATGAACAGCTGTGCGGACCCGATGACGAATTGGTGGTTCTTAATGTGCAGGTCCCCATGCCCCACCGGGTCAAGAGCATGGTTGGCGCCAGCGCAGTCAACAGCTATCACGAGCAAGAGGCGCTCAGAGTGCTGCGGCCGATCGAGAAGTTTCTGGACCGGCATCACCTGCACTACAAGGCGCGCTGGCTGCTCGGATCGGCCGCCCACGAGATCGTCAAAGCCGGCGAAAAAGAAGGCGCCCACATGATCGTCATGGGCACCCACGGCCATGGCCTGCTCGGGCGGGCGATGATGGGCAGTGTGGCTCAGCGGGTGGTGACGGACAGCCCAGTGCCTGTCTTGTTGGTGCGCTAAAGGCCGGGCGGGGGGCGCTGCCTTGGGCGCGCCCCGCATTCCTGAAGGATCCCTTGTTTCTTTCGTCCTGCGCGAGAGCCAGGACGATAGCCGGGCTGCAACAAGCTCGCATCTCGGTGAAGGCGCCTCCACGAAAGCGCTTCAATGAAAACGTCTGTGGGGCGTGCGATCGCCTGGCTCACGCACGGGTTGCACCGGGCCGGTCCAGGGCTCCTGCACAGGCGGCCGGTTCCCCTCGGGCAAAGGCTCGCGATCCTGCGGCTCTCGCGGATCGCCCCCCCAGGGCGCCGGCGGTGGGGCGTCCAGCGAGGGCAAGGCCATCTGGAAATCCGCAAGCTGGCTCATGACTGTCCGCGCCTGCGTCCCAGGATGCGGCCCAAGAGCAGTCCAGCCAGCGCGCCAGCGCCGACGGCCAGCAGGGCTGTGCGGCCAGGCTGCTCGCTGACCCGCTGGCTCAGTTGCTCGCGCATCTGATTCCAGGCC
>JBILDR010000303.1:0-3398 GCA_044352515.1 Polaromonas sp.
TCGCCGCTGACGATGCGCTGGGCCAGGGTGTAGCCGCCTTCGGACCGGTAAGCCGCGTAATCCACCACCGTGCCCTCACCCCAGCCCTCTCCCAGAGGGAGAGGGGGCAAGTCCGAACTCCCAAGACCCTCTCTTGCATGGGGGCCTGCCTTGCTCCCTCGCCCCTCTGGGGAGAGGGCTGGGGTGAGGGGCATCGCGTGCCCACAGACCTCCGCAATTCTTTCAACATCAGCCCAAGGCACCGCCCGCTGCCCCACCAGCGCCGCCGGCGCCTGCTCGCAGCGGCCAATGCACGGCGCAGCCATCACCCGCACCTCGCTCCCCAAAATGGCCGGCAGCCTCTCCAGCAACGCCCGCGCCCCCTGCATTTCGCAGGGCAGTCCATCACACACCCGAACCGTCAACGCCGCCGCCGATTCACCCTCGCGCAGGATGTCAAAGTGGTGATAAAAGCTCGCCACCTCATAGACCTCAGCCATGGGAATGTTCATCTCCCGGGCCAGCGCCACCAGGTGCCGCTCGTGCAGACCCAGGTAGGCGTCCTGCAGCAGGTGCAGGTACTCAATCAGCAGGTCGCGGCGGTGGCCGCCTTCGGGGCGCGGGCCAATCAAGGCGCGCACCTCGGCCAGCGAGGCATCGTCCGGCTGGCGGCCTTTGAGCTTGGCGTGGCGCTTGAGGCTTTGTCGCAGGCCGTCGAGCGATACACCCACGGGCGGGGGGGAGGCGAGGCTGGAAGTCATGCCGAAATGTCACCCAAGCCCCTGCCTTGCGTCAAATTGGCAAGCCGCATAGGGCGATTCAATCTCTGAATCAAAGCCACTGCCCTCCAGTTCAGGAAGGCCTGAGTCAGCTCAGCATCATTGGCTTCGCAAACCGCCTGGGCTATGGTTTTCCCCTAACGCGATCAGACCCGCTCCTCACTTGCCCCATCTTCCAGGAGCCCACGCCGCGCCAATCGCTCCCGGGCTTCGTGCAAGGCTTGGTGCAACTGCCGCTGCAGCTCGTCCTTGGGCGGCAGCTCGGTCCAGTACTCGGCGACGGTGATGCCGTCATGGTGCATTTGCAGCAGCTCCACTTGCTCGCGTCTGGCTTCGGCGCAGAGGATCAGGCCAATGGGGGGCTCTTCGCCGGGCTGGCGCTCATGTTGGTTCAACCAGGCCAGGTAGAGCTCCATCTGCCCCTTGTGCTCGGCCTTGAAGCGGCCGAGCTTGAGCTCGATCGCCACCAGGCGGCGCAAGCGGCGGTGGAAGAACAGCAGGTCCAGGTAAAAGTCTTCACCGTCGATCACCATGCGCTTTTGTCGCTCGACAAAAGCAAAGCCTCGGCCCAATTCCAGAACAAAGGCTTCCAACTGACGCAGGATGGCGGCTTCGAGGTCGGCCTCGTCGTGGCCTTGGCGCAGGCCCAGGAAGTCGAGAAAGTAGGGGTCTTTAAAAACCAGTGCCGGCGCGTCTTCGCCGGGGGATTGCAGCGCGGGGCCTTGGGCCTGGGCGATTTCGCTGCGCTCGTAGGCCTTGCGGTCAATTTGAAGGTGAAGTTCGCGCACGCTCCAGCGAGCTTGCAGGCACTGCTGCGCATAAAACCATCGCGCCACCTCGGTTTTGACGGGGATCAGTTGCAGGAAGTGGGTCCAGCTCAATTGACGCATCAGTGATGCGACTTTCTCCGGGTCGGGGAAGGCCTGGGCAAATTGCACCATGCGGCGCAGGTTTTTGGCCTCAAATCCCCGGCCAAACTCCTGTGCCAGTTGTTGGCCCAACCGGGCCATGAGCCGGCCGCCATATTGGGCGCGCTCGCCACCCAGCACATCGCTAGCCAGGCGTTGGCCCACGCTCCAGTACAGGCGCGTCAGCTCGGCATTGACGGCGCCAGCCAAGCGCTGACGGCTGCTGGTAATAAGCGTGCGCAGCTCGGCGTGCAGGCCGGTGAAGACGTCAGCCGTTGGGGAAGGTAGTTCCTTGGAGCTCATGCTGGGGCCTCGGCTTTGTCATTGCTGACCGTTCATCGGGTTGAGGTCCATTGAACTTGGGAAAAAACAGACCTTCGGCAGCTTTACTGAGGGAAAAACAAACTCTTTATTGCTATAAATTTTTATAAGTTTAGCGATCCATCCGCGTTTGACACAGCCCTCAGCGGGGCGGGTAACCGGTCTTCACATTTGCCACCAGCTCACCAACAAAAACGTCAACAGGCAGGTGGGCCTTCTGAATGGCAAGGCTTATTCCAGGTCCATACTCAAGACCCATCGCCAGCCCACTCAATCACCAAACGCAGGCTGCACATCCACCGCCAGCGACTCATCGGGCGGCTCCCGGCCGGCCAGGGCCAAGCCGGGCTCGCTCAACTACGCATCGGTGGGCGCGGGCACGGCAACGTCTATGAGTGCCGAGAAGTTTCGCGCTGCCACCGGCATCGACGCAGTACACGTGCCCTTCAAAGGCTCGCCCGAGGCGATCAACGAGACGATTGCCGGCCGCACCGACTTCTTCTTTGCGCCGCTGGTCTCGGCCCTGCCCATGATCAAGGCCGGTCGCCTGCAAGCCCTGGCCGTGGCCACCACCAAGCGCTCGGCCCAGTTGCCGGATGTACCGACACTGGCCGAGGCAGGCATCGCCAATTCGGAATACCTGTTCTGGATCGGCATGCTGGTGCCGGTCAAGACACCGCGCGAGGTGGTCAACCGGCTCAACCAAGCCACGCTCAAGGCCCTGGCTACGCCCGAGGTGCGCGAGCGCCTGGCCAGCCAGGGCGCGGAGCCCCTGCCCATGAGCCCCGAACAGTTCGACACCATGATCCGCGAGGAAATGGCGGCCAACGCGGCCATCATCAAGGCGGCCGGCATCAAGATCGACTAGAGGGATTTTTCATCCCGGCAAGCCGCCGCTGTGCGCAGCGGCTTGCGCCAGCCACTGTTCATCGGCCGCCAGCGCCAATGCCGCCTGCAGCACCCGTGAGGGACGCGACTGAGCCAAGCTGGCAAAAACCAGCGGCGTGAGCATCTCAGGCTCGACCAGGGGCAGGGCTTCGAGCTCGCCCTGGCTGCGCACCGCGCCCACCAAGGCGCCGGGCAGCACGCTGGCCACATCGCCGGCTTGCACCGCCAGCGCCAGGGTGAGCACCGAGTCAGTTTCCATCACCGGCCGTACCTGCACGCCGGCGCGCTCGAAGGCGCTGTCGACCAGGCTGCGGTTGTGCATCTCGGGCGTGAGCAGGCACAAGCGCAAGGCGCCTGCATCGGCCCAGCGCATGGGCGCGCCCAGGCTCAGCTTGGTCGCCGGCCGGGCCGCCCGCCGCACCAAAAAATAATGCTCGGTGTACTGGGGCAACAACTCAAAACGCGGCGGCGCCTTGCCGGCGTCCAGGCGCTCGGCAAAGCCCAGCCCCAGGTCCAGGGAAAG
>JBILDR010000102.1:0-11472 GCA_044352515.1 Polaromonas sp.
ACCGATTGGTCCCACACCCACCCCCGACCGATTGCTCCCACACCCACCCTGACCGATTGCTAAATCTTGTCAGAGCCTCTTTGTAGGAGCGCCGCCCCGGCGCGATGCGGCTGGCCCAGATCAGGGCTTGTCAGCCTGCTTGCGCGGGTATTGCACCATGGACTCGCGGTTGCGTGCGGCCGCTGCTTCCTGGGCGGCGCGGGAGGACTCGCCGCTTTGGCGCTCGCGCTGCTGGCGGGCCATGGCTTCGAGGTCGCGCTTCATGGCGCTGGCGTCGCCCAGAGCGCCTTGCATGGACTGCACCTGGCCGGCCATTTTGTTGGTGGCAGCCGATTGGGCCTGGAAGCGGGCGTCCAGGCCCGAGACCTGTTTGGCCAAGGCCTGCATCCGCGCCTCGACCTGCTTGGCGGTCTGCTCGGGCACGCCCTGGGCGTTCTTGATCACCTCTTCCAGCCGCGCGTCGATCTTGGCCTGGCCGGCCGTCATTTCGGCCTGCTTGGCTGCGACGGACTTGAGCACTTCTTGCGCGCCGCCGACCAATTCCAGTGAAGCGTCCATTTCCACCACACGCTTGCCTACCGCCAGCACCATCTCATCGAGTTGGGCCACCCGGCCTTGCAGCTTCAGACTCATGAAGACAAACAGGGCGGCGGTCAGCAGCATCAGAGAGGCCGCGCTGGCCAGCAAAATGATGGCGAACTTGCTTTGCTTCTTGTTGCTGGCGAGCATCTGCACATTGCCCTGCAGCAAGTCCTTGGTGGCGTTACGCAGGTCCAGGCCGGCATTGGCGGCCAGGCTGGCGGCACGGGTGGCCAGTTCGGCCGAGTCCATGACCACCAGCTTCATGTCTTTCATGTCGGCCAGGGTCTGGGCGTCGGTCATGGCGACGTCCTCGCCGGGCGAGGCGGGCGCCTGCGGATCCGGCTCGGTGGTTTTGTGGTCCATATCGGGCTCCTGTTTTTCGTGTCGCCAAGCGCCTTAGCGCTTGGCCTCGTCGGCCAGGTCCTCAAGCTTGTCAAGCTTGTCCCGCACCTTGTCGTTTTCAATCTTGAGCTTGACCACCCGGGCGGGGAAGTCCATCTCGGCCCATTGGCCACCGGCTGCGCCTATGGCCTGCTCGACCTGCGCCTGGGTCTGGCTGGCGGTCTCGGAAATGATCCGCTGCGCCTGCGCCATGGGTACCGGCGCCAATTCGGGCCCATCGCGCCGGGCGATCGGCGGAGGGACGGCGATCTCTTCCCGGCTGGCAGACCGTGCCTCGGGCACGGCCACTGTGTGGTCTTGCAGCGAGCGCTCGAATACCGGGGCATCTATGGCAACGGCCTGAGCCGGCGCGTCAATAGGCGCAGCTTCCCGATGGTCGCTGATGCTGCCCTCAAAAACCGGCCCATCGGCGGGCGAGACCGGCAAGGGCGTATCCTCAAGGGCTGGCTCGCGGTGGTCCTGGAGACTGCGCTCGAACACCGGCCCCTCACTCGATTCAGAGGGAGCCCCCAGGTCCTGGGGCAGCGCCACCCGGTGGTCCTGGCTGCTGCGCTCAAACACCGGCGCGTCGCTGACGGGCTGGGTGTCCTCGCCCTGCTCCGGCAGCGCCAGCCGCCTTTCACGCAGGAAGCGATCGACCGGCGTCTCAAACTGGTCGCCCAGGGGTGCCAGTTCAGGCGGCAGGCCGGCCTGAACGCTGGCGTCCTGAATCGAGCGCTCGAAAACCGGCGCCGCAGCCGCTGACGATTCACCGGCAGGCAGGGCGGGCAGGCTTGCCGCTTCGGCGAGCGCCGCTGGTACGGTGCGCTCAAAGACGGGAGCGGCGGGCTGCTCGGTGGGCTCCTTGACAAAAGGAGGCGGCATGCCCGATTGGGCTTGCGCTGAATCGTCTTGGCCATCGGTGTCCTCGCCGGCCAGCACTTTTCGGACCTGCGGCCCTTGCGGATCCGATGGCTTGGAGGTGGCCACCTGCGAGCCCTCGGGAAAACTCACCGAATGATCAATTTCATGCCGAATGATGGACGGTTGATCGCTCATGTTTTGGACTCCCTCGCAGGTGCTGGACTTCGCAGCAGATCGACCGCCTTGATCGGGCTGTTGGACACGGCGCCACTGCGCACGTCCTTGACCGGTTGCGCGCCGGTGGGCTTGCTCACGCCAAAGCGCCCGCCGTTCAACCAGGCCGAGACGGCCACCGACAAGGCAGCCAGGCCAGCGACAGCCATGATCCAACGCGCCTTGGGCAAGCGCATGCCTTTGCGACCCGGCGGGCGGGCGCGGACGACGACTTTGGCAGCAACGCCGCCCCCCACCTTGCGCAGGCCTTGCAGTCGCTGGCCGAGTAGCGCCGCAAGCTGCCGGGCGCGCCCGGTCAGCGCGTCCAGCACTGCGCGCGCCGGTTGGCGCGCCGGACCGCCGGCCTGCGGCCTGCTTTCGTCCTGGGCAGGGCTGAAACTAAAGGGTTCGAGCGCCGGAGCGGCCTTGAGCACCACCGGCTGCAGATGGCGCAGCAAGCCCGTGACCAGGCTCTCGCAGCCTTCAATGCGGGCCTGACTGAGCATGGTCTGGGCCTGCTCGGGTGTGGGCGCCTCGATGTCCCAACGCACAAAGCGTCGGCCCAGTGATTCAAAGGCCTTGCGGCTGCGCAGCGCGGGACCGAGCAAGAGAACGGTGCGGATATTGGCGCCTGGAAAATTGCTGACCAGGCGAGCCAGCAACTGCAACTCGTGCTCGGCCAGCGCGCCGGCGTCGTGCACCACCCAGATGCGCTCGGGCGCCTGCCCCATGCCTTCGGTCATCGCCTCCTTCATGGTCTGGCCGGCCAGCACTTCATTGAAGCGGGCCACCAGTGCGTCGGTGCTGGCGGGGAAATAGGTTTCAACCTGGCTGCGCGGTGCTGCCCGACGCAGCCGCTCGGTGAGCAACTTGGCATAGTGGTCGAGCGCGGCCTCGTGCTCGCTGGACAGGGCCAGGCTGCGGCCTTCCTGCGTCAGTGCAGCCACGCAGCCCTCCAGGCGCAGGCGGTCGGCGGGTCGGAAAAACAGGGAAGGCAGGGCCGAACCATCGGCCGCCAGGCTCAGGGTCAGGTCGACATGGGTGTTCATGCAGTCTCCAATTTGCCGTCGGCATCAAAACACATCGACGGCGGTACCTTGGGTGCGGGTTTGGCCATGGGCTCGACGCCAGGCTTGACCTGCGCCAGGCTGAACACATAGGCGATCACCGGGGCCACCGCATGGTAGAGCGCCTCGGGAATCGGCTGATCCACCTCGGTGGTGAAGTACAGGGCACGGGCCAGTTGGGGCGAGGCGAACATTTCCACCCCGTGCTGGCGTGCCTCCTCGCGGATGCGTGCCGCAATATGGTCAGCGCCTTTGGCCAGCAGAATCGGCGCGCCGTCGGAGGTAGGGTCGTAAGACAGAGCGACCGCAAAGTGCTCCGGATTGGTGATGACCACATCGGCGTCCTTGACCTTGGCCATCATGCGCGCATTGGACATCTCGCGCTGACGCCGGCGGATCTGCTGCTTGACCTCGGGCCGGCCTTCTGAATCCTTCATCTCGTCCTTGACCTCTTGCTTGGTCATGCGCAGCTTCTTGAAGTATCTCCAGCGCTGATACGGCGCGTCAGCGGCGGCAATGAGCACCAGGCTGAGCGTGAGCCAGACCAGCGATTGGCTGATCATGCGGCCGGTCTCGCCGAGTGCGGGCTCCAGCCCCATATTGGCCAGCATCATGAGCTCCAACAGATGGCGGTTGACCAGCCACCACAGCACCAGCGAGACCACCGCGAACTTGCTGATGGCCTTGATCAGCTCGACCAGGGCATTGGTGCCAAACATGCGCTTGAGGCCCGCGATCGGGCTGAGCTTGTTGAACTTGGGCGAAAAAGCCTTGGCCGAGAAATGAAAGCCACCGGTCACGCCGGAGGCGGCGATGGCCACCACCGCAGTGACCACCATCAGCGGCAGCACCACCAACAGGCCCTCACCCACCGCGTACAGGAAGGTGGTGGGCAGCAGGGTGGGCGTGTCCAGCGTCTCGCGGTCAAAGGTGAAGCCGGCCTGCATCTGTGCCGCAAAACGGCTGACCCACCAGCCGCCCATCATGAGAATGGTCACCGCCGCAGCAATCATGACGGCGGCGGCGGGCAGCTCGATGCTGCGCGCCACATCGCCTTCTTCGATGGCCTTGCTCAGCCTTCGGCCTGTGGCCTCTTCTGTTCTTTCGGCGCTATCGTCACTCATGGGCGCCTCCTCAGGACAGGCCGACCAGAACCCGGGTCTGGGTCAGACCTTGGGTCCACAGCCACTGCAGACGGGCGCCGATGTTGGCCATGGACATGACCAGCACCAGAAAACCAATGATGATCGTGGCCGGCAGGCCGACGGCAAAGATGTTGAGACTGGGGGCAGCGCGGGTGATCACGCCGATGCCGATATTGATGAACAGCAGGGTCACCATGACCGGCAGCGAGATCAGCACGGCCCCCAAAAAGATCATCGAGCTCCAAGCCAGCATCTGGCGCCAGCTTTGATCGACCAAGATCACCTGGCCCACAGGCAGGCTGGAAAAACTCTCGACCAGCAAGGCCAGCAGCAGGCCGTGACCGCCCAGACCGACAAAAACCAGGGTCGCCACCACAATCAGAAACTGGGCGATGGTGGGCACATTGCCCAGGTTGGGGTCGATCATCATGGCCATGGACAGGCCCATGGAATTGGAAATCGCCTGACCGGCCACCACCACCGCGGCAACGGCCACCTGCAGGATCAGGCCCATCATCAGACCAATGGTGATCTGGTTGGCAATTTCGAGCAAACCGGCAGCCGACAGCGGGTCGATGCGGGGCCAGTCGAACATCGGGTAGACCATCACCGCCAAGGCCAAGGCCAGCAGGATGCGGATGCGGGTGGTCATGGCCGGCAGCGAAAACACGGGCGCAAACAGCATCAGGGCCGACATGCGCAGCATGGGCCACAGCAGCGCATAAAAGCGCTCCACGATGTCGATGGCGGCAACCGAGATCACGATAGGCTCAGGTAAACAGGGTCGGTATGCGCAGGAACAGGCCGCGCATGTAATCGACCAGGGTGGCGATCTGCCAGCCGCCCACCACCACCAGGGTCAGGGAAATCGCCACCAGCTTGGGGATGAAGCTCAAGGTGGCTTCGTTGATCGAGGTGGCGGCCTGCACGATACCCACCACCAGGCCCACACCCAGGGCCACCAGCAGCAGCGGGGCCGACACCAGCATGGTCATCCAGAGGGCTTGGGAGCCCAGTTCTACAACGGTGGAGGTATCCATAGGGGCGTTCCAGGTTTCAGAGGGTAAAGCTCGAAGCCAGCGAGCCCATGATCAGCCCCCAACCATCGACCAACACAAACAGCATGAGCTTGAAGGGCATGGAGATCATCATGGGCGAGAGCATCATCATGCCCATGGACATCAACACGCTGGCGACGATCAGATCAATCACCACGAAGGGGATGTAGATCAGAAAGCCGATGGTGAAGGCGCTCTTGAGCTCGGAGGTGATGAAAGCGGGCACCAAGGTGCTAAAAGGCACGGAGGCCGCATCGAGCGGCTCGCCCTTGCGCGCGATTTGCATGAACAGGGCGATATCGTCCTGGCGGGTCTGCTTGAGCATGAATTCGCGAATCGGCCCCTCGGCGGCGGCCAGGGCCCGCTCGGCACTCATGCCGTTGTTCATGAAGGGCACCACCGCGTTTTGATACACATCGCTGAGCACCGGCTGCATGATGAACAGCGAGAGAAACAGTGACAGACCGACCAGCACCATATTGGGCGGCGTCTGACCGGTGCCCAAGGCCTGGCGCAGCAGCGACATCACGATGATGATGCGCACAAAGGAGGTCATCATCAGCAGCAGCGAAGGCAGCAGCGTCAGCGTGGTCATCAAGGCCAGCAGCTGCAGCGTAATGCTGTACTGGGTGCCGCGCGGACCCTGGGTGGTCGTCACCATGGGCAGCCCCTGCGCCCAAGATTGCAGGGGCATGGCCAGCACCACCAGAACCAGCACGGACAGGGCGAGCCAACGCCCCAAGGATTTAGGAGCCACTGCGCGACTCCCTGTCGAGCAGGGCCCGGGCGGTCATCGGATAGCTCAGATCGCCGGCAGCGCCCTGGTTTTGAGGATCGCCAGCGGCATCAACGGCCGCTTTAGCGTGAGCAGTGCCGGCAGCAGCGCCCGCCACAGGCCATTGGCCCAAAGCGGTCATCTGGCCGGGCGACAGGCCCACCAGCACCTCATGGCCGTCGACCCGCACCAGCGCGATCTTCTGACGCGGGCCCACGCCCACGCTTTCGACGATCTGCAGGCGCCGGCCAGGCAGGCTTTGGCCCATCTGGGTCTGCATGCGTTTGAGGCCCCAAAGCAAGGCCCCCATCAGTCCGAAGACCAGGATGAGGCTGCCGATGATGCGCAAGGTGTCCATGGGGCTGGGCCGGTGGCGATCAGAGGTTTTTCATGCGCTCGGAGGCCGGCACCACGCGCGTCAGGCGGATGCCGTAGCGGTCATTGACCAGCACCACCTCGCCTTGGGCCACCACGGTCTTGTTGACCAGCAGGTCCAGCGGCTCGCCGGCAATGTGGTCGAGCTCGACCACACTGCCCTGCGTCAGACGCATCAGGTCGCGGATCTTGATCATGGCGCGCCCCACTTCCACAGACAGGGTGACCTGAATGTTTTGCAGGACATCGGGATTGATCTGGTTGTCGGCGCCGGTGTTGTTTGTGTTGTCGCTCATGCTCGCGGGTCCTGAGGTTTATTGCATGCCAGGAATGACACTGCGCTGAATCTGCACCGCCGTCTGGCTGCCCAGATTGCCCACCTCGACATCGAAGGCAGGCACTTCGTTGATCAGCAGACGGGCCAGATCGGGCTTTTTGAAAAAGAGAACATCGCCGGGCTGCATGGACTCGATGGCGCCCAGGCTGGTGGGGATGTCGCCCAGCATGACGCGCATCTCGACCGATGCGCTGTCGACCGCCACGCCCAGGTCGTTGCGCCACTGGTTGTCCGACTCCTCGTTGCCGTCGCCGGTCTGCACCCGGCTGCGCAGCAGGTCACGCACCGGCTTGAGCGAGGCATAGGGGTAGACCAGATCGATGAAGCCCTGGGTGGTAGGGCCGGCCTCGACCTCAAAGCGCGAGAGGATCACCAGATCGTTCTCGTCGGCAATCTGTGCGAACTGCGGGTTGATCTCCGAGCTCACCACCTCCTGATCGATGCCCATGATGGGCGACCAGGCGTCCTTGAGCGAACGGAAGAACACTTCGAGGATCATGTTGATGATCCGGGTCTCGGTGGGGGTGAACAGGCGGGTGGGCGGCAGTTGCGCCACGCCCCGGCCGAAACCGCCGAAAAAACTGTCGAGCGAGCTAAACACAACCACCGGGTCGATGGCCACGATGGAGTAGCCGCGCAGCGGATTCATCCGGACCATATTGACCGACAGCGGCGCCCGCAAGCCCTTGAGGTAGTCGCCAAAGCGCGAGATCTGAACCCGGTTGGGCGAGACGCGCGGGCTGGAGCGCAGCATCTCGAGCAGGCCCAGGCGAAAGGTGCGCACAAAGCGCTCGTTGATCATGTCGATGGACGCCACATTGACGCCCAGGCTCGAATCCTCGCTGGCCAGGTCGTGCTTGCGCACCCGCATGGCGGTGTTGTAGCCGGTATCGACGGGGATGCTGCCGTCGTTGATGCCCTCGGCCAGTGCCGAGAGCTCCTCCGCGGACAACAGTTGATCGGTCATGGTGTGAGGTCTCGTTGCAGCCAGGGGTAACGCGCTTACTGCACGATGAAGGAGGTGAAGAAGACGTCTTCAACCCCGCCAAATTCCTCGTACTTTTCCAGCAGCGCGTTCATGGCGTCGCGCAGCTTCTTGCCCAGATCGACCCGAAACTCCGGCTTGTTGATATCCGCGTCCTGCGACTGGCGCATGACGTCCATCATCACCGAGCGCAGGGCAAACTCGTGTTTTTTCAGGTTGTCGATGACCTTCTGGTCGTAGCGGGTCATGACCGCCACCTGGATGGACATCACCCTCTTGGACCCGGTCACATTGACCAGGAACTCGTTTTCCATCTTGAAGTAGTTGAAGTCAAAGCGCTCGGCCTGGGGCGACTTTTTCAGCTTTTCAGGCTTGCCGTCCTTGCCGTCTTTGCCCTTGCCGTCCTTGCCAGCGGCGTCAACCTCAGGGTCAAGGCCCAGCGCGATGCGCTCCTCGGCGGTCAGGGTCGGCGGCTTGGGCTTGAAAAAGCCGGTGAAGTACAGGGTCGCCAGCATCGTGCCGGCCACGAGCACGATCAGGCCGACCGCTCCCAGGATGATGGGAATCAGCTTGGACTTGGGCTTTTGCTCCGCACCTTCTTCAACAACTGCTGCTGCTTCTGCCATGACTTACCTCTCAGATGTCTCCCGTGCGATGCGCCAGCCTTTGTCAGGCCAGCATATCCCAGGCACTCGTACCTCGGCGCGGTCTTGCGACCGCCTGCGCCGCCAGCTGCTCCTCAGAGCCTGCATCGCGACCGTTTGCCGTCTCATCTCTTTGATCCGGCGTACGCCCAGGTGTCGGATTTCCGCCAGACTGGCGGTTGGAATCCCCTTGTACCCAGACATTAGCAACAGCCGTGCCTGACTGTGACAGGCTCTCACGCAGTCGGGACAGACCCTGGGAGATCAAATCGCGTGTAAGCTGATTGTCACTGCGAAACACTGCATCCAGGCCACCGGCGCTCATATCCAGGTCCAGATCGATGCGCCCGAGGTGGGCCGGATCCAGGCGCATCTGAACCTTCCACTCGCCGCGTTCGAGCTGGCTTTGCAGGCGCTGACCCAGTGCCTCACCCATGCGCTGGGCCAGTTGCTCATATTGTTCAGCCCGCTGGGCGGCGGTGCTGGTCCAGGGGGCGGCGGTGCTGGCGCTCGGCGCCAAGTTCTGCGTACGGCCGGCCTCATGGTGCACCTGCGTAGCGGCGGCGTCCGGCTGCTCAAGCGCCTGGGCGTCCAAGGCGTTTGCCGCATCGGCGGCCGGCGCAGCCGAGGAAGCGGGCGGAGCGACCAGGCCCAGGCCCCGCACATCCAAGCGCAGCAGCCCGACGGCGACCACCGACTGGCCGGCCACCGAGCCCCAGGTGGCTTGCTCGCCGGTGCCGGCCATGGCAGCCAGGCGCTGGGTGATGAACTCACTGGGCGCCAGCCGCAGGCGCATGACTTCAGGCATGTCCTCAGGCTGGACATCAGACAGGGAACTGGCGGCGACGGCTGCCTGGGCCCCTAATTCATGCACCGCCAGCGCAGCCTGGGGCGCCCCCACTGACTGCACCTGCCAGCTCAACTGGCTGACCTGGCCACTTTGTGCGATGGCGGAAATGCCTGCGGCCTGGGCCGCAGGGCCAGGCAAGGCCGCACTGACCGACAGGGGCGTCTTGCCGGCATCGCCCGGCGCCTTGGCGACCTGCCCCCGCCCCATCAAGGCGGGAACAAGGGCGCCGGTGGCCAGGACCAGAGATTGCTGCAAAGCCGCCTCTTCAGCGGAAGGCGCGGCAGCGCCCTCGCCCATCATGGCGGCGGCCTGTTCCAGGGGCTGGACCACCAGGGGACGCAAGCCGCCCAGAGCCAGCGCGGCACTGATCAGGGTGCCGGTATCGGCGCCCTTGTCGCTCAAGGTGGCAGCACTCTTGTCGCTCAAGGTGGCAGCACTCTTGTCGCTCAAGGTGGCAGCACTCTTGTCGCTCAAGGTGGCAGCGCCGGCCGCATCGGCAGACATCATGCCCGGCGCAGCGCCAAACAAGGCCCGTACTGTGGTTTCATCCAGCCCCTGGCCGCGCGCAAAGGCCGCCAGACTGGCGGCATCAGGCAGGGGTTCGGCCACGGTAATGACCTCGATCTGTGAGCTGATGGGCAGGGCCTGCAGCCCGGCGGCGGCAAGATCTTGCCGGGCGCTCGGGTCCATCAGGTGCCCCAGCAAGTTGGCGAAATCGGCCCCCCGCATGGCCGGCTGCGCAGCGCCTGGGCTGGCCTCCGCGGTGAGGTTGACCGAGACAGGGAAAACAGCAGAAATCAGTGACGCGTCCATGGGTGGCTTTGGCTGAATGAAGAGGTAGCCCGAAGGCGGGCCCTGGCGATGTAGCAAAAAGCATGACCGGACAGGACTTGCCGGTCAGTCCAGGCCGGACCAGACCTCATCGCACTGTCAACTTTTCATGGCACGGACTTTGCGGAACCTGTCCGAGCGCGGCCTGAAAACCGCAAAACCGGCCTCACAGCCTTTCCAAACCGACAAAGCGACGCCATGAGCACCTTGACGCTGTCAAACCTCCGACAGAGCCTGACCCAGGTCAGCATGGCCGGACTGAGCATTCCGGCACTGGTGCTGCTGATCGTGGCCATGCTGGTGTTGCCACTGCCGGCCTGGCTGCTGGATGTGCTGTTCACCTTCAATATTGCCTCGAGCCTGCTGATCGTGCTCATTGCGATCAACACCCGCAAGCCGCTGGAGTTTTCTTCTTTCCCCTCGGTGTTGCTGTTTGCCACCATGCTCAGACTGGCGCTGAACGTGGCCTCGACCCGGGTGGTTCTGGTCCATGGTCACGAGGGCGAGGAAGCCGCCGGTCAGGTGATCGCCGCCTTCGGTCACTTTGTCATCGGCGGCAACTACGTGGTCGGTTTCATCATCTTCATGATCTTGATGATTATCAACTTCATCGTGGTCACCAAGGGCGCTGGCCGGGTCTCCGAGGTCAATGCCCGCTTCACCCTCGATGCGATGCCGGGCAAGCAGATGTCCATCGACGCTGACTTGAACGCCGGCGTGATCGACCAGGAAACGGCCAAAAAGCGGCGCGAGGAACTGTCGCAGGAGTCGGACTTCTTCGGCTCCATGGACGGTGCCTCCAAATTCGTCAGCGGCGACGCGGTCGCTGGTCTCTTGATTCTGGTGATCAACATCGTCGGCGGCCTGCTCATCGGCGTGATGCAGCACAACATGCCCATCGCTGAGGCTGGCCGCATCTATACCCTGCTGACCATCGGTGACGGACTGGTGGCCCAGATCCCGGGTCTGTTCCTGTCGCTGGCCACCGCCATCATCGTCACCCGGGTCAACACCTCGGAGAACACCACCGAGCAGGCCAGCTCCCAATTGGCCAACCCCTCGGCCCTGTTCATCTCGGCCAGCTTTTTGGCCATCCTGGGCGTGATTCCCGGCATGCCGCACATGGTGTTTTTGACCCTGGCCGCTGCGTCCGCAGGCCTGGGACTGATGATTCTCAAGCGCAACGCCGAGCCGACGCCGCAGGAAGTGGCCCAGGCTGCCGCGCTGGCCCCGGAAGCCCCTAAAGAACTGGACTGGGACGATGTCGATCAGGTCGACCTGATCGGCCTGGAAATCGGCTACGGCCTGATCCCCCTGGTCAACCCCGACACCGGCGGGCAGTTGATGGCCCGCGTCAAGGGCGTG
>JBILDR010000304.1:0-3397 GCA_044352515.1 Polaromonas sp.
GCCGATGGCAGCTATCAACTGGTCAAGCCGGCGGCGCGCCAGCGTCGGCAAAGTGCGCAGTCTGCCCTGATGGCGCGCTATGCGGGTTCGGGGCAAAAGAACGCGTGAGTGGGGCCGGCATGGATTTGATCTTGTGGCGCCATGCCGATGCCCAGGAGGCCGAGCCCGTTGACGACAGGCGAGAGATGATGCGTCGCGATTTGTTGCGCAGCCTGACAGGGCGTGGACAAAAACATGCCGCCCGCATGGCCGCCTGGTTGGACCAGCAGATGGGTGACACCACCCGTATTCTGGTCAGTCCGGCTCTGCGCTGCGAGCAGACCGCACTTAACTTGGGGCGCAAGTTCAAGACCTCTGAGTTGCTGGGCCCAGACCACAGCGTTGAGGACCTGTTGGAGGCGGCCCAGTGGCCTGACAGCAAGACCCCGGTGCTGGTGGTGGGCCACCAGCCCACGCTCGGTCAGACCGCCGCCCGCCTGCTGGGTTTGCCGCAGGTCGACCTGTCGGTGCGCAAGGGCGGGGTCTGGTGGTTGCGCTCTCGTGAGCGCGAAGGCCGCTTGCAGACGGTGCTGCTGGCGGTGCAGTCGCCCGACTTGTTGTAAGGCGACCGCTGCCGGCGCTCAGGCCTTAGGGCGTCCGGTCTTGATCGCGGGCACAGCCGTCAAGGCTTTGCTCAGGCCGGCGTCATCGAGCCCGGCCAGCAGCATGAGACCTGCACGCAGCAACTCACTTTTCTTGGGTGACAAGCCCATTTGGACGCTGCGTTGCTTGAGGGCGTCAATGGCACCGTATTCAGCTTTGGGGATGGTGAAGCTGTCGCGTACCAGCTTGGGTTTCTTGACCTTGTCGACCTTGGCGGGCGCCTGTGCTGACGCTGCAGGCGCTGGGCTTGCAGCAGCAGGCGCTGCAGCGCTGGCGGCAGGGCTTGCTTGTTTATTGGCGACCACCGCAGGCTTGCGGCGGGACGTAGGTCTTGCAGCGGGCCGGGCGGTGGGGCGGGCAGTTGCTGCGGTCTTCTTGGCAGCGCCAGCGGTGTTAGGGACAGTCTTTGCGCGTGTTGATGTTGCCATGGCGAGCTCCTTTTAAAACGGTATAAACAGTTTATACCGTTTTAAAAGGATGGGCAACAGTAGCCCTGCTCGGTGCTCAGTGCGGCCGTAGTACCCAGGGCCAGGGCGTCTTGTCCCAGGCCAGGCATTCCTCGCCCAGCAAGTACATGGACTGCGGGAAGCGTTCGGCCCATTGAGCCGACACGGACAGCTGCAGTGCGTGGTCATCCTGGCTGAGGTCAATGCTCTCTAGCTCAGGGTCGCGGTGTGCATGGCACAGGATGATGGCCAGACGAAGAGCCAGCAGCTGGCGCATGAACACCGGGTCGGCAAACCACTGCTCCATCTTGCGCAGCTTGCCCCGGTGTCCGAGCACCAACTGGCTCAAGCGGTGCAACTCCTCCAGCGCAAAACCAGGCGCATCGACATGGTCAAGCAGGTAGGCGCCGTGCTTGTGGTATTCCTGGTGAGAAACATGGCTACCGATTTGATGCAGTTGCGCTGCCCAATCGAGCTTGCGTTGCAGGCGCGACAGGTCGGACTGCGGCGGCGGGGCCTGTGCCAGCAGGGCCAGCGCTGTTTGGCTGACGCGCTCTGCTTGACGCGCATCGACCCGGTATTTGTGCTTCAGATATTCGACGGTGCGTACCCGCAGATCGGTCTGGTCGTCCTGACGATCGAGCAGGTCATAGAGGACGCCGTGCCGCAGCGCGCCTTCGGCTGGCTTCATTTCGGTGATGTCCAGCAGGGAGAAAATCGCCCTGAGCACGCTGACGCCACCACCGATCACCGCGCGCCTGTCATCCTTGAGGCCTTCGATCTTCAGGCGATCGGCGCTTTGGGCGCGCAGCAGCTTGTCCTGCAGCCAGTCCAAAGCCTCCTGGCTGATCACGCCCTCGGTCCAGCCGCTGGCTTGCAAGGCATCGGCCACGGCATTGACGGTGCCCGATGAGCCATAGGCCGCGTCCCAGTGCTGGCGGGCAAAGGCGGGCAGGGCCTCTTCGAGCACGGCCTTGGCTGCTACCTCGGCCCGTTCAAAGGCCTGCGCGGTGAACTGACCTTCGGGGAAATATTTGCTCGACCAACTGACGCTGCCGACCCGCCAGGACTCTAGCGTATTGGCCTGAAGGTGCTGGCCCAGGATCATTTCGGTCGAGCGTCCGCCGATATCAATCACCAGGCGGCGTTCTTCGCTGTGGGGCAGCAGCTGCGCCACCCCCAGGTAAATCAGCCTGGCCTCCTCACGGCCTGGAATCACATCAATGGGAAAGCCCAGAATCTTGCGGGCCCGTTGCAGGAATTCTTCGCGGTTGCGCGCCTCACGCAGCGTCTGCGTGGCCACCGCCCGCACCTGCTGACGCTTGAAGCCCGACAGGCGTTCGGCAAACCGCGCCAGGCAGTCCCAGCCGCGTTGCATGGCCTGCTCGGTCAGATTGCGCTCGGCGTCGAGTTCGCCGCCCTGGCGTACCGTTTCTTTGAGGTAGTCGGTTCGGCGGATGAGGCCGTGGTCAATCTGACCGATTTCCAGCCTGAAGCTGTTGGAGCCGAGGTCTACGGCGGCCAGGCGGGTTCCGTCTTGCATGGGGAGGCGGGTGGGGTTTGACACAAATGATGAGTGACTATCATATGACGGGTATATGACGAAAGAATGACATCGGCCAGCGCTGACCCTGTTCGGCCGGTTGGCCGATACGACTTAGGAGCATTCTTGTCACAATCTTGTCACACAAGCCGCTTAGATTCACGTTATTCGTGTTCCCATCCCTACCTTTAAGGATTTGATATGAGTTCCAAGCGGGGTTTCCTCAAGACGATCGTTCTGGCTGCAGTTGGCTCTATGGCCACCGCCTCGGTCCTGGCGGCAGACATCACCGGCGCCGGCGCCACCTTCCCTTTTCCGATCTACGCCAAGTGGGCTGAGGCTTACAAAAAGCAGACCGGCGTGGGTTTGAATTACCAGTCCATCGGCTCCTCCGGCGGCATTCGCCAGATTCGCGCCAAAACAGTGGCTTTTGGGGCCACGGATGCGCCCTTGTCCGGCGCGGATCTGGACAAAGACGCCATGGTCCAGTTCCCGGCCATCATCGGCGGTACGGTGCCGGTGTTCAACCTCGACGGCTTTGCCAACGGTGACCTGCGGGTGACCGGCCCGGTGCTGGCCGAGATGTTCATGGGCAAGATCGCCAAGTGGAACGACCCCAAGCTGGCGGCCCTCAACCCAGGTAAGAAGCTGCCTGACATGGCCATCACGGTGGTGCACCGCGCCGATGGTTCGGGCACCACCTTCAACTGGACCGACTATCTGTCGGTGGTGAGCAAAGACTGGGCCGATACCGTGGGCAAGGGCG
>JBILDR010000305.1:0-3378 GCA_044352515.1 Polaromonas sp.
AATGCCGGCCTTGCGCGGGTTGGAGAATTCGTCGAGGGCGGTCTTCTTGACCGTGCCCATCGAGGTGCCCATGAAGATGAACTGATCGGCCGGGAAGCTGCGCGAGGCGCCCGTCAGCGGCAGCACCACGGTCACCTTCTCGCCTTCACTGAGCGGGAACATATTGACGATGGGCCGCCCGCGCGATCCGCGCGAGCCGGCCGGCACCTCCCAGACCTTGAGCCAGTACAGCCGGCCCCGGTTGGAAAAGCACAGGATGTAGTCGTGCGTATTGGCAATGAAGAGTTGGTCGACCCAATCGTCTTCTTTGGTGGCCGTGGCCTGCTTGCCGCGTCCGCCGCGCTTTTGGGCGCGGTATTCGCCCAGGGGCTGGCTCTTGATGTAGCCCTGGTGCGAGAGCGTGACCACCATGTCGGTGGGCGTGATCAGGTCTTCAGTCGACAGGTCAAACGAGCTGTGCTCGATCAGGCTGCGGCGCAGCCCCAGCTTGGACTGGCCGAACTCCTGGCGGATCAGCTTGAGCTCGTCACTGATGATGACCGAGACCCGCTCGGGCTTGGCCAAGATGTCGAGCAGATCGTCGATCTCGGCCATCACCTCTTTGTATTCGGCCACGATCTTGTCTTGCTCCAGACCGGTCAGGCGCTGCAGGCGCATTTGCAGGATTTCCTGCGCCTGGGTGTCCGAGAGCTTGTACAGCCCATCGCCGCCCATGCCGTATTCGCGCGCCAGGCCGTCGGGCCGGTAGTCGTCGGCATTGATCACGCCGCCGTCGGCGCGGGCGCGGGTAAGCATCTGCCGCACCAACTGGCTGTCCCAGGCCCTCGCCATAAGTTCGGCCTTGGCCACCGGCGGGGTGGGCGACTCGCGGATGATGCGAATGAACTCGTCAATATTGGCCAGGGCGACTGCCAGACCTTCGAGCACATGGCCGCGCTCGCGCGCCTTGCGCAGGTTGAACACCGTGCGCCGTGTGACCACCTCGCGCCGGTGCGAGAGGAAGACCGCAATCAGGTCCTTCAAGTTGCACAGCTTGGGCTGGCCGTCGACCAGCGCCACCATATTCATGCCGAAGGTGTCTTGCAGCTGCGTCTGCTTGTACAGGTTGTTGAGTACCACCTCGGGCACTTCGCCGCGCTTGAGCTCAATGACCAGGCGCATGCCCGACTTGTCGGACTCGTCCTGGATGTGGCTGATACCTTCGATTTTCTTTTCGTGCACCAGCTCGGCCATGCGCTCTTGCAGCGTCTTCTTATTGACCTGGTAGGGCAGCTCGTCGACGATGATGGCCTGCCGCTGGCCCTTGTCGATGTCTTCAAAATGGCATTTGGCGCGCATCACGATGCGCCCGCGCCCCGTGCGGTAGCCCTCTTTGACGCCGCTCATGCCGTAAATAATGCCGGCGGTCGGGAAGTCGGGCGCCGGCACGATCTCCATAAGGTCTTCGACCGTGGCCTCGGGGTGGGCCAGCAGGTGCAGACAGGCGTCAACCACCTCGTTGAGGTTGTGCGGCGGGATGTTGGTGGCCATGCCCACCGCAATGCCGCCCGATCCGTTGACCAATAAATTGGGCAGGCGGGTGGGCAGCACCAGCGGCTCTTTTTCAGAGCCGTCATAGTTGGGCCCGAAGTCCACCGTCTCCTTGTCGAGGTCGGCCAGTAGTTCATGGGCGATCTTGGCCAGGCGGATTTCGGTGTAACGCATGGCCGCCGCGTTATCGCCGTCGACCGAGCCGAAGTTGCCTTGGCCGTCGACCAGCATGTGGCGCATGGAAAAATCCTGCGCCATCCGCACGATGGTGTCGTAGACCGACTGATCGCCATGCGGGTGGTACTTACCGATAACATCACCGACGATACGCGCCGACTTCTTGTAGGGCCGGTTCCAGTCGTTATTGAGCTCATGCATCGCGAACAGCACCCGCCGGTGCACCGGCTTGAGGCCGTCACGGGCATCGGGCAGGGCGCGGCCCACGATCACGCTCATCGCGTAATCGAGGTAGCTGCGCCGCATCTCTTCTTCCAGGCTGATCGGAAGTGTTTCTTTGGCAAATTGGGTCATGGGGCGGCCTGGGGTCGATGTCGCAAAAGCTCAGCTGGACTCAATAAGCGGTCGCGCGCCGGGGTAGGGCGCTGACTAAGCAGCTGGGTCCGAAGCACAAAACAGACCATTCTAAAGCCCCGGCTCGGCCTCAATGATTTGCTGGGCTGGGCGGTAAGTGTGGTGAGCTGGCGACAATTCTTTAGTGTTAATTGGCGTTTCCAGCCCCTCAGAAAAGGAGTTCTCCAAAATCCCTGTGGCACAATGGCCCGATGCTCGGGGTGATGGTCATTTCGGGTGTGTGAAAAATTTGCGCAGCCCGGCTGCGACTCTCTAGAGGAAGACCATGAAGAAACTCAATAAAGTGGCAATGTTGTTCGCCTCGGTGGCTCTGGCAGGCGCTGCTGGCGCGCAATCCATCGACAACTGGAGGAATGGCACCGGCGATCTGGTCTGGAAAAACGGCACCAACGAACTGTGCTGGCGCGATGCCTTCTGGACCCCTGCTACTGCGGCCAGAGGTTGTGACGGCGCCATCGTCGCCCAGCCGCCCGCACCGGCCCCTGCACCGGCCCCTGCCGCTGCACGTCCTGCTGCGCCTGCCTCGGCTCCTGCGCCCGCACGTGCTCCCGCACCCGCACCCGCACCGGCCCCTGCTCCGGCTCCGGCTCCGGCTCCGGCTGCTGTGGTTGTTCCCGTACCGGCACCTGCACCTGCTCCCCGCCCGGCTGCTGCCCCCGCCGCTCCCGCTGTGGCCGCCACCAAAGTGACCTACGCTGCTGACGCCTTCTTCGACTTCGACAAAGCTGCCGTCAAGCCTGAAGGCCGCGCCAAGCTCGACGATCTGGTGGGCAAGGTCAAAGGCATCAACCTCGAAGTGATCATCGCCGTTGGTCACGCTGACTCGGTTGGTCCCGATGGCTACAACCAAAAACTCTCGGTCCGCCGCGCTGAAGCCGTTAAGGCCTATTTGGTGAGCAAAGGCGTCGAGAAGAACCGTGTCTACACCGAAGGCAAAGGCGAGAAGTCGCCCGTGGCCGACAACAAGACCGCCGAAGGCCGCGCCAAGAACCGCCGCGTGGAAATTGAAGTGGTGGGCACCCGTCCCAACAAGTGATCTGAGATCACCCTTCTAAAAAACCGGCCCTCGCGGCCGGTTTTTTTATGCCTGCCTCGCTTCGCCCCAGAGCTGGCTACCTCTGGTGGGAGCGTCGCCCCCGGCGCGATGGCTTTGCGGACTTTGTAGGAGATGCTATGGATGCCTCCCTGCCTACGGGCAGGATTGCAGGACGGTAATTTGATGTTGGCCGGGTATGGGGTGGATCCTCAGTCGGAACC
>JBILDR010000103.1:0-11338 GCA_044352515.1 Polaromonas sp.
GACCGGGCCCTGGGTCAGCGCCTGTATCCGGCCGATGAGATCGGGCTGGGAGCTGTCGACAAAATGGCTGGCCCCCAGCTGCAAGGCCGCCTCGGCCTTGGCGGGGTTGGCGTCGACGCTGACGATCTGCCTATGGTCCATGGCCTTGAGCATGGAGATGGCGGCCAGGCCCAGGCCGCCGGCGCCAAAGAGCACCACCGGTTCATCCGGCCGCAGGGGCATCACTTTCTTGATCGCCGAGTAAACCGTGATGCCTGAACAAGCCAGGGTGGCGGCAAAGGCCGGGTCTATGGCGCCCACATCGACTAAAAACCGGGGGTGTGGCACCACCACCTGCTGGCCGAAGCCGCCGTCTTGCAAGACGCCGATGGCATTGGGCTTCATGCACAAATTGTCTTGGCCGCTGCGGCAGACATCACACTGGCCACAGCCCAGCCAGGGGTAGACGATGCACAACTGCCCGAGCTCCAGGCCTTGGGCCTGCGGCCCGAGCTTGCTGATGCGGCCGACCACCTCGTGCCCGGGCGCTCTGGGCAAGACGACGCCGCGCTCGGCCAGCTTCATCAACTTGCCGCCGCCCATGTCGTAATAGCCTTTCCAAAAATGCAGGTCTGAGTGACAGACGCCCGCATGGGTGACGTCGAGCAGCACCTCGCTGCCAAGAGGTTCGCGACTCGCCCGCTCGATGGCTTGTAGCGCTTGGCCGTGTTCGACGACTGCCCAAATGCTCATATTTGCTCTCCCTTGATGTTGTTGGCGCTTGAGCGCTCCGGCTATGCGTTTGTATCTTGCCCCGCTGCCAGGCGCCCCAGCAAGGGGGCCAAGCGTTGGCGCTGCGCTGTATCCATGTCGCGCAAGGGCGTGATGAGCGCGCTGCTCAAGGCGGTGTGCGCGGCGCTGTCCGGTCGCTCCTGGTCAAGCCGCTCTATCACCCGGGTGACCAGGGCTTGGGCCTGGGCGGCGTTTTCCAGCAGGTTGGCCATGGCCATGTCAGCGCTCACCGCCTCGGTGCGCTCGCGCCAGCAGTCGTAGTCGGTCACCAGGGCCAGGGTGGCATAGGCCATCTCGGCCTCGCGGGCCAGACGCGCTTCGGGCAGGTTGGTCATGCCGATCACCGTCGCGCCCCATTGCTTGTACATCAGGCTTTCCGCCCGCGTCGAGAACTGCGGCCCGTCGATGCAGACATAGGTGCCGCCCTGGTGCACCTGGCCGCGACCGAAGCCGTGCGATTGGGCTACCCGGGCCGCCAGGCCCTGCAAGGCTGGGCAGATGGGTTCGGCCAGCGACACATGGGCCACCACGCCGGCGCCAAAAAAGCTGCGCGGCCGTCCCCGGGTGTGGTCGATGAATTGATCGGGAAGCACCAGGTCCAGTGGCGCAGCCTCTTCGATGAGCGAGCCGACCGCCGAGACCGACAGCAGGTAGCGCACACCCAGGGATTTGAGCGCCCAGATGTTGGCCAAGAAGGGGATCTCGCTGGGCAGCAGCTTGTGCCCGCGGGCATGGCGGGCCAAAAAGGCCACCGGAACATCACCGAGCCGGCCGACGGCGATCGCATCGGAAGTGGCGCCGTAGGGCGTGTCCACGCGCACCTCCTGCACTTGCTGCAAACCTTGCATGCTATACAGGCCACTGCCGCCAATGACGGCGATCTCAATAGGCTCCATGATGAGGCTCCATGATGCGATCTGCCACATTCTCAGAAGGTTTGGCGAAAGACCTGATGCGCTCGATTATGCTTTGCAGTATTGCCCACGGAGCACCCCTATGCACGCCACCTTGCACCTGCTTAAAAAGACCGATTTTCCAGCGCTGCGACGGCTGCGGCTAGAGACCCTGCAGGTCAATCTGGGCTACTTGTGCAACCAAAGCTGTGTGCATTGCCATGTCAATGCCGGCCCCAATCGCACCGAGCAGATGGATCGCGCCACCGCCGATCTGGTGTTGCAGGCCATGGCCTCCAGCGGCGTGGGCACGCTGGATCTAACGGGTGGAGCCCCCGAGCTCAATGCCCACTTTCGCTATTTGGTGGCCGCTGCGCGCTCCAGCGGCGTGCGCGTCATCGACCGCTGCAATCTGTCGGTCTTGTTCGAGCCCGGGCAGGAAGGTCTGGCGCGCTTTCTGGCCGATCACGGGGTCGAAGTGGTCGCTTCCTTGCCCTGTTATTCACAGGAGAACGTGGACCAGCAGCGCGGCCAGGGTGTGTTTGAGAAAAGCATACGTGCCCTGCAGGCCCTCAATGCGCTGGGCTATGGCCGGCCCGACTCTGGTCTGGTGCTCAATCTGGTTTACAACCCGCAAAGCCCGGTGTTGCCGCCGCCGCAAGCAGCCCTTCAGGCCGATTACCAGCGTTTGCTCATGGCCAACTTTGGGGTGCGTTTCAATCAGCTGTTCACACTGGCCAATATGCCTATCCAGCGCTTTGGCAGTACCTTGGTCTCCAAGGGGCAGTTTGCCGATTACATGGCGCTGCTGCGCAGCGCCCACCGGCCTGAAAATCTGGCCGGGGTGATGTGCCGCTCGACCGTTTCTGTGGATTGGCAAGGGTATCTGTACGACTGCGACTTCAACCAGATGCTGGGCCTGGGCTTGGATGCTCAGGGTAAAGGGCGCGCCCATTTGCGTGAACTGCTCGCAGCGAGTCTGGATCATCAGCCCATCGCCGTGGCCGACCACTGCTATGCCTGTACCGCAGGGCAGGGTTCTTCATGCGGCGGTGCTTTGGTCTGAGATTCGGGCGCTGCGACTTGTTGCGCAGTCAGCTCCCTGGAGCCTGATAGGGCTGGTCTGTCGGCGCAAGCTGACGCCCTGCGGGCCTGCCGTCCGACGGACTGAGCCAGGCTGCACGCCGATGATCTCCTCAACAGGAGATCGATCATGCTCAACTTTCCCGGCAAACAACAGGTACTTCCCAAGCAGGATGCGCTGGATGGGCCGAGTCGGACTCCGCGGCTGCTGGGCCCGTCGCGCAGCCAGAGCCGGCGCGCGGCGCGCGGGAGGTCTGGTAAAGCCTTGCACCCGCGCTTCCAGACTGAGCCCGCCTACAAAGCGGCCTGACCCTGGTTGGTTGGCCCCCCCGCCTCAGCGTGCAGGGGCGTGTCACGCTACTGTCATGCTACTGTCACGAAATCCACCGACAATTTTGGGGTTATCAAAATCTGATTGAAAGTGCGATCCATGAAAGTGGGCATCAACGGCATGGGCCGCATCGGCCGTCTGGCCTTACGAGCGGCCTTGGGTGCGGCCGAGCGGCAGGCCGACGATCCACGCGCCGGCAACCGCCTGGATGTGGTGCACCTCAACGAGATCAAGGGTGGCGCCGCAGCCTGCGCCCACCTGCTGGCCTTTGACAGCGTGCAGGGCCGCTGGCGCGCCGATATTGCCGCCGTTGGCGATGCGATGGTGCGCATCGACGACCGCCAACTGTCCTTCAGCAGCCATGCGCAGCCCGCAGAGATCGACTGGGCGGCACTCGGGGTGGATGTGGTGCTCGAATGCACCGGCAAGTTCCTGAGCCCCGAGACCGTCGCAGGCCACTTGGAGCGTGGGGCGAAACGGGTCATCGTGGCAGCGCCGGTCAAGACCGGTGGCGTGCTCAATGTGGTCATGGGTGTCAACGAGCACCAGTACGACCCCCTTAAAGACCGCATCGTTACCGCCGCCTCTTGCACCACCAACTGCCTGGCTCCGGTGGTCAAGGTCGTCCATGAAAGCCTGGGCATACGGCATGGCCAGATTACGACCATCCATGACCCCACCAACACCAATGTGGTGGTCGACGCGCCACACAAGGACCTGCGACGAGCGCGCAGCGCCATGATGAGTCTGGCGCCCACCACCACGGGTAGCGCCACCGCGATTGCGCTGATCTACCCCGAGCTCAAGGGCAAGCTCAATGGTCACGCGGTTCGCGCGCCCGTCCTCAACGCCTCGCTGACCGATTGCGTGTTTGAGCTGCAGCGCCCGACCACCGCCGAGGAGGTCAATGCCCTGTTCAAGCAGGCCGCCGCCGGGGCCTTGGCCGGCATTCTTGGGTTTGAGGAGCGGCCTCTGGTCAGCGCCGACTATGCACGCGATACGCGCAGCGCCATCGTCGACGCGCCCTCGACCTTGGTGACCGACGGCACGCTGCTCAAGGTCTATGCCTGGTACGACAATGAGATGGGCTATGCCTGCCGCATGGTTGATCTGGCCTGCCACCTGGAGCAGGCTGGCCTTTGATGCAAGCTCAGCGCGAGCTCGCGAGTTCCTTGCGCGATCCCTTTTGATGCAGTCTGCAGTTCGTCATTACGCCATCGTCACATCGGCCTACTGGGGCTTTACCCTGACCGATGGCGCCTTGCGCATGCTGGTGCTGCTGCACTTTTATAAGCTGGGATATTCGGCCATCACGCTGGCGTTTTTGTTCCTGCTCTATGAGGCGGCCGGCATTGTGGCCAATCTGCTGGGCGGCTGGCTCGCCGCCCGCCATGGCGTGACCCGCATGCTGGTGGTGGGTCTGAGCACACAGATCGTCGGCTTTATGGTGCTCTCGGCTTTGCAGCCTGGATGGAGCGCGGCCATGTCAGTGGCTTGGGTGGTGCTGGCCCAGGGCGTATGCGGCGTTGCCAAAGACCTGACCAAAACCGCCAGCAAGTCGGCCATCAAGCTCACCCAGGCGGCCGCTCAGGAGCAGGGCAGTGGCCAGCTTTTCAAATGGGTGGCCTGGTTCACCGGCAGCAAGAACGCCATGAAGGGTCTGGGTTTTTTCCTGGGCGGTCTGCTTTTGCAGACCTTGGGATTTCAGGGCGCGCTTTGGGTCATGGCGGCATTGCTCGCGCTGGTGCTGGCGGGCGTGTTGTTGAGCCTGCCGCGCCTGATGGGCAAGGCCCGTGCCTCGCGCTCGGCGCGCGAGCTGTTTGCCAAAGGCCCGGGCATCAACACCCTGGCTGCCGCTCGGGTTGTGCTCTTCGGCGCGCGCGATGTGTGGTTTGTGGTGAGCCTGCCCGTCTTTTTGTATGCCGCCGGCTGGACCTTCACCATGGTGGGCTCCTTCCTGGCCGCCTGGACCATAGGCTATGGCCTGGTGCAAGCTTTGGCGCCGCGCTGGGTCAAACGCAGCGCCGACGGCCTGAGCACCGAGGTGCCGGCTGCCAGGGCCTGGTCTGCGGCGCTGGCGGTGGTGCCGGCGGCCATGGCTTTGGCCCTGAGCCTGCACTGGGGTCCAG
The DNA here is from genome assembly GCA_044352515.1 of Polaromonas sp. Lineage (GTDB taxonomy): Bacteria > Pseudomonadota > Gammaproteobacteria > Burkholderiales > Burkholderiaceae_C > Polaromonas. Next base: position 5,208 of record JBILDR010000103.1, read on the forward strand.
CCACCGCCGTGGTGGTGGGCGGCCTGGTCTTGTTTGGATTTGCTTTTGCGGTCAATTCTTCGGTGCATTCCTACCTCATCTTGGCCTACGCCGGCAGCGAGAAGGCCGCCGAGGATGTGGGCTTTTATTACGCGGCCAATGCGCTGGGCCGCTTTTCAGGCACTTTGCTGTCGGGCTTGCTCTACCAGTGGGGCGGTCTGCTCTACGCCCTCATCGGCTCGGCGCTCATGCTCGCTGTCTGCGCCTGGCTGACCTGGCTCTTGCCCGTCAAGCGAAGTTCCTGACAGGGGCTTCGTATGCGCAGTTCAAGCAGGCTGCGTCTGAACCTAAGGCCTGGGACGCTGCGGCGCAGCAGCAGCCCGCATGACCGACAATTGGGGGTTAAGAGTTCAACGATCCCCCGTGCAGCCTTCATCTTCTTCTGTTCAGCCCCCGAGTCCCTGGCGCCTGTCCGTGGCGCCCATGATGGACTGGACCGATCGGCATTGCCGTTACCTGCACCGCTTGCTGTCCAAGCGTGCGCTGCTCTACACCGAAATGGTGACCACCGGCGTGCTGCTGCATGGCGATGTGCCCCGGCACCTGGACTTCAACGAGGTGGAGCATCCGCTGGCCTTACAACTCGGTGGCAGCGAGCCGGCGGATTTGGCGCGCTCGGCCCGCCTGGGCCAGCAGTGGGGCTATGACGAGATTAATCTGAACTGCGGCTGCCCGAGCGAGCGGGTGCAGCGCGGCGCTTTTGGGGCTTGTCTGATGGCCGAGCCCGCCACCGTGGCCGATGGGGTCAAGGCCATGCGTGATGCGGTGAGTCTGCCGGTGACGGTCAAGCACCGCATTGGCATAGACCGGGTGGAGAGTTATGAGTTCGTACGCGACTTTGTCGGGCAGGTCAGTGAGGCTGGCTGTCAGACCTTTATCGTGCACGCGCGCAATGCCTGGTTGCAAGGCCTGAGCCCCAAAGAGAACCGTCAAATTCCGCCGCTGCGCTACGAGCTGGTGCACAGGCTCAAGCATGATTTCCCGGAGCTGACCATCGCCATCAATGGCGGGCTCACCAGCGCCGAGCAGGTGCACACACAGCTGCAGTCGGTGGACGGGGTGATGATCGGGCGCCAAGCCTACCACCAGCCCTGGTGGCTGGCGTCTTGGGATGCTGAGTTTTTTGGCCTTGCTGACCCCGGCCTGAACCGTGATGAAGTCGAAGATGCCATGGTTGAGTACATGGAGCGCCAGGCCCTAAAGGGAGTGCCCTGGTCCATGGTGGCCCGCCACATGCTGGGCCTGCGCCACGGTCAGACCGGCTCGCGCAGGTGGCGACAGGTCTGGAGCGATCACAGGCTCAAGGGTGAAGCGCCGGCTCGGGTGTCGCAGCTGGCGCGGGCCGCCATGCAAGCGGCGGTCTTGGTTTGATCCGCCGTCGGCCTGAATTCGCTGAGCTCAGCTTGGCCGTCTAAGCAGCTTGGTTTTTCGTCCGAGGGCGTACTCCGTTCGACTGAAGGCTCATCTTTTGGGTCTGGGTTCAGGCAGCGCCAGCAAAGCGCCTAGGCAGATCAGCCCCAGGGCCGTACTCAGCCACAAGGCCTGGCCGCCCCAGTGGTCCAGCGCCAGGGCAAAAGCCAGCGGTGCCAGCGCCTGCGCAAACCGGGCCGGAACCATCAACAGGCCTTGGCGCAAGGCATAGCCTTGGGGGCCAAAAAGGACCAGGGGCAATACCCCTTTGGCAATGGTCAGCACGCCGTTGCCGACGCCGTGCAGCAGCGCGAACAAGGCGCCGGCCGGCGCGCCAGCGAGCATGAACAGTGCAGCGCCCAGGGGATGCATCGCGCCGGCCAGTCGGGCCGATAGCAGCGGATGCTGATGCCGCAGCACGGTGTACTCCAGAAGGCGGCCGGCCACTTGGGCAGGTCCTATCAGGCTGCCCAGCAGCAGCGCTGTGGCCAGGTCTATGCCCTGTACCTGCAGCAAGCGGGGCAGATGAGCGGCCATGGCGGTGCTGATGAACCAGGTCAGCGCAAAGATGAGGGCCAGCAGCAGGGCAGCCCGCTGCTGTTGAGCGGCGCTGAGTTCCGGCTTCAGCTCGATGAACCGCTCGGGGCTGTGAGCCGCGCTTGCAGATTCCTGTGCCACTGATTCAGGGGCTGTCTGCGGTGCTTGAGGCTTGCGCAAAAAACCGTACAGCGGCAGGTTGATCAGCAGGTGAACCCCAGCCCACACCATACAGGCCTCGCGCCAGCCCATATTGATCTCAAGCCAGGCCGACAGCGGCCAGGCCACCGTGCTGGCCAGGCCACCGAGCAGCGTGATGCCGGTGATCGGCCCACGCGCATCGCGTCCATAAAACTGCACCGCAGCCGCGAACGCGCCCTCATAAAGGCCGGCGGCCATGCCCGCGCCGATCAGGCTCCAGGCTGCAAACAGCTGCAGCGCGCCCTGCGCCTGCGACAGCAGCGCCAGCGCCGCGGTCAGCAAGACGCTGGCGGACATCAGCACCGCCCGCCCGCCGAACTTGTCCGATGCCCAGCCGGCAGCCGGGCCGAGCAGGGCCGAGACGATCAGAGCCCAGGAAAAAGCAGCGAAGACCATGCCGTTGCTCAGGCCCAGATCGCGTGCCATCGGCAGGGCCAGCATGGCCGGCAGGTAGTAGGTCGAGCCCCAGGCCAGCAACTGGGCCAGTCCCAGCAGGATGACGTTGCGGTGGGGGGAGGTGGGCATGCCGGAGCCAGGGGCAGATACGAATGGACTCAGCATAGCAGTGCGGCTAGATCCTCGGGCTTCGAGGAGGGCTGTGTCATAAAACTGCCTTGGAATTGACATGCAGCTGTCGCTGCCGAATCGAACAATCCACGCATGGACGCACAACACCCCCCGCTCTTGACTGCATCGAGTGTGTCGCCCGCGAGCGATCGCAGTCGTGCAGCCGCCCCCCTTTGCTCCCTCAAGCAGGCCAGCCTGGTGATCCTGCAACGCACCGCGACTTACCTGGCCAGCACCCCAGGCGGCTTGCGCTTTGTTGGCAGTTCGCGCGAGGGGCTCAAGGCCTTGCAAGCGCTGGCCGGCGGCACGCTGTCCTCAACGAACCTGACCTCCCCACAGAATCCATGAACGAACTGCTCAGTCCCGCCTCAACCCTGTCGCCCATTCACGTCCCCAGTCAGGCCGATCACCGCCCAGCCCTTGCCCAGGGTGCGCTCGCCCCGCTGGCTGCGCACGGCATCAGGGTCAGTTGGGCGCGCCATTTGGATGAGGTTCGGCAGGCCCAGCGTCTGCGCTATCAGGTTTTTGCCGATGAAATGGGCGCTCGTCTGAGCGGCCCGCTGGCCGGCCATGACATCGATCTGTTCGATGACTATTGCGAGCATCTGCTGGTGCGCGACAGCGACAGCGACGCAGTCATCGGTACCTACCGGGTGCTCACTCCAGCGCAGGCCGCGCGGGTGGGCAGCTTTTACGCCGACCTGGAGTTTGACCTGACCCGGCTGCGCGATCTGCGCAGCCGCATGGTGGAGCTGGGCCGCAGCTGCGTGCATGCCGAGCACAGGCATGGCGGGGTGATTCTGGCCTTGTGGGGCGCCTTGACCCAGTTCATGCTGCGTAACCAGCTCGATGTGATGATAGGCTGCGCCAGCATACCGATGCAGCATCAGGGCCTGGCCGCAGGGCAGGCTGCGGCCAGCATCTGGCGGCAGCTTCGGGCCACATCCCTGGCGCCCTTGGACTGCCAGGTGCTGCCGCGCTTGCCGCTGCCGGTACACCGTTTTGACGACAGCCAGGATGTGGAGCCGCCGGCGCTCATCAAGGGCTATCTACGGCTGGGGGCCAAGGTGCTGGGCGCGCCGGCCTGGGACCCGGATTTCAATGCCGCCGATCTTCCCATGATGATGCGCACCCAGGACCTTCCTTCACGTTACCGTCGTCATTTTGCCGCGGCTGTGTCATGAAATAGTCACATTAGGCACTTAGATTCGGGCCTTAGTGGTCGATAAAACTTTTCAAGGGACTCATGAATCCAGCATCCTCGCCCAATGATCCGCCCGTGGTGGTCGAGTCGGCGCAAGCTGCTGAGCCTGCTCTTTTGGCCCTGCTCGACCGCGACCGCAGCCTGCTGGCTTTCAATGAGCGGGTGCTGGCCATGGTCACCCGCGAGGATGTGCCCCTGCTTGAGCGGCTGCGCTATTTGTGCATCGTCTCGTCCAACCTCGATGAATTCTTCGAGGTTCGGATGGCGCCGCACCTGCATGCGGCGCGCGGTGCCCCCAGCAACGGCCGGGTCTTCGAGAAGCTATCGGCAACAGCCCATGCCCTGGTCGAGCGGCAATATGCCATCTACAACGAGGTGCTGACCCCCCAGTTCCAGGATGCCGGCTTTTCCATTGTGGCGCATGGCGATCGCAGCACTGAGCAGCGGCGTTGGGTGCAAGCCTATTTTCGCCGCGAGGTGCGCCCCTTGCTGGTGCCCGTCAGCTTGGACCCGTCCCATCCCTTTCCGATGGTGGCCAACAAGTCGCTCAATTTCATTGTGCGCTTGCAGGGTAAAGATGCCTTCGGGCGCCAAAACGAGGTGGCCATCGTCAAGGTGCCTCGGGTTTTGCCCCGCATCATCGCCATGCCCGAAAAGCTCAACCGCAAGGGCCGGTTGTTCGTATCGCTTTCAAGCGTGATTCGGGCCCATTTGCATGAGTTGTTTCCGGGTCGGGAGGTCTTGCATTTTTCGCAGTTCCGGGTCACCCGAAATTCAGACCTGGCGGTGCAGGAAGCTGATGTGGCCGATTTGCGTTCGGCCTTGAGGGCGGGGCTGGAACATCGGCATTTCGGCGAGGCGGTGCGGCTGGAGGTGTCCTCGGGCTGCTCACAGTTTTTGTCTGACTTTCTGTTGCAGCAGTTCGAGCTGCCAGCGCAGGCCTTGTATCAGGTGCATGGTCCGGTGAATCTCAACCGCCTGACGCAATTGATCGACCTGGTCGACGACCCCGGTCTATTGTGGCCGGCCTACAAGGCCTGCTACCCCCGTCAGTTGGTGGCCGGTCAGGATATTTTTGAGCGCCTTCAGCAGGGTGAGGTTTGCATACACCAGCCCTTCGAAAGTTTTGATGGGGTACTCGACTTCTTGCGCCAGGCGGTTGACGATCCGCAGGTTCTCGCCATCCGTCAGACCATCTACCGCACGGGTGCCGATTCGGAGATGATGAAGCTGCTGCGTGAGGCGGTGCGGCGCGGCAAGGAAGTCATGGTGGTGGTCGAGCTCAAGGCCCGCTTTGACGAAGAGGCCAATATCAACTGGGCCGAGATGCTCGAGTCCATAGGCGCTCAGGTGGTGTATGGCGTTCTGGGTTTGAAGACCCATGCCAAGATGCTGCTGGTGACCCGCAGGGAAGGGCGGTCCATCAAGCGCTATGTGCATTTGTCGACAGGTAACTACAACCCCCGCACCGCAAGGCTCTACACCGATGTGAGCTTTCTGTCAGCCGACCCGGTACTGACCCAGGACGTGGAGCATGTGTTCTACCACCTGGCCAGTCAGAGTCGTCTGCCCAAGCTCAAGCGCTTGCTGGTCGCGCCTCACGATCTGCATGCCAGTCTGATGGAGAAAATTGCGGCTCTGGCCGTCTCTGCCGCCCGGGGCAAGAGCGCGCGGATTGTGGCCAAGATGAACGCGCTGACCGATGAGAAGCTGATCCGGGCTTTGATAGATGCAGGTCGGCATGGCGTGCAGATTGATCTGATTGTGCGGGGTGCCTGCATGCTGCCAGCCCAGGTAGCAGGGCAAACTGACAACATTCGGGTGCGATCGGTGATTGGTCGCTTCCTTGAACATTCGCGTGTGTTTTACTTCAGTGACGGCGAGCAGCAGGCCCTGTATCTGGCCAGTGCCGACTGGATGAACCGCAATATGTTTGGGCGCATCGAATTGGCCTGGCCGGTCACCGACTCCGCGATGGCTCAGCGCCTGATCGACGAATGTCTGGTGGCCTACCTTCACGACAGCCGTGACGCCTGGCAGTTGCACGCCGATGGCAGCTATCAACTGGTCAAGCCGGCGGCGCGCCAGCGTCGGCAAAGTGCGCAGTCTGCCCTGATGGCGCGCTATGCGGGTTCGGGGCAAAAGAACGCGTGAGTGGGGCCGGCATGGATTT
>JBILDR010000104.1:0-11332 GCA_044352515.1 Polaromonas sp.
AAACGGGCTGGCCTTTTTTGCATAAAGGCACTGACGCCCTCACGGTGCTCGGGCGTATCGGCGTAGGCATAGGCCGTCTGGACCAGGGCGGGCAGAGCCGCTGCGCCTTGCTCAGCCAAGGCGCGAAAGGTGGCTTTGTTCATGCGCGCGGCTTGCGGCGCCAATGCGCTCATGCGCTGGCTCAAGCTGGCCACTTCAGCGACCAAGGCAGCGCCAGTCAAGACCTGCTGCAAAAAGCCGCGTTGCAAGAGCATGGGCGCCTCAAACACCTGGGCCGCCAGCAGCATGGCTCGCGCTGTGGATTCGCCAGCCACGCGTGCCACCAGGGCCGCCTCGCGGGGGGCCATCGGAAAACCCAGCCTGGCAATGGGCGCGCCAAAGCGGGCGTCGTCACTGGCCAGCCGGATGTCGCAGCAGCAGGCGATCTCTACACCGGCGCCCATGCAATTGCCCTCAATCTGCGCCACGATGGGCAGGTCGCACGACAGCATGGCGTTCAGTCCGCCCCAGACCTCGTCTTCATGAAAGGCCCTCAAGGACTCTGGCTGGAAGCGAAAGTCGGCATATTCGGCAATATCGCCGCCGGCACAAAAATGACCGGCCTCGCCGCGCACCACCACCACACGAAGGCTGCGATCGCCGTGCAGCTGCTCAAACACTTGCCGCAACTGGCGCCACATCGCGCGCGTCATCGCGTTCATGCGCTGAGGGTGGTGCACAGTCACCTGAGCGATGGGTCCCTCAATCTGGCAGACGATCTGGCCGCTCATACGCTGCCAAGGTGAAGGCTGAAAGGCAAACCGTCCACCCCTGGCGTCAATCGAGTTTGGCGCCCGAAGCCTTGACCACTGTGGCCCAGCGCTTGATCTCGGCACTGACAAAGCCGCCGAACTGGGCCGGGCTCAGGCTGCCGAACTCGGCGCCATTGGAAGCCCAGACCGCCTTGAGCTCATCGCTGTTACAGGCCCGCCGCACCTCATCAACGATGCGTGTCTGCACATCGGCGGGCGTGCCCCTGGGGGTCCACAAGCCATACCAGGTGCTCACGGTGTACTCCGGCAAGCCCAATTCAGCGGCGCAGGGAACGTCGGGGAAGGCCGGGTTACGCTTGCTACCGGCCACCATCAGCGCCTTGATGCGCCCACCCTTGATATGCTGGGCCGAGGAGCCCAGGCCGTCGAACATCATGTCCACATTGCCGGCGATCAGGTCCTGCAAGGCCGGGCCGGCACCGCGGTAGGGAATATGGGTGATGAAGGTCTTGCTCTGCTGCTTGAACAGCTCGCCGGCCAGGTGGTGGGAAGTGCCGCCGCCGGCCGAGCCGTAGTTGTAGCGGCCCGGTGCCTTGCGCACCCGCTCCAGGAATTCCTTGAAGTCGCCCGGCTGGTTCTTGGGGTTGACCACCAGCACCTGCGGTACATTGGCCACCAGCACCAGGGGGACGAAGTCTTTCTCGATGTCGTAGTCGAGCTTGGCGTACATCGAAGGCGCAATCGCATGGTGTACCGCGCCCATGAACAAGGTGTAGCCATCGGGCGCGGCCTTGGCCGCCACGCCCGCGCCCAAGGTGCCTCCGGCACCCCCCCGGTTCTCAATCACCATCTGCCGGCCGGTCAATTTGGCAAACTGCGCCGACAGGGGCCGCGCAAAGGCGTCAGTGCCGCCGCCGGCCGGAAAGGGCACCACCAGGTTCACTGGCTTGCTCGGCCAGGTGGATTGGGCCCGGCTGCCCAGACTGACTGCAGCCAGCGCTGATGCTGCGTACTTCAGTGCAACACGGCGGGAATTTTTATGAACAAAAATACTCATTTTGTCTCCTTTATTAGCACCTCAAAAAGCTGCGAGCGGCTTTTGCTTTCCAGGCAAGGTAAAGCGCCTCCGCCCGACGCGGCGACCATCGAAAGACCTTCGCCGAACGCATTGTCGAGCTTGATCGACCCTGAGCAGGGTCTGGGGTCACTTTGCGCTGTGGGCCGCCGCCCGGCCTGACCACAGCCACAGCGCAACTCCCGCCAGCACCATGGGCAGACACAGCCACTGCCCCATGCTCAGGCCCAGACTGAGCAGGCCCAAGTGGTCGTCGGGCTGGCGAAAGTATTCGGCGATGAAGCGAAAAATCCCGTAACCCATCAGGAAGGCCGCCGACACCCGCCCCTGCGGCTGCGGCTTGCGTGCCAACAGCCACAGCAGCACGAACAGCAGCAAGCCTTCGAGCAGGAACTGATAAATCTGCGAAGGATGGCGCGGCGCCGGCCCCGCTCCCGGAAAGACCATGGCCCAGGGCAAAGTGGGGTCGGCCACCCGGCCCCACAGCTCGCCATTGATGAAGTTCCCCGCCCGGCCCGCGGCCAGACCCGTGGGCACGCAAGGCGCGATCAGGTCCATCACCTGCAACCAGGGCCGACCGCGCGAGCGGGCAAACCACCACTGCGACAGCAGCACCCCGATCAGGCCCCCATGAAAACTCATACCGCCTTGCCAGAGGGCAAACACCTCCAAAGGATGCGCTGCGTAGTAGCCCGGCTTGTAAAACAGGCAGTAGCCCAGCCGCCCCCCCGCCACCACACCGAGGACGCCCAGAAACAGCAGGTCTTCCACATCCTTGACGTTCCAGGGCGCAGGGGTACGAATCGAGGCATAAGGCTCATGCTTCAGGCGCTGGCGCGCCAGCAGAAAGAACAGGCCAAAAGCCGCCAGATAGGTCAGCCCGTACCAGTGAATGGCCAAGGGACCGATCTGCAGGGCCACGGGGTCGATGGTGGGGTGCATCAGCATGGTCGGGCATTGTAGGAGTCGGGGTTGGGTTGCTTGGTGGCGGTTGCGGTGGCTAGAAATACGGTTCGGGGTGGGCATTGCAGGGGGTAGCCCCCACGGCCTCATGCTGGGGTACCAGAAATCGGCCGTGGGGGCTACCCCCTGCAATGCCTGGACGGGCCAGGCCGGCCAAGAACAGTTACGCGCGTCCAAGTGGGTCTGGGGGTGGGCGGCCGGCGATTTCTGGTACCCCAGCATGAGCCGGCCGCCCCACCCCCAGAACCACCCACCCCAGACCCACCCACCCCAGCCCCACCCACCCCAGAACCACCCACTCCCAGGACCATCCCAAAACCCAAGCCCCGCCGCCCCACCCAGCAACCCCACAGTCCCATCAGACTTCGACCCAGAACAAGGGCAATACCTACAATGCGCCCACCCGATCCACACCCGCCCCTAAGAGCCATGAGCGACAAAATCATTCCCATCACCCCCATCAACCGCCGCAGCGCCAACATCACCCAAGGTAAATCGCGCGCGCCCAACCGCTCCATGTACTACGCCATGGGCTACGAGGAGGGCGACTTTTCCAAGCCCATGATCGGTGTGGCCAACGGCCACAGCACCATCACCCCCTGCAACAGCGGCTTGCAAAAACTGGCCGATGCGGCCGTGGCCGGCATTGAAGCGGCGGGCGGTAATGCGCAGATCTTTGGCGTGCCCACCATCTCCGACGGCATGGCCATGGGCACCGAAGGCATGAAATATTCGCTGGTCAGCCGCGAGGTCATCTCCGACTGCATCGAAACCAGCGTGCAAGGCCAGTGGATGGACGGCGTGGTGGTGGTCGGCGGCTGCGACAAAAACATGCCCGGCGGCATGATGGGCATGCTGCGCGCCAATGTGCCGGCCATCTACGTCTACGGTGGCACCATCCTGCCCGGTTACTACAAGGGGCAGGAGCTCAACATCGTCAGCGTGTTCGAGGCGGTTGGCCAAAACGCCGCCGGCAAGATGAGCGACGAAGACCTCAAAGGCATCGAGCAACACGCTATTCCGGGGCCCGGCTCCTGCGGCGGCATGTACACCGCCAACACCATGAGCTCGGCCTTCGAAGCCCTGGGCATGTCGCTGCCCTACTCCTCGACCATGGCCAACCCGCACGACGAAAAGCTCAACTCGGCCAAGGATTCGGCGCAGGCCCTGATGGAAGCTGTCAAGCGCGACCTCAAGCCGCGCGACATCGTCACCCGCGAAGCCATTGAGAACGCAGTGGCCGTGATCATGGCCACAGGCGGCTCGACCAACGCAGTGCTGCACTTTCTGGCCATTGCACACGCCGCCGGCGTGACCTGGACCATCGACGACTTCGAGCGCGTGCGCACAAAGATCCCGGTGATCTGCGACCTCAAGCCCAGCGGCAAATACATGGCGGTGCACCTGCACCAGGCCGGCGGCATTCCGCAGGTCATGAAGGTTCTGCTCAAGGCCGGCCTGCTGCACGGCGACTGCATGACCATCACCGGCAAAACCGTGGCCGAGAACCTGGCCGAGGTGCCCGATACCCCCCGCGCCGACCAGGACGTGATCCGCCCGATCGACAAGCCCATCTACGCACAAGGCCACTTGGCCATCCTCAAAGGCAACCTCTCGCCCGAAGGCGCGGTGGCCAAGATCACCGGCCTGAAAAACCCGGTCATGACCGGCCCGGCCCGCGTCTTTGACGACGAGCAATCGGCCCTGCAAGCCATCCTGGACGGCAAGATCAAGGCCGGCGACGTGATGGTGCTGCGCTACCTGGGCCCCAAGGGCGGCCCCGGCATGCCCGAGATGCTGGCCCCCACCGGCGCGCTGATTGGCGCCGGCCTGGGCGAAAGCGTAGGCCTGATCACCGACGGGCGCTTTTCCGGCGGTACCTGGGGCATGGTGGTCGGCCACGTGGCGCCCGAAGCCGCAGCCGGCGGCAACATCGCCTTCATCCGCGAGGGCGACTCCATCACCATCGACTCGCACCAGCTGCTACTGCAACTCAATGTCAGCGACGCTGAACTGGCCGAGCGCAAAAAAGGCTGGCAGGCCCCTGCCCCCCGCTACACCCGCGGCGTACAGGCCAAGTTCGCCTTCAACGCCTCGAGCGCCAGCAAGGGCGCGGTGCTCGATTTGTTTTGAAAGGCAAAGCCAGCCTGACCCTGAGCCCATCAGGGCCAGACTGGCGCCGCCGGCAAGTTTGAGAAACAATCTGATTGCCGTGCGCCTCATCGGCGCGTCGGCAAACAAGGCAGATTTCCCTACTCAACACGTTTAACAAAGCGCATGAAAACCCCTCTGATCATCGCCCTGCTGGCCGCCGGCTTCAGCCTTCACGCCCAAGCCGACCAGGCACTGGCCCAGTCCAAAAACTGCATGGCCTGCCATGCTGTAGACAAGAAATTGGTGGGTCCGTCCTACAAGGACATCGCCAAGAAATACGGCGGTCAGAAAGATGCGGCCGCGATGTTGGCTACGAAAATCATCAAGGGCGGCTCGGGCGCCTGGGGCGCAGTGCCTATGCCGGCCAATCCCCAGGTCAGCGATGCCGAAGCGGCCAAGCTGGTGAGCTGGATCATGTCGCAGAAATAAGGGAGCCTGTGGCGGTTCGCTTTCGTGCGGCCGCCACGCTTCATAGAAGTCTAGACACGCCGCGCGCACTGCGCCACACATCGCGGCGGCCGCATCGCCAAGTCAGCAGCTCAGGGTGTTCCCCCTTGCCATCGCTGGGCCCAGGCCATCCATTCACTTTTCAAACTGCAGCCCATCGAGCTCGATCGACGCAGGCGATGGGTTTGAACGCTTCCTGATCCATCGGCCTGAGCCAGGCCCATCCGTTCGAGTCATCGACCTGCGGCAATCAGCAGCAGTGGGGCCATCTGCGGCTTTCGCACAAGGCTACACCTATACTTTGAAGGCAACCTCGATCGGGCCGACAAGACAAGTGCGATCCCTTTCCTCAACCTGTGTGATCAGTGCGGCCTTTGCACGGCAAGCGTCGACGCCATTTATCCAGGTCCGACCCAGATGAGCCCAGAACCCTCTTTGGCCGTCAATGGTGGGGCCATGAAGATGAGCGCGTGGTCCGTCGAGCCAAGCCAAGCCGGTCGCTTTGGCCGTCCTTGGGCGCTGGCCGGCGTACTGGGAGTCCATCTGGCACTGGCCTGGTTGTTGATCAGCGCGACCGGCCAGCGCCTGGTCGAGCAGGTCGTGGTGCCCGTGCGTTTGCTGCTGAGCGACACCGCACCGCCTCCTCCGCCACCACCACCACTTCCGCCGCCCAAGCCTGCCCCCAAACCGCCGGACACGCCTCCGCCTACCCCTGCACCAGCGCCGGCTCCCACGCCTGCGCCAGCTCCCACGCCTGCGCCAGCTCCCGCACCGGCATCAACGCCTACGCCAACGCCTACGCCTGCGCCTACGCCCGCACCTGCGCCCGCACCTGCGCCCGCGCCGACCCCCGCGCCAGCACCGGCCATGGTCAGCGCCCCACCCGCCGCGCCGGTGGTGGCTGCGCCGCCGGTGACCCTGGCGCCACCCGCAGCCCCAACCATTACTGCGCCGCCAGCTGTGGCGAGACCGGCATCCGCGCCAGCCCCTGCGCAAGTGGCCCCACCGCCCCCCGCTTTGGCACCCAGCCCACCTCCTGAGCCCGCACGTTTCACCGGCACGATGCGCCGAAAGGATTGCCCAGACCCCCCCTACCGAGGCAGTGTGTCCGAAAGAATGGGCGAAGAAGGAACGGTGACCTTGCGCATTTTGGTGAGTGCCGAGGGCAAGGCCCAAAGAGTAGAAATCGAGAAAAGCTCCGGCTACAGGAGACTTGATGAAATGGCACGCAACTCAGCTGCAGCATGTAGCTTCGAACCCGCCACCATCAATGGCAAGCCACAACAAGCCCTGGGGATATTGCCTTACCAGTTCCGTCCAGAATAATTTGCACCAACGAATCGAAAAAGACGCAATGATGACTTCCAAACCCCTGCTCTGGCTGGCCGCACTGGCTGGCGCGCCTGCCACTTCGGCCTGGGCGCAAGGGCCAGCCGCTGAGGCCAATCCCTATGGCCTGGCGTCCCTGTGGGCGCAAGGCGATGCGGTGGCCAAGTTCACGCTCTTGATCCTGCTGCTGATGAGCCTGGCTTCCTGGTATGTGACCCTGCTCAAGCTGCAGGAGCAAAGGCAGGTCGCCCAGCAGCTCAAGCAGGTGCAGGAGGGCTTTTGGCAAGCCGCCTCGGTGGAAGAAGGCCTCAAAAGCCTGAGCGAAAACAGCGCACTGCGCTTTATCGCGCAAAAGGGGCTGGACAGCGCGCACAAGCATCAGGGCATGGTGGGACGGATCGACTTTCATGAGTGGCTGGCGATGAACCTGCAGCGCGCGCTCAGCGTGGTGCAGGCAAGGCTGCAGCGCGGCCTGGCCCTGCTGGCCACGGTGGGCTCGACCGCGCCTTTCGTGGGTCTGTTCGGCACCGTTTGGGGCATCTACAACGCGCTGGTCAAGATCGGCATCAGCGGGCAGGCCTCGATCGACAAGGTGGCAGGGCCGGTGGGCGAGTCGCTGATCATGACCGCCATCGGCCTGGCCGTTGCGGTGCCAGCGGTGCTGGGCTACAACTGGCTGGTGCGCCGCAACAAGGCGCTGACCGACGAGCTGCAGGCCTTTGCCTCTGACCTGCACGCGGTGCTGCTGGCCAACCCCCGCTCATGATCGGCACCCGCGCCCACCGCCGCTCGCTGGCGCTAAACAGCGCGCCGGCCGAGCAAGAGGTGATCAGCACCATCAACACCACGCCGCTGGTCGATGTGATGCTGGTGCTCCTCATCATCTTCCTCATCACCGTGCCGGTGGCCACCGCGTCGATGTCGGTGCAACTGCCCAAGGAGCGCAGTGAGCAGCGCCAGGTCACGCCCAAGACGCTCAATGTTAGCGTGGACCGCCAGGGAAATTTGTATCTGGGGCAGACCCCGGTGGCCGACGCTGCTGAGCTTGGCCGGCAGCTGCAGGCCTTGGGCGACCCAGACCGGCCGGTTCACCTGCTCGCTGACGGGGACGCGCCCTACGGCAAGATCGAGCCGGCCCTGCAAGCCCTGCGCAGCGCCGGCATGCGCCAGGTCAGCTTCGTGACCGAACCGGCCGCGCCCTGAGGAGCACACCATGGCCATGATGCTGCCCGATGGCGCCGGCGATGACGAGTTGATGGTCGAGCTCAACACCACGCCGCTGATCGATGTGCTGCTGGTCCTGCTGGTGATGCTGATTCTGAGCATCCCGCCGCAGTGGCATGCGGTCAATATGGGCCTGCCGGTCAGCGCCAAGCCGCCAGACATCAAGCCGCAGGTGATCGTGCTCGAGATCCTGCCCGGCAATGGCCTGCGCTGGAACGGACAGGCGCTGGCTGGTCACGAAGAGCTCCAGGCGCAAATGGCCCAGGCCGCAGGGCAAGCCACAGCCCAGGTGCTGCACATCCGCGTCCACCGGCAAGTACCGTATTCGGCCGTCGCACATGCCCTGAGCACCGCCCAGCGCCAGGGTCTGAAACAGGTGGCGCTGCTCGACGGGTTTGATTGACCTTGGGTTTTTGAAGCCGCATCGCCGCAGAGAGTGCCGCTCCTACAACCAGTCAAGCAACCGCCGCAGAGGGCGCGTCGCTCGCACCACCAGAGGGCGTGCGGGTGGGCGCTGCGCGGCGAGGTAGAGGAGGAGCCGAGGCGCTAGCCGAGGCGGGGGACACGAGCGGCGCAGTGCCCATCCGTGCGCCCTTCTTTGATGCGCACTGGAAATGGCTGCGCCTCATAAAAGAACGCCACAAATTTTTTACCCGAGGCTACTCCTGCAAGGACCTGAGGCCTCAGTTATTCTGCGCCAGCTGCTCCAAAATCGCCGGGTTCTCCAGGGTGGAGGTGTCCTGGGTGATGGCTTCGCCCTTGGCGATGCCGCGCAGCAGGCGGCGCATGATCTTGCCGGAGCGGGTCTTGGGCAGGTTGTCGCCGAAGCGGATGTCCTTGGGCTTGGCGATCGGGCCGATCTCCTTGCCCACCCAGTCACGCAGCTGCTTGGCAATCGCCTTGGCCTCCTCGCCGGTCGGGCGCGATCGCTTGAGCACCACAAAGGCCACGATGGCCTCGCCGGTCAGATCGTCGGGGCGCCCGACCACAGCCGCTTCGGCCACCAAGTCGGTCTTGGAGACCAAGGCCGATTCGATCTCCATGGTGCCCATGCGGTGGCCCGAGACATTGAGCACATCGTCAATACGGCCGGTGATGCGGAAATAGCCACGGTCGGCGCTGCGCACCGCGCCGTCGCCGGCCAGGTAATAGCCTTTGAGCTCTTCGGGGAAGTAGCTCTTCTTGAAGCGCTCCGGATCGCCCCAGATGGTGCGAATCATCGAAGGCCAGGGGCGCTTGACCACCAAAATGCCGCCGCTGCCGTTGGGCATGTCATGACCCTGCTCATCGACGATGGCGGTGGCGATGCCGGGCAGCGGCAAGGTGCAGGAGCCGGGCACCAGCGGGGTGGCGCCGGGCAGTGGGGTGATCATGTGGCCGCCAGTCTCGGTTTGCCAGAAGGTATCGACGATGGGGCAACGCTCGCCGCCCACATGCTTGTGGTACCACATCCAGGCCTCCGGGTTGATCGGCTCGCCGACCGAGCCCAGGATGCGCAGGCTGCTCAAGTCGGAGCGGCTGGGGTGAACCTTGGCGTCGCCCTCGGCGGCCTTGATGAGCGAGCGGATGGCCGTCGGCGCGGTGTAAAACACCGTGACCTTGTGGCGCTCGATCATCTGCCAGAAGCGGCCGGCATCCGGGTAGGTGGGCACGCCCTCGAAGACCACCTGGGTGGCGCCGGCCACCAAGGGGCCGTAGGCCACATAGCTATGGCCGGTGATCCAGCCGATATCGGCGGTGCACCAAAACACATCGCTGGGCCGGATGTCGAAGGTCCAGTCCATGGTCATCTTGGTCCACAGCAAATAGCCGCCGGTGCTGTGCTGCACGCCCTTGGGCTTGCCGGTCGAGCCGGAGGTGTAGAGGATGAACAGCGGGTGCTCGGCGCCCACCATCTCGGCCGGACAGTCGCTGGACTGGCCTTGCATCACTTCGGCCATGGTGCGGTCGCGGCCGGCCACCATCTTGCAGGCGGTGGCGGTGCGCTGGTAGACCACCACGTTCTTGATGCTGTCGCAGCCGCCGAGGTCCAGCGCCTCGTCGACGATGGATTTGAGGGGCAGCTCCTTGCCACCGCGCATCTGGTAGTTGGCGGTGATGACGGCCACTGCGCCTGCGTCTTGAATGCGCTCTTGCAAGCTCTTGGCCGAAAAGCCACCAAACACCACCGAGTGGGTGGCGCCGATGCGCGCACAGGCCTGCATGGCCACCACGCCCTCGATGGTCATGGGCATGTAAATGACAACACGGTCGCCTTTTTGGATGCCCATGGCTTTGAGCGCATTGGCAAATTGGCAAACCCGCTGGTGCAACTGGCCAAAAGTGACGTTAGTCACCTGGCCGTCGTCGCTTTCAAAAATGATGGCCTTGCGGTGCTCGGTGGGGGTGCCTAAGTGGCGGTCCAGGCAGTTGTGCGAGGCATTGAGCTGGCCGTCGGCAAACCACTTGTAAAACGGCTTGTTCGAATCGTCGAGCACCTGGGTAAAGGGCTTGTGCCAGACCAGGTGGTCCCGGGCGGCTTGCGCCCAGAATCCGTCGGGGTCAGATTCGGCCTGACGGCACAGGGCTTCATAGGCGGCCATGCTGGGTATGCGGGCGCCCTGGCTGGCGGCAGCCGGCGGCGGGAACACGCGGTTTTCAACCAACACGGATTCGATGGCGGATGAACTCATGACTTTGTCTCCTCAGGGGCATTATTTGGCGGACAGAACTGTCAGGCAGGGCTCTTACAGGCTACTGACGCAAGCCTTTAGCTTACACAGAACCGGGCCGGGTTCCCTGGGTCAGGCCCTACAATTTGTTGGTCTAAACGTCTAGCCTGCCATGTCCGACCCTCAAAACCCCACCCCCCTGCGCATGCCACCCCTGTCCAGGCTGATTTTCGCCAGCCGCTGGCTGCAACTACCTCTGTATCTGGGCCTGATCGCCGCACAGGGCGTCTACGTCTACCACTTCCTGGTGGAATTGGTGCACCTGATTGAGGCGGTGTTCGGCAGCCAGGCGGCGCTGCAGGCCCTGGTCACCAGCATAGGCTACAAGTCAGACGTGCCGCTGACCTCGCTCAACGAGACGGTGATCATGCTGGTGGTGCTGGCGCTGATTGACGTGGTCATGATCTCCAACCTTCTGATCATGGTTATCGTGGGCGGCTACGAGACCTTTGTCAGCCGCATGAATTTAGAAGGCCACCCCGACCAGCCCGAATGGCTCAGCCATGTCAATGCCT
Organism: Polaromonas sp.; assembly: GCA_044352515.1. Lineage (GTDB taxonomy): Bacteria > Pseudomonadota > Gammaproteobacteria > Burkholderiales > Burkholderiaceae_C > Polaromonas. Next base: position 11,171 of record JBILDR010000104.1, read on the forward strand.
CGGTGCTCAAGGTCAAGCTGGCCACCGCCATCATAGGCATCAGCTCCATCCACCTGCTCAAGACTTTCATCAATGCGGCCAACTATGACACCAAGGTTCTGCTGTGGCAGACCGTCATCCATATGGCCTTCCTGCTCAGCGCACTAGCGATCGCCCTGACCG
>JBILDR010000306.1:0-3343 GCA_044352515.1 Polaromonas sp.
GTGGCTTATCTCCTGAGCGTGGCGCCTTGATGGCAGCTGCGCTAATCTCTGGATCTATGTCTGAAACTCTGACCCGCGTTTTGTCTGCACAGCCGGCTGCGGCTGCGTCCGTATTGCCGCGGCGGCTGGTTTGTGGCGCCTTGCTGGCCGGTGCAGCGGGCTTGGGCGGCACTGCGCATGCGCAAAAGATGTTTTCGGGCACCTTGCTCAGCTTGCCTGAGATGATGGACCCTATCGTCCAGGGCCGCAGCCTGCGCGAGGGCGCGATCACGATGGATATGCCGGTGCTGGCCGACAACGGCTTGTTGGTGCCGCTCAGGGTGATCGTCGACAGCCCGATGAGCGAGCAAGACCATGTGACGCATTTGTATTTGCTGTCGCAGCGCAATCCGGTGACTCGCATGGCGGTGTTTCACTTGGGGCCCTGGTCGGGCCGGGCCGAGGTCAGCACCCGCCTGCGCCTGGCTGGCTCACAAAAAGTGGTGGCACTGGCGCGCTTGTCCGACGGCAGTTTTCGCTGGCGGCAGGCTGATGTCATCGTCACCGAGTCGGCCTGTGTGGACGGGAGCTGAAGCATGAGCCAAGCACGTTTGCAGTTGCCACCGCAGGTAGCCCATGGCCAGGTGGTTAGGGCCCGTTTGTTGATTGAGCATCCGATGGACACGGGCTACTTGCAGGACCTCGCTGGCAAGCCGGTGCCGCGCAATGTGATTGCCGACCTGACTTGCGAGTACGGCGGCCGGCAGGTGTTCAGGGTCGAGCCCTCGTCGGGCATCTCTGGCAATCCTTTTTTCGAGTTTTTCTTTCGCGCTGGGGAGACTGGCGAGCTGCGGGTCAGCTGGGTTGACGAGCGCGGCGCCAAGGGCGAGTTGCGGCAGTTGCTGCGGGTACAGCCGCCATCTTCGCGCCCGCCGGCCTGAAGGCGATGCGGCTCATGCGCAGGCTGTTGGCTGGGGCGCTGCTCCTGGCCCTCGGTTTGGGCTGGGGTCTGGCCGCAGCGCAGCAGCGACACATCTCCCTGGAGCAGGTGCGCTCAGGTCTGAGCTATGCCGGTGGCGATGTGCGGGCCTTGCAGGCCGACGAATTTGCCAACCCAGCGCAGCTGTGGCTGCAGCGCGGCGAGCAGCGCTGGAGCGAGCCTGTGGGCCGGGCGGGTAAGAGCTGCATGGACTGCCATGGCGCGGTCAAGGACAGCATGCGCGGGGTGGCAGCGCGCTTGCCCGCGCTTGACCGCCAGAGTGGGCAGCTGTTCATCCTGGAAGACCGCATTCGGCAGTGCCGGCAGCGGCATCAACAGGGGCCGGAGCTGGCTTTCGAATCGGACGACTTGCTGTCCCTGAGCTTGTATGTGAGCCAGGCCTCGGCGGGTGTGCCCTTGCAGCCTGCGGCCGATGGCCCGGCCTTGCCGCATGTACTCGCCGGTGAGCGCCTGTTCATGCAGCGTCGGGGTCAGCTCAACCTGGCTTGTACCCACTGCCATGATCAGAATTTCGGCCGGCGCTTTTATACCGACCCGCTCAGCCAAGGGCAGCCCAATGGCTATCCCGTCTACCGCCTGGAGTGGCAGAAGGTGGGCTCGCTCGAGCGCAGACTGCGCAGCTGTTTTGTAGGTGTGCGCGCCGAGCCCCTGCCCTGGGGTTCGACGCAGATGCGCCAGCTCGCGCTCTACCTGGGCTGGCGCGGCCAGGGGCTGCCGGTCGAGGTGCCGGCGGTGCGCAAGTGATCAGGCCGCGACGCCGCCGCAGCTGGCGGCTTGGGCAGCCTCCTGGGCTGGGGGAAGGGTGAATTCGCCGGTGTCCGGGTTGAAGCCGATCTGACCCAGGTGCCAGGTCAGCATGGCGTCCATGGTCTGGGCATGCTGTGAAAACCACCGGCCCAGATCGGGCAGGATGCTGCGCACCAGATTCAGGTCGCCGTCTTCGCGGCCGCAGCGCAGCAGCTCTTGCAGGGTTCTGAGCACCAGCTGGTGCTGCCCGCTGTGGCAGTGCTGCGGCCCGAACTGTGTGCTTTCCATCCACCGGTCTTCCATGCCGAAATGGGCCACCGTGTGGGTTTGGAGGGCTTCGATGCACTTGAGCAGGTGCTCATCGTCGGCCATTTCAGCCGCAGCCAAAAGTTCCACGAATTCCTCATGGGTCTGGTCGATGACAGGCATGCCCAGATGCAGGGCATCGGACCAGACCAGGCTGGGCGTTGCGAGGGGGGTGGCGAGTTCGGTGCTCATGGGCGTGGGCATTAAGGTGCGGGATACAGATGCGGTTGCAGGTGCGGGATGGGCATTGTGCCAGCGCAGGCCCAGGCTGCGCTGGCAAGGGCTACCCCCCACCCTCTTGCGCTTACATGCGCTCGAAGATCGCCGCGATGCCCTGACCGCCGCCTATGCACATGGTCACCAGGGCGTAGCGGCCCTGGATGCGCTGCAGCTCATGCAGGGCTTTGACGGTGATCAAGGCGCCGGTGGCGCCGATCGGGTGGCCCAGGGAAATGCCCGAGCCGTTGGGGTTGACCTTGGCCGGGTCCAGTCCGAGCTCCTGGGTCACCGCGCAGGCCTGAGCGGCAAAGGCCTCATTGGCCTCGATCACATCGAGCGCGCTGGCGGCGATGCCGATTTTCTTGAGCACCAGCTGGGTGGCCGAGATCGGACCCACGCCCATGTATTTCGGATCCAGGCCGGTGTGGGCATAGCCGACCAGACGGGCCATGGGTTTGGCGCCGCGTGCTTTGGCGGTGCCCGCTTCCATCAGCAAGACGGCAGCGGCAGCGTCGTTGATGCCCGATGCATTGCCGGCGGTGACGGTGCCGTTTTCCTTGAGGAAGACCGGCTTGAGCTTGGCAAAGTCCTCGGCGGTGGCACCGCTGCGGAAATGCTCGTCGGTGGTGTAGGCCACCTCGCCCTTTTTGCTCTTGAGCATCACCGGCACGATCTGGTCTTTGAAGTAGCCGGCCTGGGTGGCTTTTTCGGCCCTGTTGTGGCTGGCCAGGGCCAGAGCGTCCTGCATCTCGCGTGTGATGCCGTACTTTGCGGCCACGTTCTCAGCGGTCACACCCATGTGTATGCCGTGGAAGGGGTCGTGCAGTGCGCCCATCATCATGTCGATCATCTTGGTGTCGCCCATGCGAGCGCCCCAGCGTGCGCTCAGGCTGGCAAAGGGCGCGCGACTCATGTTCTCGGCGCCGCCGCCTATGGCCAGGTCGCAATCGCCGAGCAAGATGGCTTGGCTGGCCGAGACGATGGCTTGCAGGCCGGAACCGCAGAGGCGGTTGACGTTCATGGCCGGAGTGGCCTCGGCGCAGCCGCCCTGGATGGCCGCCACCCGCGACAGGTACATGTCCTTGGGCTCGG
>JBILDR010000105.1:0-11262 GCA_044352515.1 Polaromonas sp.
CTGCCAGCGCCGATTTGCCGCTGCCGCGCCTGCTGCGCCTGTCGCTGTTTCAAGTTTCTTTCGGCATGGCCGTGGTCATGCTGGTGGGCACGCTCAACCGGGTGATGATCGTCGAGCTCAAGGTGCCGTCGGCCCTGGTGGCTCTGATGGTGGCCCTGCCGCTGCTGGCGGCCCCGTTTCGCGCCCTGATTGGCTTTCGCTCGGACCGCCACCGCAGTGAACTGGGCTGGCGCCGTGTGCCCTACATCTGGATGGGCACCATGCTGCAGTTTGGCGGCTTTGCCATCATGCCTTTTGCCCTGCTGGTCTTGGCCGGCGCCGGCCAATCGGCCCAGGCTCCAGCCTGGGTGGGGCAGCTGGGCGCGGCCATCGCGTTCTTGCTGGTCGGTGTCGGCATGCACACCACACAGACCGTGGGCCTGGCTCTGGCCACCGACCTGGCGCCGCCGCAAACCCAACCCAAAGTGGTGGGGCTGATGTATGTGATGCAGCTGGTGGGCATGATGCTCAGCGCCTTGCTGTTTGGCGACCTGCTCACGGACTACAGCCCCGGCCGGCTGATTCGGGTGATTCAGGCGGCGGCCATCATGACCCTGGTGCTCAATGTGATCGCCCTGTGGAAGCAGGAGGCACGCAGCCGCAAGCGCCAGCCGGGGACGGCCGATGATGAGTCGTTTTCTGCCGCCTGGCAGCGCTTTTGCGCCGGGCCCCATACGCTGCGACGTCTGCTGGGCGTGGGCCTGGGCACCATGGCTTTTTCCATGCAGGACGTCTTGCTCGAGCCTTATGGCGGCGAGGTGCTGCACCTGAGCGTCTCGCACACCACCTACCTCACAGCCACGCTGGCCCTGGGCGGGCTGATCGGCTTTGGCACCGCTTCACGTGTACTCGGCCGCGGCGGTGACCCCTACCGCATGGCCAGTTGGGGCGCCTGGGTGGGCCTGCCGGCTTTTGCAGCGGTCATTGCGTCTGCGCCGCTAAATTCGGTGCCGATCTTTGTGCTGGGCACCTTTTTGATTGGCCTGGGTGGCGGGCTGTTTGCCCACGGCACCCTGACCGCCTCGATGCAACAGGCCCCCAAGGAGCAGGTGGGCCTGGCCATGGGTGCCTGGGGCGCGGTGCAGGCCACTGCAGCCGGCCTGGCCATGGCCCTGGGTGGGGTGATGCGCGAAGTGCTCAACGGCCCGCTGGGCGCGCAGGCCGCCTACAGCAGCGTGTACGGGCTGGAGGTGCTGTTGCTCATCCTGACACTGCTGGCCATGGCCCCGCTGGTGCGTAACCGAGCGCCGGCGTAGGAATTGAACCCGCCCGACAATCCCCACCTCTAAATCCAACGATCAACCGCCTGTTTCAAAGGAAAGCGCCATGCAAACCCATCACGTCGTGATCATCATGTTCGTCGTCTTCGGACTGTTTGTGCTTGCCAATTGGTTCAACCGCCCGAAGAAATAAGTCCGCGTTCACGCAGCCGGGCTCTCTTTGTCCAGCCCCATGTGTCGCTAGGCGCGCAGAAGCTGTAGGTTCATGCCTTGCTGCGCAAGGTACGGCTGAGCAAGATCACCGGCAACAAACCGACAGCCACCAAGGCCAGGGCCGGCAAAGCTGCCTCTCCCAGGCGCTCGTCACGCGCCAACTGGTAAGCCATCACCGCCAGCGTGTCGCTGTTGAACGGCCGCAAAACCAGGGTGGCAGGCAGTTCCTTCATCACATCCACAAACACCAGCAAGGCGGCGGCCGCAGCCGAACGCTTGAGCAGGGGCGCGTGTACTCGCGTCAGCAGCGCCCAGCCTGAGACGCCGAGCATGCGGGCGCTGTCGTCCAGGCTCGCGGGAATGCGTGTGTAGCCGCTTTCCAAGGACTGCAGCGCGACCGAAGAAAACCGCACCAGGTAGGCCCATACCAAGCCCAACGAAGTGGCGGTGACCAGCACGACGGCCTGCGGCGCCAGGTCTTGTAGCCAGCCCACCGGCAGCAAGAGCCCCACCACCACCACCGCCCCCGGAACCGCATAACCAAGACCTACCACACGCGTGGCCAGGCGCTGCAAGCCTTGCGGTTTTTGACGGCTGCCAAAGGCCAGCAGCAGGGCCAGGCCGGTGGCCAAGGCGGCCGTCAGGCCAGCGAGCCAGATGCTGTTGAACGACCACTGCCAGAACAGCGCCCATGACAACTGGCCCCAGCCCTCCAGCAGCGGACGGGCCATGAACAAGACCGGCAGGCCAAAACCCAGAGCTATCGGCAGCGCGCAAACCAGCCAGGCCAGCGCGGCGCGAGCGCCGGTCAAGCGCGCCGGCTGGGCTTCGGCAGAGCCGGCGCGGGCACCCCGGCCACTGGCAAAACGCTGACGCTGCTGCGCGGCCCGCTCGGCGCTCCACAGCACCGCCACGATGATCAGCAAGACGGTCGCCAACTGGGCCGCCAGCCAGCGGTTGTCCATGGCCAGCCAAGCCTTGTAGATGCCGGCGGTAAAGGTCTGTATGCCGAAGTAGCTCGAGACGCCAAAGTCGGCCAGCGTCTCCATCAAGGCCAGGCCCACCCCAGCGGCCAGCGCCGGCCTGGCCAGCGGCAGGGCCACCTCGCGCAGGCGACGCTGCAAAGGGGCGCCGAGCAGGCGGGCCGCTTCCATCAGGTGCACCGCCCGCTCGGCCAGGGCCGAGCGCACCAGCAGATACACATAGGGGTAGAGCGCGACGGTGAAAACCAGCATCGCGCCCCACAAGCTCTGCACATCGGGCAACAGCCGTCCCTGCCAGCCCGTCAGCTCACGCAGAGTGCTTTGCAGCGGGCCCGAGAACTGCAAAAAATCGGTATAGGCAAAAGCCACCACATAGGCCGGCATGGCCAGCGGCAGCAGCAAGGCCCATTCAAAAGTGCGTCGGCCCGGGAAGTCAAACAATGTGACGGCGCAAGCGGTGAGAGAGCCCAGCAAAGTCACGCCCAAGGCCACCGCCAGGCACAGGGCCAGGGTGGTCAGGGCGTAATCGGGCAAGACGGTGGCAGCCATCTCGGCCAACAGGCCCCAGCCCGGCCGATCGATCTGCAACCACGAGGCAAATACAGCCAGCACCGGCAAGCACAGCAGCGCCAGCAGCAGGCTCAGCAAGACGGGGGGCAGCAGGCGCTTGAGCATCAAGGTTGGGTCGTATCACTGCACCGGCGCCGGGCCAGCGCCAAGGGCGCCGGGCACAGGCCGCTGAGCCCACTGGCTCTACCCTGGACCATTGCCCCATTGGGCGAGGCCGGCATCGCGCTAAGGCGGGCGGCGGTGAAACCCGCACCAGTGCAAATGAGAATTGTACGCATTTACCGCCGCCTGACCCTAAAATACGGGAATGTTTCTGGAAGTCACCGAACTGAGCGTGCGCTACGCCCAAGCGCCCAAGGCGGCGGTTGATGCCGTCAGCCTGGGCCTGGCTGCCGGCGGCATCGGCGTGCTGATCGGCCCATCGGGCTGCGGCAAGACGACCCTGCTGCGGGCCATCGCTGGCCTAGAGAAGGTGGCGGCCGGCCAAATCCGCCTGGGCGGGCAAACGGTGAGCAGCGCGGCCGGGCATACACCGCCTGAAGCGCGGCGCATTGGCATGGTGTTTCAGGACTACGCCCTCTTCCCCCACCTGGACGTCGGTCGCAACGTGGCTTTTGGCCTGCAGGGCTTGAAGGCCGCCGAGCGGGCCGCGCGGGTCGCTGAAGTACTCAAGCTGGTCGGCCTGGAGGGCGCCGAGCGCCTGCACCCACACCAGCTGTCAGGCGGCCAACAGCAGCGGGTGGCGCTGGCGCGGGCGCTGGCGCCCCAGCCGCAACTGCTGCTGCTCGACGAGCCGTTTTCCAACCTCGACGTGGAGCTGCGCGAGCGCCTGGCCCATGAGCTGCGCGCCATCCTCAAGGCAGCCGGCGCAACCGCACTCTTCGTCACGCACGACCAGCTCGAAGCCTTTGCCATCGGCGACGTCATCGGGGTCATGCACGAAGGCCGCTTGCACCAGTGGGAGGATGCCTACAGCCTCTACCACCGACCGGCCACCCGCTTTGTGGCCGACTTCATTGGCCACGGCGTATTCACCCCAGCCACCTTGCACGAGGTCGACGGCCAAGTGGTGGTTGACACCCCCGTGGGCCGACTGAGCGATGTGAGCGAATGCCCCCTGCCCGGCGCCTTTGAAGGTGGCCAGTGCGATGTGCTGCTGCGTGCCGATGACATCGTGCACGACGACGACGCCCCGGTCAAAGCCGAGATCATTCGCAAGGCCTTTCGCGGCTCGGAATTCCTCTACACCCTGCGCTTGGCCAGCGGCCATCAAGTGATGGCCCATGTGCCGAGCCACCACGACCACACCCTGGGCGAATGGATAGGCATACGCGCTCAGGTCGACCATGTGGTCACCTTCCAACGCGCCTGCAGCCCCAGGCAGCGCGAGCTGTGCCAACTGCCCTGCGAGCAAGCCGGCCAGTGCGCGGCTGAAACGGGGCGGTTTATGCCGGCTGGGGCGGCCTCGCTGCCGGCACCATCGGCCTGAAGTCGGGGACCGAGCCTTGCGCGGACTAGCGCTCAGGCCTTGACCAGCCTTATCGCTGACTCACCAAATGTCCACTCACATACTTGTGAAGCAAGCTGGCTGCAAAAGTTTGATAAGGAACTCCCTCCTCCAGAGCGCGAGCCTGCAGGTTTTTTAAGTCCCGACTTGAGATTCGGATGTTGAGACGCTGATCTTTTTTGAACGTCGCCTCGGCTGCGGCCCGGTGAGACTTGGCCTGCTCTGCCGAATCGGCAACAGGTCGAAGCGCGCCCGTCTCCCAGGCCTTCAATATCTCCAGTTCTTCTTCGTCGTATTTTACTTTTGACTTCATCATGGGCTCCGGAATTGCCGCTTGGCCTTGCGACTTGGGATGATGGTTTTAAGAAAAATTTCCGTCTCGGTTTCAACAAAGGGCACGGCGTAAACGTAATCGTCAACCTGCACCATTGAAATCCTTTGACCCGGATATTTGTCCTGATTAGGGTGTTCAAGCACGGCCCGTTCATTGCCGATGCTGATCTCAAAGACTATTCGTTCAAAAGAAATTCCACGCTCTTTCAACAACAACTGGTTTTTATCGGCGTTCCAATTATAGGTTTTAGACCGAATCATGTGTGCATTTTAAGCACACATTACCGACTACGTCAACACGACAAGTCTGGCCGTCTTGATGGCAGAGGAAGGTGAGACAAGACAGATCCCCTTGGCGTTGGTGGTCACCGTGCCCCCGATCAGTTTCGCACCCATGCCGCCCGCGGCCCAGGTCACGGCCACAGCCAACAGCGCCGCCCCGGCGGGCGTCAAGCCCGACTGGCTGTGGCTCCACTGATCGTGTGCGAGTTGGACCGCCTGCCAGTTCACGTCTTTGCGCGCCACCAGATCGTTCAGGTAGCCCATGCCGGGCTGAGCTGACAGACTTTGAATCCGGCCCTTCAGCTCGCCCTCAGGAATCTGCACGCTGATGCCCCCAGGGACGCTGAAGGTGCCGCCACCGGCAAAGCTGGGCAGGGCCCGCATTCGGAATTGCTACCCAGATAGAGCCGCGTCTTTTGCCAGGCGAAGCGGGCGCACTGCTGAAACGCACGTGGTGGTATTTTCCTTTAGGGCCTGAGGCGCAACTTGTCGTTGATCCAGTTGGCATACAGATTCATGGCCGGGTAAAAGAGTTCGCCTCTGACGTCGTTCCAGATGATGGTGTCATAACTGCCATCGAACAGCACACGGCCCTGCGTGGAGTCTTGGGCCTGTATGCGCACATAACGACGGCTGCCGTACAGGAAACCATAATCGACATTCAGCACCAGGAACGGGCCAAGTTCGATTTCTGCCAAGGGCCATTCACTGGGATCGGGCTCTCGGTCAAAACTGAACTTTACGCCTCGCGCTTGGAGCAAAGTTTGCAGTTCGCTGCTGCTTATCGGGCGCCGCACCCCTAAACGCTGTAGGGCGTTCAGCACCGTAGCAACGTGTTGTTCGCGACTCTCGGGCCGAATGCCTGGTGGCGTAGAGACCCTGTAAAACACCACCTTGGCTCTCACCGCTGTAGCCTCTGTGATGGGGTCGGCGATGGAGACAAAGGCTCGGTTTTCATTGGGTAAACCGCTGCCGAAAAAATCTTTTGCTAACTCCACCATGGGCATGGTGCGCGATTGAGTAGCACAGCCTCCGAGCCCTAGATTTAGCAAGACCAGCCCAGTCAGGAGGATTTTCCGGCGCTTCATTTGAGCACCATCCTATCGACGCAGTCGCCGGTGTTGTTGGCAGAAAAGCCGACAGCGGCGGGTGTGCGCAGTTTGTACTCTGCCGCCAGGCGCGCGCCGTCGGGGCCCTGCCGCCACAGGGCGGGTACGCACTGCAAAGCTTGGTTCAAAGGATTGATTTCGTAGCGCGCACCAGCCTCTGGCAAAAAACCCACCATGCCCGCGCATTGCGACTGATGGCCGTTGGTCCCGCGCCGCATCAAGGTCATTCGCACGGTTTGCAGGCGGCCCGCCTCTAGCTGGTTGATCGCTGGCTCAATAGGGCTGGCCGTCCGGTTAGGCAGCAACTTCGAATCCTGACATTGCTCGGGCCGCCCATAGGCACTGAGGATCACATAGCTATCAGGAGGGCTGCCAGGCGGCATGGCCACCACCAATTCGGCACTGGGGCGACCTTCGGGTAAAGCGTGGTACTTGACGGGGGCGCAACCAACAGCAAGAAGAACTGCGCTGCAAGCCGACGAAAGGATAAAAAAATGGCGCAATATGTGGATTTGCATATTGGGATTGATCAGGATGGTTAAGTGATGTCACGCGGGGACCTTGCAGCAACTGATTGCCACTGCAAAGCCTTGGCTCAGGGCGTCACCGTCACGTTCGGCAAGCGACCGTCGAGCTCCACCTTGTCCAGGCCGGTCAGAGTGAACTGAACAGGGCTGGCGGCGGCAGTGAATTGCTTTTGCGCTTCAAAGGTACACGCGGTGGTGTTGGCCGGCACCACCACGGTGGCGATGAAGCTTTGCCCGCCCACGTTCAGCGCCGGTGTGGTGCAGGGCGCAGAAAAGGAAAACGCGCTGTAACCCACCCCGCCGGCCGGGTAGTTGAGCGTGAAGCTCACCGTCTGATTCACCGCCGCCGAATTACCCAAGGCAAGGGTAAGTGTGCCCGGCTGGTCCACGGCCAGGGTGGCGGGCGTCAGCGTCACCTTCAGCTTGGCTTTGGCTGCACTGGCGTCACAGCCCACGGTACAGGTGCATTGCGAACAATCACCCGCCCGGCACACATCGTAGGTGGACTGGCTGGGACAGCTGTAGGTCGTTCCCTCCCAGTTTCGAGTGACGGTATAGGTGCTGCTGCCGTCGCCGCCACCGCCGCCGCAGGCGACCAACAAACTGGCCAGGGCCAGAACAAGCATGGGTTTGAAATTGAGGCTCATGATGTTGAGAAGCTTGATAGATTAAAAGTTTGAAGATCAGTCAAGGCGATGCGCAATGGCTTTGTCGGGAGACTTGAGACCCGAACTCAGTGCACAAGGCACCGGTAAACCAGCACACCAAGCAATATAGCTACAAAGAATTAAAAAATTTATTTCTGTCTTTTTGAAGGGCTACTTACAAGCCTCATCCCGAGTCCTCAAGATGAAGATCGAACACCGTGGTTTTGAATGTCACTTCCCCACAGAAAGCTCGCCCTTGCGCTGTAGCCACTGGGAAATCGTTGGCATGGCTGCCTGGCTTTGGGCTCGCTCCAGGCTGCACCGGTCCTGGGATCTGGCGCTGCTGGAGCAGGAGGTGATGAGCAGCGTCCAACTGAATAAATTTGTTCTACTGACGCAGCAAGACCGCCCGGCGGGCTATTGATCTTGGGGGCATCTGAGCGAGGAGGCTGAAGTCAGCTACATCGCTGACCCACACAGCCTGTCACTGCAAGACAAATGCAGCGGGCCTTACCTTTGGTTGCTGAACTGGGTCGCACCACAGGGAGGGACCGAAGCCTTCACTTGGTTGGCTCGGCATCGGCTGTTTCACAGGAGCGTGGGGCATATGCTGCGGGTCAAGCCCGGCAAGCACGACATGGCCCGCCTGGTGTCGGGGCACGGAAGCGCGGTGTCCCGAGAAGACTTCGCCCAAGAGGTCATGCGGATGCACAAGAGCTTTCAGCGGGCCCAGGGCATTCGGCAGACGCTCAAGCTCCAACAGCGTGCCTGAGCGATTCGGGCGGCGACATGGCGCGGTGAGACGAATCCGCCTGCAGACCGGGCGGGCCTGTCGAAGCAAACGGTTGACCGACTCGCCAGTACTCTATGTGCGCGGCACCGGCCGGCTTTGGTCGATGTGCCATCGCCACCACCAACTCGGCCGACCCCAGGAGCCGTGCTATCTTTGGAACCACTTGGGTACGGCGGGGCTTAGGTTGGAAGGCTACGCGGCTTGACCCGCTGGAGCAAAGCAATTCAAGGCACTTGAAAAGGTCATCAGCATGGAACACATGATTCAGTTGCACATCGAAAAGCTGCCCGAGGGTATGTACTTGGCCACCAGTGATGAGGTTCAAGGGCTGGTAGCCCAAGGCAGAACCATTCAGGAGACCATCGAGATTGCACGCGATGTGGCCAAGAAGTTACTGGAGGCGCGCAACGGCTCCGACGCGGTGGCACTGCCGCCCGCCCGCGAGGTCTTCGACTACCCGTTGATCGTGGCCAGCTGATGGGCGCCCTTGCAGGTTTTCGGTACAAGGACATCATTAAGCGGCTCAAACAGCTTGGCCTTCAATTCCATCGCCAAGCGGCTGGGTCGCATGAAATATGGTTCAACCCAGCGCTGAAAAAATACACGACCATCCCCAACCATCCAGGCGACATGCCCGAAGGCACCCTGCGCGCTATCCTCAAGCAAGCTGGTGTAGATGCCCAGACGTTCCTGGAGCTTCGGTGAGCCCTGAGCAACATAGGGCGTAAGGCTCAGCTGCCGCCGCGTAAGAATAGTTGTCGCCCGCAAAGCAGCTAGGCGCCCGTTAGATACTGCTGGTTGCTACAGGCACATAAGCCGCAGGGGGCCTGCGGGCAAATTCAGTCTTCAGGGGCCAGAGGCAGGCGCCACAGGACGGCGCTACCCTGGCGCCAAAGGCATTTAGCCTTGTATTTTCAGCATATGAGTGCATAAAACACAAGAATGATTAAGCGAGGTGTCTTTTCCAAACTCTTACCTAAAGTAGACCGCGGTTTTTACATCGCCTGCGAGGACCTCAAGCCCAGCCGCCAGTGGATCGTCTACCCAGGACAAGACAGCTTTGCACTGAGTCCGGGCACCGAGGCTGTGCCATTGGCGCAGCTGTGTCGCCAGCTTGCCCTCAAGGCTTGAGCCTACAGAAAGCAAAAAACGCTAGGCGCTGCTCCAGGCATCTGCGCCTGCCGCGCTAGCCTCACCCCGTCGACCCATCTGCCCTGAGCGCATGCACCCGCTCGCGCAGCTCTTGCGCCCATTGCCGGCGATCGCGGCCGGCGTGGTGTTCGGGCTCGCCGGTGACCACCTGGGCGCGCAGCTGACCAGCGGCCAGGGTGCGCAGGACCGAGCCGACCAAGGTGTCGTCGTCAATAAAGCGCGGGGCGTGGCTGGTCTGGCCGGTGGCACCATCGACAAAGCGCAGCGCCACCGGCTGCACCGGTGCGCCGGCCAGGATGGCGGCCTGGATCAAGTTGGCGTGAAAGGGCTTGAGCGAGATGCCGTCGCCGGTGGTGCCTTCAGGAAAGACGGCCAGCACATCGCCCGCTTGCAGGCGCTCGGCCATGTGGTGCACCACCCGGTGTGCGTCGCGCCGCGATTCGCGCTCGATGAACAAGGTGCCGGCGCCATGGGCCATGAAGCCGATCAGGGGCCAGCGCCGCACATCGGCCTTGGAGATGAAGCGGCAGTAGCCGCTGGCGTGCAGCACCAAAATGTCGAGCCAGGAGATATGGTTGGCCACCAGCAGCAGCGGGCCTTCGGGAAGGCGTTGGCCCTGGTGGTCGAGCTCGATGCCCATGGCACTGAGCATCTGCGTGGCCCAGCGCTGCACATGGCGCTGCTGCTCTGTGGGCTCAAGCCTCGGAAAATGCAGCCGGATGATCCAAAAGCCGCGCAGGATGTGCACCAGGATCAAGGCCAGCCTGAGCGCCACGCGCGGCCGCCAGCCGTAGCGCATGGCGCTCACCTTAGCCCTCCTCGTAGGCGATGCGGCCGCCCACCAGCGTCCAGCGCACCCGCGCCGCCAAGGCATGGCCTTCAAAGGGCGTGTGGCGGCTGCGGCTGCGCAGGGCGGCGGGCTCGACCGACCAGCTGGCGCCAGGGTCAAAGATGCACAGATCGGCCAGCGCACCGGGTTGCAGTTGGCCGCAACTGCCTTGCAAGCTGCCGAGCGCGCTGCCCAGCACACGGGCCGGCCCGCTGCTCACGCAAGCCAGGGTCTGCGCCAGACTCAGGCCCTGCTCCTGACCCCATTTGCAGGCCAGTGCCAACAGCAGTTCAAGCCCGGTAGCGCCGGGTTCGGCTTCGGCAAAAGGCAGGGCCTTGGCGTCGTCTTTGACCGGGGTGTGGTCAGACACCAGCGCGTCGATCACACCGTCCTTGAGCGCCTGGCTCAGGGCATCGCGGTCGCGCTGCTGGCGCAGCGGCGGCTCCAGTCGCATGCGGCTGTCGAAGTAGCCAATGTCGGCGTCGGTCAGCAGCAGATTGTTGATGCTCACATCACAGCTGACGGCCAAGCCTTCGGCCTTGGCCGCGGCCACCAAGGCCACGCCGGCCGCACTGCTGATGCGGCACACATGCAGGCGCACCCGGGTCGTGCGCGCCAGTTCAAACAAGGTGTGCAGCGCCACCGTCTCCGAGACCACCGGCACACCGCTCAGGCCCAGGCGGGTGGCCAGCGCGCCGCTGGCGGCCACGCCCTTGCCCAGCCAGGGGTCGCGTGGGCGCAGCCACACCGACAGGCCAAAGGTGGCGGCGTACTGCATCGAACGCTGCAGGACCTGGGTGTCCTTGAGCGCCACTTCGGCTTGACTGAAGCCGACGCAACCGGCCTCGGTGAGCTCCATCATTTCGGTGAGCGACTCGCCCTTGAGGCCGCGGGTGAGCGCGCCCAGGGGCAGCACGCGCGCGCCTTGCAAGCGCTCGGCGCGCGAGCGCAGCATGTCGACCAGGCCGGGCTCGTCAAGAACGGGGTCGGTGTCGGGCGGGCAGACCAGGCTGGTCACGCCGCCAGCCAAAGCTGCGGCCAGTTCGCTGGCCAGCAGG
>JBILDR010000106.1:0-11257 GCA_044352515.1 Polaromonas sp.
AGCCGCGCCCTCGCGGCGATGCAGCGCTCCATCAAAGGCCCCATCGCGCCGAGGCGGCGCTCCCACAAAAAAGCAGCGCATCCTCAAAGTGGGTATGAGAGCCTCAAAGTGGGCGTGGGAGCCTCAGAATAGGTGTAGGAGCCCCGCCCTCGCGGCGATGCAGCGCTTAATCAAGGGCCCCATCGCGCCGAGGCGGCGCTCCCACAAGGCATTCATTGCCACGAGCAAAGCATGCTCGCCACTACACCTCAGCCGCCTCAGCCACCTGCCGCCCCCGAATCATGTCAGCGGCTTTTTCGGCCACCATCAGGGTAGCCGCCATGGTGTTGGCCGAGGGCACCTGGGGCATGACCGAGGCGTCGACCACCCGCAAGTGCTCTAGCCCGCGCACCCGTAGCTGCGCATCGACCACCGCCATCGCATCATCAGCCGGCCCCATCTTGCAGGTACCCACCAGGTGATAGGCGGTCGAGCCGCGCCGGCGGGCAAAGTCCAGCCACTCGTCGTCGGTTTGTACCTGCGGGCCGGGCAAGGTCTCGCTGTGGAAGTAGCGCGCCAGGGTGGGGCTGTGCAGGAGCTGGCGGGCCAGACGCAG
This sequence comes from Polaromonas sp., assembly GCA_044352515.1. Lineage (GTDB taxonomy): Bacteria > Pseudomonadota > Gammaproteobacteria > Burkholderiales > Burkholderiaceae_C > Polaromonas. The sequence continues at coordinate 596 of JBILDR010000106.1, forward strand.
CGCCGCCAGCAGTACCGGCGGGTCACGCGGATCGCTCAGATAGTTGGGTTGGACCCGTGGTGCCGCCTGCGGATCGGGCGAGCTCAGGCGCACATAGCCGCTGCTAAAAGGCCTTTGCTGCCTGGCCCCGCAGCTCATGCCGGGGTGGTCGTCAAGCACATAGCTGCGGCCCTCCTTGTAGCTACCCGGGGTGAACAGCACCTGAATGTCGCCCCGGTCGAGCTCGGGCCGCGACCTGCAAAACAGGTGAACCAGCGAGGGGCTCAAACCCAATATGCTGGGCCGCCCGGCCAGCCACTTAAGGGCTTCCAGGCCCAAGCGCCAGCCGCGGGAATATTCATTGAGCGTGGCCACATCGCGGGCGCGCGCCACCATGCGCACCGTGTAGTGGTCACGCAAATTCTCGCCCACCCCCGGCAGGTGCTGGCGCACCGAAATGCCCAGCTCCTGCAAGGCTGGCGCGGGGCCTATGCCGGCAAGCTGCAGCAGCTTAGGGCTGTTGATGGTGCCTGCACACAACAAGACCTCGCGCCGCGCATATATCTGCTGCACCTGCCCGTCCTGTCTGTAGGCCACGCCGGTGGCGCGCAGACCGTCAAACAGCAGCGCCTCGGCCTCGGCGTGCAGCTTAAGCTGCACCCGGCCGGTGGCCAGGGCCGGCCGTAAAAACGCATCGGCGCAGCTAACACGCCGCCCGCCTTCGATGATGCGCTGGAAATAGCCCGCACCATCCTGCTCGGCGCCGTTGTAGTCGGGGTTGCGGGCAAAGCCCTGCTGGCCGGCTGCCGCAATAAAGGCTTCGCACAGCGCGCTGGGCCAATCCGGATTGCTCACCGGCAGCTCGCCGCTGCGGCCCCGAAAGCGCTCATCCGCTGCGCCTATGCGCCGCTCCGAGCGCATGAAATACGGCAACACCTCGCGGTAGCTCCAGCCAGGATTGCCCCAGGCCGACCAGTCGTCAAAGTCCTGCCGCTGGCCGCGCGAGTAAGCCAGACCGTTGATAGAGCTGGAGCCGCCCACGATACGGCCTTGCGGGATGCGCAGGCTGCGCCCCGCTGCAGAAGGTATGGCTTCGGTGGGGTAAAAGCCCATGAAGGCGGGCTTGTCCAGCATCTTGACGAAGCCCGCCGGCATGCGCACATAGGGGCTGCGGTCGGGCCCGCCCGCTTCCAGCAGGCAGACACTCACGCCCGTATCCTCGCTCAAGCGTTTGGCCAGCACGCAGCCGGCCGGGCCGGAGCCGACGATCACATAGTCAAAGGTTTCGTTCATCTCACACCGTGCCCTGCTCGCGCCTAAGCTGATGGGGGCACTTTCGCGCATTTGAGCGGCGCCAACAAGCTGCGGGCTCGGGCGCTTGTCCCTTCAGGGACAAAATGGGCCCATGGCCCAAGGCCATCGCGCCAGCGTGCAAAATCGCCCACACACAAAGTTCTGCGCAGAAAGGACCGTCTCGTGTCACAAGCATTACCCACCCTGGGGCTGATCGGCCTGGGCCAGCTCGGCCTGCCGGTAGCCCGCAATCTTTTGCAGGCCGGCTATGCCGTAGCGGGCTACCGCCGCTCGGCCGCCCCCGAATTCGAAGCTGCGGGTGGCCAGCGATTGACCAGCCCCGGCGAAGTCACAAGCGCCTGCGACATCCTGCTGCTGTGCCTGCCCGATGAAGCCGCGCAGCGCAGCGCGCTCGACGGTAGCGACGGCGTACTCGCGCACCTCAAGTCCGGTCAGATCGTGATCGAGCTGGGCACCTACAGCCGCGCTTTCAAGCTCGAACAGGCCGCAAGACTGAGCGAGCGCGGCGCACGGGTTTTGGAAGCCGAGGTCAGCGGCTCACCGCCCATGGTCAGCGCCCGCAAAGCCGCCTTGTATCTCGGCGGCGAGGCAGGCCTGGTCGATGAATGCGGCCCCGTGCTTAAAGCCATCACCGACAATCAGTTTCACCTCGGGCCTTACGGCTCAGCGGTGGCGATGAAGCTGATTGCCAACTACCTGCTGACCATACACACCCTGGCCGCCGCAGAAGCCATGAACCTGGGCGCACGCGCCGGCTTCGACCCTGCACTGGTGGCCAAAGTGATCGCACAAGGCGCGGGCAACTCGACCATGTTCGCGATTCGGGCACCGATGATGGCCGAGCGCAAGTTCTCGCCGGCACCCGGGCCTTTCAACACCCTGGACAAATACCTGAACCTGGGCGAGCAGATGGCCCGCGATCTGGGCTGCGCCAGCCCCCTGTTCGACACCGCAGCGCCCTACTTTCGGCGGGCGCTGAGCCAGGGCATGGGCGAGCAAGACATCAGCGCGGTGATTGCGCTCATCGAGTCCGAGTCCGGGCCGCGCTGAACCCGGGCACACCATGTCTCCATCAAAAGTCTGCCTGGTCATAGGCGCGGGTGATGCCACCGGTGGCGCGGTCGCCAGACGCTTTGCGCGCGAAGGTTATACCGCCTGCGTCAGTCGCAGAACACAGGAAAAGCTGGAGCCGCTGCTGGCCCAGATACGCCAGGCCGGCGGCACGGCCCACGGCTTTGGATCGGATGCTCGCAGGGAAGACGAGGTCGTCGCTCTGGTCGAACACATCGAACGCGATATCGGCCCCATTGAAGTGATGGTCTTCAACATCGGTGCGAACTCCCCCAACAGCATCCTGACAGAGACTGCGCAGCGCTACACCAAAATCTGGGAGATGTGCTGTCTGGCTGGTTTTTTAACAGGGCGCGAAGTGGCCAAGCGCATGGTTGCCAGGGTTAGGCCCGGCGACCCAGGCAGGCAAGGGACGACGCATAAGGGCACCATCATCTTTACCGGCGCCAGCGCCTCCCTGCGGGGCAGCGCAAACTTTGCAGGCTTTGCCGGCGGGAAGATGGCGCTGCGCAGCCTGGCTCAAAGCATGGCCCGAGAACTCGGCCCCATGGGCATCCATGTGGCGCACACCATCATCGACGGCGCCATCGATACCCACTTCATACGCAGCCAGTTTCCTGAGCGCTATGCATTGAAGGACCAGGGCGGGATCATGGACCCTGAACACATTGCCGACGCCTATTGGATGCTCCACCAGCAGCCCCGAGACGCATGGACACACGAACTCGATCTGCGCCCCTATATGGAAAAATTTTGACCTGCAGAAAAGGACAGCACGATGACCAAGACCTATGACTATTACTTCGACTTTGGCAGCCTGGCCAGCTACCTGGCCCATACCCAGCTGGAGAACATCAAGGCCGAAACCGGAGCCAGCCCGGTTTATCTGCCTATGCTGCTGGGCGCCGTCTTCAAGGCCACTGGCAATGCTTCGCCAGTGAGCGTCCCGGCCAAAGGCAAATACATCTTCGTCGACTTCAAGCGCTTTGCAGACAGCTATGGCGTTCCCCTGAACACCAACCCGCACTTCCCCATCATCACCACCACCCTCATGCGCATGCTCACTGGCCTGCAGATGCGTTCAGACGCCCGCATGCATGATTTCATGGACGCGATCTACAAGGCGATCTGGGTAGACAGCCTGAACATGAACGACGCAGACGTGGTGGCCGGCGTGCTGAGCGCAGCCGATTTCGATCCGGCGCAGTTGCTCGACCTTGCCAATGAGCAGGCCACCAAAGACAGGCTCAAGGACGTGACCACGCAAGCGGTCGATCGCGGCGTTTTTGGAGCGCCCACGTTTTTTGTGGGCGAGCAGATGTTTTGGGGGCAGGACCGGATCGAACAGCTCAAGGCGGCGCTCAGGTCCTAGGTCGGGGCGGTTTGCACAGTCGCTGAATTCTCATACCCACATCGAAATGGATACGGCAAGGCCGTACAGCAAGAGCCTTACGCTTCACCACGGGTCATTCTGACGCTCGCTTACGCTTGGATCCATCCACAGGACCTGCCAAACTTCGCTCAACGACTTTTCTCAGGGTCGCATTAATGCGAGACTGGTAGCCAGCCCCCTGAGATTTAAAGAAATCCAGGACATCCACATCAAGACGAATGCTGGTCAGCACTTTCGTAGGTGCCACCTGAAGCCCTCGCCCCTTCTTGAGGACGGGGGCGCCAAGCATGCCTTCCGTCCAAGCCGGGTTGTCTAGATCGTTAACCTTAGCCGAGGTTTTCTTTGGCAATCTGACGGTAGTAGCGGGCTTCATGCTTTTGTGCCTTCCGAAGTGAAATGATGTGAGGTCCTCTCGGCCGCTCGGTGTAGACCATTACCACCACATCGGCACCCAGAAGACCGAAGCAAACCAGCCTTTTCTCACCATAGTCTTGCCGTTGATCTTCGCGGGTCACAGTGAAGTGATCCCAGATGGACTCGCACCCATGAAAGTCAAGACCATGTGTTTTGAGATTCAGTTCGCGTTTTGATGGATCCCAAGTCGTCATATTGTATTTACAAAATACAGTCGAGTCAGGACTGCTGAGGATTGAATTCGAACTCAAGCCAACAACACCTTGAGGCAGCGGTGGATCGGTGGGTCTGCCAAGTGCGGTCGAATCCCGCCTGCCCCAAGCTAGGTGGGCGCACTGCAACAGCAGGCGCCTAAGATTTACTGCCGGGCGGGCAAATATCCTAATTCCAGCAGTCAGAGAAGAAGGTAAAGAATATTGAGGAGCCTGGTCAACCTCCTCCATCTCTATCCCTTTCCCCTATAGTCCGGTCACCACCACCCAGCAGCTACGCGCCGTGAGCCCCATGAATCGCCTTCGCATTGTTTTTCACGGCCCCAATGCCAGCCAGTTCCGACCTGGCATGGAAGAACTCATCGGATCCGACCATGAGATCCAGACCCTGAGCGACCGGCTGGACTTGCCCGGCGAGCGCTCGGCCTTTGAGGCGGCCGATGTGATCGTCGGCATACGCTTGCAGGCCGATCTGCCGCGCCCGCAGCAGCTCAAGCTCTACCTGGCGCCAGCGGCGGGCACCGACGCCATCGACACCACCTTGCTGCCACCGGGCTGCCCCTTGTGCAACTGCTTTGGCCATGAAAACGCGATCGCCGAATATGTGATGGCCGCCCTGCTGGCCCGCCATGTGCCGCTGCAGCGGGCCGATGCCGATCTGCGGCAGCAGCGCTGGACTTACTGGGCCGGCGCGCCTGACGCGCTGCGCACCGAGTTGGGCGCGCAGACCTTGGGCATCATCGGCCTGGGCCATATCGGCCGCACCCTGGCCGAGCGGGCCAAGGCTTTTGGCATGCGGGTGCACGCCTGCAACCGCAGCCCGGTGGCACACCCCAGCGTGGACCAAGTGTGGCCCCTGAGTGATCTGACGGCGTTCATGGCCAGCGCCGATGCGGTGGTGCTGACCCTGCCTTTGACCGAGCAAACCCGGGGCCTGGTCGGCCATCAAGAGCTGGCAGCCATGCGGCCGGACGCGGTCATCATCAATGTGGGGCGCGGCGCGGTGCTCGACGAGCACGCGCTGTTTGAGGCCCTCGTCCAAAAACGCATCGCCGGCGCGGTCATCGACACCTGGTACCAATACCCGCAGGCGGGCCAAACCACCGCTGCGCCCTCGCAGCTGGACTTTGCCTCACTGGACAATCTGCTGATGACGCCGCACATGTCGGGCTGGACCCGGGGCACCCTCAAGCGCCGTCAGCAGACCCTGGCCGACAACATCACCCGCCTGACCAAGGGCCAGCCGCTGGTCAACCAACTGAACTGAGCCGCCCGGCTCAGGCGCTGGCCCGAACGACCAGCTCAAAACCCAGGTCCAGCTGGGCCTGCTCAGGCTGCTGGCCCTTGATCAGACCCAGCAGCATCTGCGCGGCTGCCTCGCCGATGCGCGCGCGCGGTGTGCGCACCGTGGTCAGCGCCGGCAGGGTCTGGTCGCTGCCGGTCAGGTCATTGAAGCCGACGATGGCCACCTGCTCGGGCACCCGAATACCCCGGCGCAGCGCGCTAAGGAGCGCGCCCTGGGCCAGGTCATCGTTGCAAAAGAAAATCGCATCGACCGCAGGTCTTTGCTGCACGATCTGCTCGAACATCTGCCCGCCCAGCGCCAGCGAGGAGGCGGCGGGGTTGAGCCATTCCAAGGTCGGGTTGTAGGCTCCGGCGGCCTGCAAAGCGCTGCGCCAGCCGCTCATGCGCTGCATCACCCGGGCATCAAGCTGGGCAGCGGCAAAAGCCACCCGGCGGTAGCCGCGGCTGAGCAGGTGACGGGTCAATTCGGCGCCGGCCTCGGCCTGGTCAAAGCCGACGCTGTAGCTCGGCACCGCCCCGCCCGGCTCGGCCAGGTCCATCAGGTGCACACAGGGCACCCTGGTCATCAAATCGATACTGGCCGGGCTGTGATCGCGCCCGGTCACCAACAGGCCTGCCGGTCTGTGCTGCAAAAGATCGCGCAGGAGTTGCTCTTCCTCCTGACGGTCGTAGTGGGTCACGCCCATGAGGGTTTGGTAGCCCTGGGCGCGCAGGGTTTTCTGCGCCGCCTCCAGCAAGTCGACAAACAGGGTGTTGGACAAGAGCGGAATCAGCACCGCCACATGGTCGCTGCGGCGCGAGGCCAGGGCTCGCGCCGCCGGGTCGGGCACATAAGCCAGGCGCTGGGCAGCCGTTTGCACCTGCGCGATCAGCTCCGGCGCCACCGCCCGCTCGCCGCGCAGCGCCCGCGAGGCGGTACTGGTGCTCACCCCGGCAGCGCGGGCCACATCGCTGAGGGTGACCCGGCCGGTGGCGCGGCGGCGCAGGGCAGGCAATGAACGGTCAGCGGGCAAGGGTTAGTCCTCAGAAGATGTCAGTTACTAGGTCGGTAGGATAGCGCTATCCAAGAAAGCTGGCGAGCCCTATCCTGAATAGGTCCAGGGCTTTAAAGCGCAAAAATCCCAGGCTGAAGGGAAATCCCGCGCAATTTCCAGCTTCTTTGGATAGCGCTATCCAATACCTTCAGGAGTAAATTTTGTCCAGACCCGATGTGCTGGCGGTGGCCAAGTTGCACCCCTTCTACCGCCAGGCCCTTGACAGCCTTTACACGGTTCACGACCGCACGCACGAGACCGACCCGCAGGCCTTCGCGGCACTTGCACCGCGCATCCTGGGCGTGGCGGGCACGGGGGAGGCGCTGGTGCCTGGCAGCTTGCTGCGGCAATTGCCACAGGCGCGCGTGGTGTCAGTTTTTGGGGTCGGCTACGACGGCGTCGATATACCAACAGCCATCGAACAAGGCATCCCCGTAACCCACACACCGGGCGTGCTGACCGAGGACGTGGCCGACCTGGCCATGGGTCTGGTGCTGGCCGTGGGCCGGCAGATTGCTCTGGCTGACCAATTCGTGCGGGCCGGACGCTGGCCCCAAGGGCCGCTGGCACTGGGGCGCAAGGTATCAGGGGCGCGAATGGGCATCGTGGGCATGGGTCGCATCGGTCAGGCGATCGCACAACGGGCTCAGGCCTTCGGCATGTCGATTTCATATACCGCGCGTTCCCCCAAGGCCGAACTGAGCCACCGCTATTTCCCCGACGCGGCCAGCTTGGCGAGCCAGTCCGACTTCCTGGTGGTCATCACCCCAGGGGGGGCCGGCACGCGGCACCTGATCAACGCCCAGGTGCTGCAAGCCCTGGGGCCCCAAGGCTTCTTGATCAATGTGGCGCGCGGCAGCGTGGTTGACGAACAGGCCCTGATCGAGGCCCTGACGCAAGGCACCATCGCAGGGGCCGGGCTCGATGTGTTTGCCGACGAACCGCGCGTGCCCTCGGCACTTTGGGCCATGCCGCAGGTGGTGCTGACCCCGCACATGGCCAGTGCCACCGCGCAGACCCGCCAAGCCATGGCCGACCTGGCCTTTGCCAATATGCGCGCCGGCATTGAAGGTCAGGCGCTGCTCACCCCGGTGCCCGAATGGACGGCCGCCCGTGCGCGCTGACATGAGCGAGCCGAGCTTGCCACTGCGCCTGGTCATCATGGGCGTGTCGGGCAGCGGCAAGTCCACGCTGAGCCTGGCTTTGGGTGAGCGACTGGGTCTGCAGGTGATGGACGGCGACGACCTGCACCTGCCCGAAAGCGTGGCCAAGATGCGCGCCGGCATTGCCTTGCAAGATGCCGACCGCTGGCCCTGGCTCGATCGCATCGGCGCCTACCTGGCAGACAGCCCATGGCCCGGCCGGGTGGTGGCCTGCTCTGCCCTGCGCCGAATCTACCGCGACCGCATACGCGCACAGGCCGGTGAGGTGCGTTTTGTTTTTCTGGAAGGCAGCTACGAGCTGATCAGCCAGCGCATGGCCCGGCGGGCTGGCCACTACATGCAGCCACAGATGTTAGAGAGCCAATTTCGCACGCTCGAGCGGCCCACCGCCGACGAGGAAGACGTCATCGCCTTAGCCATCACCGAACCGGTGAGCCAGTTGGTCGACGAGACCTTAGCGGCCCTGCAGGTCCACCCTGGCCTACCAGCCAGTCTTTGAATCGATACCCCCAGGAAGCCGATGTTCATTCGCTGCGCATTTTTTCAGGGCCAGGTGCGACCGGGCCAAGAGCAAGCCTTCAACCAATACATCCGCGACAAGCTGGTGCCGCTGTGGACACGCTTTCCCGGCGCCCAGGAAGTGCGGGTACTCAGGCAGGTCGAAAGCGATGTAAGCCAGCCGCACTTTGGCATGGTGCTGTCGGTGCGCTACCCCAGCCGTGAATCCATCGAACTGGCCCTGGCCTCGCCGGTGCGCCTGGAAAGCAAAGAGGTTTCCAAGGCGCTGATCGCCATGTTCGATGGCACCGTGTTTCACACCGTCTTCAGTGCGGACGAATACGCACTGCCCACCGACTGATTCCGCTATCGATTTCTAACCAGGAGACTCCCATGAAACTTTCACGCATCTTGATGGCCTGCCTCATGACGGCCGTTGGCTCCAGCGCCCTGGCCGCCAAGTTCAACCTAAAAATGGGCCATGCGGTCAACGCCACCGATGGTCAGCACGCCGCAGCCATGAAGCTGGCCGAGTTGGTCAAGCAGCGCACCAATGGCGATGTGGAAATCACCATCTTCCCAGCCAACCAACTGGGCAACGACGCGGCCATGATCAACGGCACCCGCGGCGGCACCATAGACATCGTCTCCAGCGGCGCCTCCAACTTCAACGGCATCGTGCCCAATACCGCCGCGATGGAACTGCCCTTTGTGTTTCGCAGCGCCCAGCATGCCTACAACGTGCTCGACGGAGCGGTCGGCACCGGTGTGCTCAACGAATTGGCCCCGCACGGGCTCAAAGGCCTGGCCTACTGGGAAAACGGCTGGAGGGCCTTCACCAACAACAAGCGCCCGGTCAACAAGCCCGAGGATCTCAAGGGGCTGAAGATCCGCTCGACCCCCAACCCGTATCACATCCAGGCCTTCAGGCTGCTGGGCATGAACCCCTCGCCCATGCCGATCGCCGAGCTCTACACCGCCCTGGAAACCGGCACCTTTGACGCGCAGGAGCACCCGATCAATGTGACCTGGTCGTCCAAGTTCTACGAGGTGCAAAAGCACCTGACGGTGAGCAACCATGTGTACTCGCCCCTGGTGGTGGCGATGAACAAGGCCAAGTTCGACAGCCTGCCGGCCAACTACCAGAAGATCGTGGTGGACGCAGCCCGCGAGGCGGCCACCTTCCAGCGCAACCTGAACGCGCAGAACGCCGGCAAGGTGATCGCCGACCTCAAGAAGTCGGGCATGCAGGTGATCGAGAACGTGGATATGGCGCCCTTCCAGAAAATCGTCTCGGCCGAAATCGCCAAGACCTTCGGCGAGAAAAGCGGCCCGGCCCTGCTCAAGGCTATCGAAGGCACCAAGTAATTGCTTGAGTTTGAAGGCCCCCTCCCGAGAGGGGGCCTCATTGATGCTTCGTTCATGAAAAAGCTCACCGACCTGTTTTTTAAGCTTGCCGAGTTCACTTTGGTGATCATGCTTTCGATCATGGTCATCATGGTCTTTGGCAATGTCGTCCTTCGCTACGGCTTCAACGACGGCATCATCAGCTCGGAAGAGCTCTCACGTTACCTCTTCATCTGGATCACCTTTTTAGGCGCCATCGTCACCCTGCGTGAGAACGCGCACCTCGGGCTCGATTCGGTGGTGCGCAAGCTCAGTCTGCGTGGCAAGAAGATCGCCTTTGCCATCTCCAACCTGCTGATGCTGGGCTGCTGCTGCCTCATGTTCTACGGCACCTTCAAGCAGCACGGCATCAATGCCACAACGCGCTCGCCGGTCACCGAGATCCCGATGAGCTGGGTCTACGGCATCGGCTATATCACCAGCTTGGCCATGGGCCTGATGATCCTGGGCAAGCTGCTGGCGCTGGCACGCGGCCGGTTCAATGAATCCGATCTGATTCAAATTCAGGACAGCGAGGAAGTGCTCCCCCGGCCGAGCGCGGAGCACAAGCGCACATGACCGTCCTCGTCTTCATCGTCTCGCTGCTCGGCGCCATGGCCCTGGGCATGCCGCTGGCGTTTTCGCTCATCGTCTCCGGCGTGGCCCTGATGCTGCATCTGGACAACTTCGACACCCAGATCGTGTCGCAAAACCTGATCAGCGGGGCCGACAACTTCCCCCTGATGGCGGTGCCATTTTTCATGCTGGCTGGCGAATTGATGAACGCCGGCGGCATGAGTCGGCGCATCGTCAACTCGGCCATGGTCTGGATCGGTCATTTCCGCGGCGGCCTGGGCTATGTGGCGGTGTTTGCCGCCATCGTCATGGCCAGC
>JBILDR010000307.1:0-3311 GCA_044352515.1 Polaromonas sp.
ACCTGGGCCATGACCCAGCCGCCGAAGATGTCGCCATTGGCGTTGACATCGCTGGGCATAGGGATGACCTTCATCACCAACTCGCCCTGACTCGGTGGCGGAAAGCCCGCTGGCAAGGGTAGGGTGGTCTGGCTGTTGGACGATGGTGTGGTGGACATGGGCACAATCCTTGGATGGGCGAGGCGCTGCGCAGTGCGGCACCAGACCCACATGCATTGTCTGCCAAGGTTTCCTTCATGCGCCATCGAGCTGTTTCCCCTGAGCCTACCCCAGCGACCCCAGCGGCGGCGAGCGCCGCCGACCGTTCGGATTGGGCCACCCTGCGGCGCCTGTTTCCCTATCTGTGGGCCTATAAATGGCGGGTGATGGCGGCCTTGAGTTTCATGGTCGGCGCCAAGCTGGCCAATGTGGGCGTGCCCCTGCTGCTCAAGGAATTGGTCGACACCATGAACCCGGCGACCAAACAGGCGGCGGCCCTGTGGGTGGTGCCGCTGGGCTTGCTGCTGGCCTATGGCTTGCTGCGGCTGTCGACCTCGCTCTTCACCGAACTGCGCGAATTGGTGTTTTCCAAGGCCACCGAAGGCGCGGCCAGGCGTATTTCATTGGAGGTGTTCAATCATCTGCATGCCTTGAGCCTGCGCTTTCACCTGGACCGGCAGACCGGCGGCATGACGCGCGACATCGAGCGTGGCACCCGGGCGGTGCATTCGCTGATTTCCTACTCGCTCTACAGCATCGTGCCCACCTTGATCGAGGTGACGCTGGTGCTGACCTTGTTGGCGGTCAAATTCGACGTCTGGTTTGCGGGCATCACCATCATTGCGCTGGTGTTCTACATTGCCTTTACCGTGACGGTGACCGAGTGGCGTACCCAATTTCGGCGGCAAATGAACGAGCTCGACTCTTCGGCCCACAGCCGGGCCATCGACTCCCTGCTCAACTACGAGACGGTCAAGTATTTCAACAACGAGTCGTTTGAGGCGCGGCGCTATGACGAGAGCCTGGAGCGCTACCGGCGCGCCGCGATCAAGAGCCAGGCCACGCTCAGCCTGCTCAACACCGGCCAGCAACTCATCATTGCGGTGGCGCTGGTGGCCATGCTCTGGCGCGCCACCCAGGGCGTGATCGACGGCCGCATGAGCTTGGGCGATCTGGTCATGGTCAATGCTTTCATGATCCAGCTCTACATTCCGCTGGGCTTTCTCGGGGTCATCTACCGTGAGATCAAGCAGAGCCTGACCGATCTGGACAAGATGTTTCGCCTGCTGGAAAAAGAGCGCGAGGTGGCCGACGCGACTGGGGCCCAGCCGCTCAAGCTGCCTGCCGGTCAGGTCGATGTGCGTTTTGAAAACGTGGACTTTGGCTACGACGCCAACCGGGCCATCTTGCACGGCTTGAGCTTTCACATTCCAGCGGGCAAGACGGTGGCGGTGGTCGGGCCTTCAGGTGCGGGTAAATCAACCCTGGCGCGCTTGCTCTATCGCTTCTACGACGTGAGCAATCACCGCAGCGGCGGACACATCCTGATCGCCGGCCAAGACATAGCCCAGGTCACCCAGGCCAGCGTGCGCCAAGCCATAGGCATCGTGCCGCAAGATACGGTGCTGTTTAACGACACGGTCTACTACAACATCGCTTACGGCCGGCCTGATGCCACCCGCGAGCAGGTGGAGGAGGCGGCGCGCGCGGCGCGCATCCACGACTTCATCGCCTCCACACCCAAGGGCTATGAAACCATGGTGGGTGAGCGGGGCTTGAAGCTGTCTGGCGGCGAAAAGCAGCGGGTGGCCATTGCCCGCACCTTGCTCAAAAACCCGCCGGTGCTGATTTTTGACGAGGCGACTTCAGCGCTTGATTCGGCCAATGAGCGGGCCATCCAGGCCGAGTTGCGCAGCGCCGCGCAAAACAAGACCACGCTGGTGATCGCTCACCGCCTCTCGACGGTGGTGGACGCGCATGAAATCCTGGTCATGCAGACCGGGCGCATCGTCGAGCGGGGCACCCATGCGCAGTTGCTGGCCCAGTCTGGCGTCTACGCCCGCATGTGGTCCATGCAGCAAGAAGGCCACGAGGATGATGCGGACCTGGCCGAGGCGGGGACGGGGTGGACCCGCCCGGGCCCGGTCGCCGCCTGAGGCTGCGATAATTTCCGCCATGGAAACCAAGTGGCTCGAGGATTTCATCAGCCTGGCTGAAACCCGCAGCTTCAGTCGTTCGGCGCAGCTGCGCCATGTGACGCAGCCGGCGTTCTCGCGCCGCATCCAGGCCCTGGAAGCCTGGGCCGGCACCGACCTGGTCGATCGCAGCTCTTACCCCACCCACCTCACGCCAGCCGGCCAGACGCTATATGCACAGGCGCTGGAGATGCTGCAGGGCTTGCAGACCACCCGGGCCATGCTGCGCGGCCATGTGGCCGCCGGTCAGGGCATGATTGAATTTGCGGTGCCGCACACCTTGGCCTTCACTTTTTTCCCGGCCTGGTTGAGCGAGCTGCGCGAGCAGTTCGGGCCGATCAAGAGCCGGCTGATCGCGCTCAATGTGCACGATGCGGTGCTGCGCCTGGTGGAGGGCAGCTGTGATCTGCTGATCGCCTACCACCACGACGCCCAGCCCATCGCACTCGATCCGCAGCGCTATGAGATGGTGGTGCTCGGCCAGGAGTGGCTCAGCCCCTGGGTGGCCCCAAGCGCCGACGGCAGTGCCCTGTGGAGCCTGCCCGGCCAGGCCGCAGCGCCGGTGCCCTATTTGGCCTACGCCAGCGGCGCTTACCTCGGGCGCATGGTCGAGCATGTGCTCAAGCAGGCCCGCATACCGGTGCATCTGGACAAGGTCTACGAGACCGACATGGCCGAAGGGCTCAAGGCCATGGCCCTGGAAGGCCATGGCCTGGCCTTCCTGCCGCAAAGCGCAGTGACCCAAGAGGTGGCCCGGGGCCAGTTGCTCAGCGCCGGCACTGGTCTGTCGGTGGGCTTGCAGGTGCGGCTGTACCGAGCCAAGGCCAAGGGGCAGTCCAAGGCCAAGGCTGAGGCCCTGGCCCTCTGGCACTTTCTGCAAGCCCGCCATGGGGGCGGCGATTCCCCTCAACATTGAAGAGCTCATCATGACCCGCATCACCATCACCCGGCCCGACGACTGGCATTTGCATGTACGCGACGGCGACGTTTTGAGCACCGTGGTCGCGCACACCGCGCGGCAGTTTGGCCGCGCCATCATCATGCCCAACCTCAAGCCGCCGATCACCACCGCGGCCCAGGCCCTGGCCTACCGCGACCGCATCCGCGCGGCGGTGCCGGCAGGGGGGAACTTTGAGC
>JBILDR010000308.1:0-3310 GCA_044352515.1 Polaromonas sp.
CACCGGCGGCCTGGGCACCATCAAGGACGATGGCACGGGTGACTACTTTGCAGCCAACAACAACACGGCCACGCCGGCTCTGCCCTCGGGCACGGTGCTCGACGACGACCGGGCCTTGAGTGTCAGCGACCTCACGGTCAACGAAGGCTCGCCCTATGCGGTGTTTACCGTCACGGGCGGCAACAACCAGCAGACCACGCTGAGCCTGGCCAACCAAAACACGGATGGCGCTAACCTTGCCAGCCTGCAGTACTTTGACGGCAGCGCCTGGCAGAACTACAGCGCCAGTCAGGTCGTCAGCCTCAACGGTAGCGGCAGCTTGCTGGTGCGTGTGGCGCTTACTCCAGAGCAGGAGGCAGCGCTCGACGGCCCAGAGACCTTCAAGCTGCTGGCCGCCAACACCGGGGGCACAGCCGGCACCGGCGGCCTGGGCACCATCAAGGACGATGGCACCGGTGACTACTTTGCAGCCAACAACAACACCGCCACGCCGGCTCTGCCCTCGGGCACGGTGCTCGACGACGACCGGGCCTTGAGCGTTATGGCCTTCGGTCCGGTCAATGAGGCCTCGACCTATGCGATGTTCAGCATTACCGGCAATGCCGGCTACTCGCTGGATCTCTCGCTTCAAGGCACGGCCGCCGTAGGCGATGCCGAGGCCACCCATGCCGGCTTTACGCTGATCGAGTACTCCACCGACGGCACCACCTGGAGCACCTACAGCAGCTCGAGCAAGCCGACGGTGCCCGCCAGCGGCCAGGTTTATGTGCGCGTGACCATCACCAGTGAGGCCGATGCCCTGCAAGAGGGCGCTGAGGGCTTTGCGCTCAAGGCCGCCTACAGCACCAACACCGCCAATAGCGCCACCGGAGAGACGACCATCGTCGATAACGGCAGCGGAAAAAAATACGGGCCGAATATGCCTTCGGGCATACCCGCTCAGAGCACCTCAGGCCTGGACGACGACACGCCAGTGCCATCACCGGCAACATCGCTCAATGCCGAGTCAAGCCCTGCGACGGCCGAGCAAACGCAAGCCGAGTCCGAGCCGACCCGCACGCCGCCGCAAGTCTTCAATTCAATGCTGCAGCCACCCTCGGAGGCAAAAATTGAATTGCCCGTAAGCCCAGCAGCATCGTTTCCAGGCACTTTGACCGATAACGCGGGCTTTCGTGCGGCCGTGGTGGAGAGCTCGACACCAGGCTTGACGGTCTTCAAGGGCGTGACCGACCAATTTGTGGATGGCGACAAGGGCAGCCGTGTGAGCCTGCCCTACGACGCATTTGCCCACACCAATGCCAATGCGGTGATCAGGTTGCAAGCGGCGCAAGCGGACAACAGCCCGCTGCCAAGCTGGGTAAGCTTTGACCCGCAGGCGGGTAATTTTGAAGTCAAACCCCCGGAGGGTTTCAAAGGTAAGCTTGAACTCAAGGTGGTCGCCCGTGACAACGAGAGCCGCGAGGCCACCGTGATCTTCCGCGTGTTTGTGGGCGAGCAGCCTCAAAGCCGAAACAGCCTGAGCGACAAGCTCAAGCTCGCAGCCGCCAAGCGCATGAACCTGCCATGGCTGTTCATGGCTGACCGCCCAGAGTACAGCGACAACACGGCCGACCGTGCAAACGTCGAGCCTGCGCAGGACGCGGCTGCCCAGGAACTGCCAAGGGAGGCGGGCGATGGCCAAGCAGTCGACATGCAAAGCAGTGTGGCCATGGTGAGTGACTCGCTGAGCTCTCGGTGATCGATCGACCCAATGAGTAATGCAGAACCCCATCCGCGGCAGTTGCTGAACCTGCTGAATCTGGCGCGCAGAGCGCGAGAGGCCAGCAGCGTGCGCGAGTTGGGCTTTTTGCTGGTCAATGACACGCACCAGCTGGTCGCCTTCAGGCAAGCGGCATGGTGTGGCCCGGACGGACGGGTGCAGGCTCTTTCTGGCGTGCTTCAGCCAGAAGCCAATGCCCCTTATGCCCAATGGCTCAAGGCCTTGGCAAATCAATGGAAGGGGTCGACGCAAATTCACCCCTTCGAGTCTGCCGATGTCCCGCAAGAGTTGGCCGAGGCTTGGGGACACTGGTGGCCTAGATATGGGCTGTGGCTACCCCTGTCGGGCCAGGGCTGCATGCTGGCTCGAGATGACCCCTGGACACAGGCCGAGTTGGCGCTGCTGGGTCAGTGGGCCTCCATTTGGAGTCACGCCCACGCAGCCCTCGCCCGGTCTCGCAGATGGCTTAGAGCCAGCGGGGCGAGTGAGCGGGCCTGGTGGCAACGGCCGGGCATTTATGCGTTGGCAGCCTCGGCGGCCTTGCTGGCCTGGCCGGTGCGACTGACAGTTTTGGCGCCCGGTGAAATGGTGCCGGCCAAGCCTCTGGTGGTGCGTGCGCCCATGGAGGGTGTGCTCGATACCTTTCACGTGCAGCCCAATCAAGTCGTTCAAGCGCAGCAGCCCTTGTTTGGATTTGATGAAGCGCTGATACAAAGCCGACTCGAGGTGGCACGCCAGAGCCTGGTGACCGCACAGACAGAATACCGGCAGACTTCTCAACAAGCGCTGATGGATCCGAGGGCGCGCAGCCAACTGTCGCAGTTGGCTGGGAAAATTGATGAAAGGCGAGCCGAGGCACAGTATCTGGCCGATCAACTCAAACGCTCGCGTGTACTGGCGCCCAAATCTGGCGTGGTGTTGATGGACGACCCCTCTGAATGGATAGGCCGTCCCGTGACCGTCGGTGAACGCATTTTGCGCATCGCCGCCGAGGGCGACGTCGAAGTCGAGGCGTGGCTGCCCCTGGCTGACGCCATTGATCTAAAAATAGGCGACGAGGTCGAATTGTTTCTTCAGGCCGACCCGCTCACGCCAGTGCGCGCCAAGCTGCGCTACCTGGCCCACGAGGCGGTCGACCGGCCCGAGGGGCATCAGGCTTTTCGGGTGCGTGCCACGCTGTCGCAGGCCAGCACGCAGCGGGTGGGCCTGAAGGGGACTGCCAAGCTGTATGGCCCAAGCGTGCCCCTGGCCTACTGGATGCTGCGCAGGCCTTTGGCCACCTTGCGCACGCACCTGGCACTGTAAGAGCCGGCCATGGCGCTGCCTGCACTGCGAGAAGACCTGGACCTCCTGCCAGGCCCGACTCTGGCCGACGGCCAGCCGAGTTGGACACTGCATGATCCTGCGCGCAATCTGTTTTTCCGAATCGACTGGCCGACCTTCGAGGTGATGCAGCGCTGGGCGATGGATGACGAAGAGGCCATCGCACAAGACATCAGCGACCGCACCACGCTGCAAATGAGCGCTGAAGATGTGCAAGCGGTGATCGAA
>JBILDR010000107.1:0-11122 GCA_044352515.1 Polaromonas sp.
CGCCGAACCGACCTTTCGCAACTGGGTGCTCGAGCGCATCGCGCTCGGCCGGCTGGGCCAGCTGGAGGATATCGGCGGCGCCATCGTTTTCCTGGCCAGCGATGCCTCCAGCTTGGTCACGGGCAGCGCGCTCATGCTCGATGGCGGGTGGACAGCGGCATGAAAACCGGGCCCACCGCGCACGAGGTCGCTGCCTTGGCCCAGGTCTCGCAATCGGCCGTCAGCCGCGCCTTCACCAAGGGCGCCAGCGTCTCGCCCGCCACGCGCGAAAAGATTATGGCGGCCGCCGCCGCCCTGGGCTACCGGCCCAACGCGATCGCCAGCAGCTTGTCGACGCGGCGCAGCTACATCATCGCCTTGGTGATGCGCTATCTGGAAAACCAGTTTTACCCGCAGGTGATCGAGAAGCTGTCCCAGCAGTTGCAGAAAGCCGGCTACCACGTGCTGATCTTCATCAGCGAAGCGGACGACGCGGACAGCGTGATGGACGAGATCTTGCAGTACCAGGTGGACGGCATCGTGCTGGCCTCGGCCACGCTGTCGGCGGCCATGACAGGCAAGTGCCGCAGCGCCGGGGTACCGGTGGTGCAGATCAATCGGCGCAGCGACCTCGATTTTTGCGGGCTCAACGCAGTCAGCGCCGTCACCTCGGACAATGTGGCCGGTGCCCGCGAAATCGGTCAAATGCTGCTGGCGCGCGGCCACAAGCGCATCGCTTTCATCGCCGGCCTGGAAGATGCCTCCACCAGTCGTGAGCGTGAACAAGGTCTCATGCAGGCGCTTGAGGGCGCCGGTCAGGCCTTGTTCGCACGCGAGGTAGGGCACTACAACTTCGAGCGGGCGGCTGAGGCCACGCGGCGGCTCTTCAAGGCACGCTCAAGCAGCCGTCGGCCCGATGCGCTGTTTGTCGCCAACGACCACACGGCCTTCGCAGCCATGGATGTCCTGCGTCAGGAGCTCGGCCTGCGGGTCCCCGAGGACGTCAGCGTGGTGGGCTTCGACGATGTTCCCCAGGCCGCCTGGGGGGCCTACCGTCTGAGCACCATGGCCCAAGATGTGCGCGCCATGGTCGAGCAAACGGTGGCAGTGCTGCTCGCACGCATCGCGCAGCCCTCAGGCATGCAAGCACCTCACCAGGCGGTGGTGCCGTGCCGCTGGATCGAGCGAGCTACCGTCCGCCCGGCTTGAACCTGGCCTCTTTCTAGGTCCCATGCCAGTCATCAACAACGCAGCAGATCGGATGGGAAAAATCCATGCCGGCAGCCTGACTTAGGCCCGTCGCCACTGGTGCTTGAGCGCTGGGGCCTGAGTTGCCCACCGTGGCTGAACTGGGCCTGCCAGGCTTTGAGGCGCTGAGCTGGCTGGGTCTGCTGGCACCGGCCGACACGCTGAACAACGTCACCGTCGAACCGTGAGTCCCAATCCGCCGTCGCGCGTGCCCGGGTGGAGTGACCGCGCAGCACCCGCGATCTCCCCCGTGCCTCAGCGGTGGCGCAGCCCGCTGCCTGCGTCAAACCAGTAAAGGCGGTCCGGGTCCACCGCCAGATGCATCGGGGCGCCGGTTTTGAGCCGCGTGTCCTTGCCCGCCTTGACAGCCAGCATGCGACCATCGACCAAGGCGGTGGCCATGGTGCAATCACCCAGCAATTCGAAGGTGTAGACCTCTGTGCTGAAGGCCGATTCCTCGGCACTGCAAAGCCGCAGGTCTTCGCAGCGAACGCCCAGCGTCCAGGCGCCGGGCGCCGGCGCGGTCACCGCCAGAGGCCGTCCGTCACAGGTGCAGCGGCCGTGTGCATCGGCTTGCACGGACAGCAGGTTCATCGCCGGGCTGCCGATGAAGCTGGCCACAAAAGTGTCGGCTGGGTCGTTGTAGATTTGCTCGGGCGTTCCGATCTGACGGATCTCGCCGTCCTGCATCACTGCCACGCGCGAGGCCAGCGTCATCGCCTCAATCTGGTCATGCGTCACGTACACCGTGGTGACACCCAACTCCTGGGTCAGATGTTTGATCTGGGCCCGCGCCACCACACGCAGCTTGGCGTCGAGGTTGGACAGCGGCTCGTCCATCAGGAACACCTTGGGCTGTCGCACGATGCTGCGCGCCAAGGCCACACGCTGGCGCTGCCCGCCCGACAGTTCGCGCGGCATGCGCGCCAAGTAAGGCGTGAGTTCCACCCGGGCGGCAGCCTCGTTCACACGGCGCTGTCGCTCAGCGACGGGCACACCGCGCAGCTTGAGGGGATAAGCGATGTTCTGCGTGACGTTCATGTGCGGGTACAGACCGTAGTTCTGGAACACCATCGCGACGTCGCGGTCCTGTGGACCCAATTCATTGATTCGGTCACCGTCGAATGCGATCTCGCCGGCCGACGGATGCTCGAGCCCCGCGATCATCCGCATCGTGGTGGTCTTGCCGCAGCCCGAGGGCCCCAGCAGAACCAGGAACTCCCGGTCTGCGATCTCTAAGTTGAGGTCTTTGACCACGTGTACGGACCCGTAGTACTTGTCAATCTTGCGCAATTGGATGGTGGTCATAGTGTTCAGCGAACGGCACCAGCAGTCAGGCTGCCAATGAACTGCCGGTGGACCAGCAGAGATAACAAGAACATGGGGGCAGTGATCAACAAGCCGCCGGCAGCCATCAACTCCCAGAGGTCGCCGCGCTCGGTGCGAAAGCCAATCAGGCCCAAGGGCAAGGTCAGCGCATCTTGCTTGCCCAGGATCAGCGCGAACAGGAACTCGTTCCAGGTCAGGGTAAAGCTAAAGACGGCGGCGGTGATGATGCCAGGCAAGGCGACCGGGACCACGATCTCCCACAGCACCCGCCAGCGTTGGGCACCGTCGACCATGGCCGACTCCTCCATCTCGATCGGCACGGCGTCGATGAAGCCCTTGATCATCCACACCGCATAGGGCAGTACGATGGACAAGTTAATCAGCACCAGTGCGCTGCGGGTGTCGAGCATGCCCAGTTCCTTGAACATCAGGAAGTAGGGCAAAACGACCACGGCTCCGGGTATGAACTGGGAGGCAATGACCGTTAGGAAAAGGGCTTTCTTGAAACGGAACTCCAGCCGCGAGAAGGCATAGGCCGCCAGCGTGGCCATCGGTACAGCCAGGAGCACCGTGCCCGAGGCGACCAGCACGCTGTTGAGGGCTTTGCTGCCCAGGTTCCAGGGGTGTTGGAAGATGGTGACCAGGTTTTCAAGCGTCGGTGTGAAAACCAGTGCTGAGTCGAGCGAGTAGACATCGCGCGGCAGCTTGAATGCGGTCAGCATCATCCAGAGGATGGGCAGCACGATGCTGGAAATGCCGGCTAAGACCAGCGCCTGCCTCAGCGCTTGTAGAACACGTTCCTGAAGCGGGGTGCGGTAGCCGGGAATGCTCGACTGCGCAACTGTGGATGATGCTTGCATGCGGATTTACTTGCGGAACAACAGCCGCAGATAAAAGAAGGCGCACACCACAAGGGCGGCGGTCAGTAGGTAGGCCGCCGCAGCCGCGTAGCCCATGTCGTAATAATTGAAGGCGGTCTGGTAAACGAAGTAGGCCAGCGTCTGGGTGGAGGTGCCTGGCCCCCCATTGGAGAGAGTGAAGATGGTGTCAAATGCTTTGAGCGCAAAGACCGTCTTGAGAATCAAGACCACACCCAGCACCGGCTTGAGCTGGGGCAGCGTCACGTCACGCAGCACCACCCATTCAGAAGCGCCATCAATGCGTGCGGCTTCCTGCGTTTCCTTCGGGATAGAGGCCAGGCCGCCCAGGACCACCAGGGTCATGTACGGCGCCCAGTGCCAGACATCAGCGGCGATCACCGCCACCATGGCCAAGGTCG
The DNA here is from genome assembly GCA_044352515.1 of Polaromonas sp. Classification (GTDB taxonomy): domain Bacteria; phylum Pseudomonadota; class Gammaproteobacteria; order Burkholderiales; family Burkholderiaceae_C; genus Polaromonas. The sequence goes on from JBILDR010000107.1 coordinate 3,836, forward strand.
TGTCAGCGAGCCAGACCTTGTCGGCCATGGCCGGGAAGATCCAGCCCACCAAGTGATGGCCGACGCCGAATTCTGGGTTCAGGAAGAAGCGGAAGGACACGCCGATCAGTGCCGGACTCATCACGAAGGGCAAAATCAGCAGCACTCTGGCCAGGCTGTTCATGCGAGTCTCGCGCTGGAGCAGCAAGGCCGCCGCCAAAGCCAACAACAGCGTCACCGCGACATCAGCGCTGACGAACACCAACGTCGCCCAGACAGAATCCAGAAACTCAGTATCGTCGCTGAGCAGGTTCCAGTAGTTATCCAGCCCAAGCCATTGACCAGGCGTGTCCTGCTGAGCCAACTTCCAGCTGCGAAAACTCAGCAGCAGGGAGTAGCCCAGCGGGAACAGCGCCATGGCTGCCACGAAGGCGAGCGCCGGGGTCAGCAACCAGACATGCAGGGGAACCCGGCGCAGCATGGCGATCAGGCGCGCAGGGCGCGACGGGCTTTAGCCGCTGCAGCGTCCAGGCCAGCCTTGACCGTGACCTGACCTGCCACGATCTCGCTGATCGTGGCCTCCAGAATGTCGCTGACCTGGGGCCATTGCGCAAACAGCGGGGTACCGCGTGCGCCCTTGAGCGCCTGCGCGCCGAACAGGTGCATGCCGCCAAAGCGCAGATTGACGTCGCCGTCGATCAGGTTGGAAGTCTGCATGGCCACCACCTCATTGAGGCGCCGGTCCAGGAGTACCGAGCGCTCCAGCGCTGGGTCACTGAGCCATGTCAGAAACTCCATGGCCGCGTTCTTTTGTTTGCTGCTGCGGTTGATCCCGTAGAACCAGGTGTTGGTGTATGTGGTCGCCTCACGTCCCGGCATGGAAGGCAGCGGCGCAAAGCCGATCTGATCGGACTTGAGCGTGGAGGTCTTGGGGTCGACGAGGCCTGCATAGCGCCACCACCACACCGGCACCATGGCGCTCTTGCCTTGAGCCACCGAATTGACGGCATCGGTTTCATTGAAGGTAGCCGATCCTGCGGGCGCAACTTTATGCTTGAGCAGGACGTCCACGTAGGCCTGGGTCGCGGCCACGCCCTGCGGTGAATTGAAGGCGGGCTGACCCTTCGCATCAAGCAGTTCACCCCCCATTCCCCAAAGGTAGTTAAACCAGATCATCAGATTCTGGCCCGAGGTCTTCCCGTAGTACATGGCCACGCCCGCCATGTCAGTCTTGGACTGGATCTGGCGGCCGGCGTCGACCATCTGGTCCCAGGTTTCCGGCGGCTTCAGACCCAAGCGGTTGAAAACATCCTTGCGATAGAACATCAGCTGGACGTGGCCGCGCAGCGGAAAGCCCAGGATGTTTTTGCCGTTGCCGTTGCCATCCCGTGCAGCCCGCAGGTGTGCGAACGGATAGCGGGCCGTCATGTCGATCTTCTTCTCAGCGATGCGGTCATTGAGCGGATCGAACAGGTTGTACAGCGAGGGGCCCCAGACATCCATCACGCTGAGCACATCGTACTGATCTGTCTTGGCCACCAATTCGGCCGTGAGCTTTTCACGCATGCTGGCAAAGGGCACGTACTGATACTTGACCTTGATGCCCGTCAGCGCCTCGAATTCAGGCAACCTGGCCTCATGCGCGCTGAACTGCGGCGCCACCACGGACAACACATTCACGGTGGTGCCCGCAAAGGGCTTGCCTGGGCGCAGTGCAGCCGTGGTCTGGGCGTATGCCGCGCCAGGGACAACTCCCGCTGCAGCCATCCATTGCATCAATGCTCTTCTTTGCATAGTCATCTCCTGTTGAGTGATGTTGAGGGTCGGGAAAAAATAAATCTGAGGATGCGTCAGTAAGCGGATCGGGCCGAAGCGGGGGCTGCCGCAGGATTGCTACGACGAGCGGCCTGCGCCAAAGCCTGCGTGATGACTGCCGATGCCACGGTGCAGAAAAAGCGCGCTCCGACAGCGCCATAGCGGTCCTCTTCGGCCTGACTGAAGGCCAAGGTGCCGGGGCAAATGCCTGCGCGTGCGACATCGCGCAGCGCGCTGTCGATGGCAGCCTGCACCGGCGGGTCGCTCCAGCGGTTCTCGTGTCCCATGGCGTGGGCCAGATCGTTAGGCCCGATGAACACGGCATCGACACCCGGCACACTGGCAATGGCATGGGCGTTGGCAACGCCCTCTGGCGTTTCGATCATCACCACCAAGCCCACGCCGTCGTTGGAGCGCCGCGTGTGGGAAGGGCCGCCATAAGCGCCGTAGCCCGCCGCACGTGTGCTAAATGCGCTGCCCCGATGACCGCCGGCACCGCCGGGCAGGGGGTAGCGCACCCGATCGACCAGATCGCGAGCCTGCTCAGGCGTACTGACCATCGGCACCTGTATGCCGCTTGCGCCCATGTCCAGCAGGCGAGGGATGTCATGCGGCAGGCAGCGCACCACGGGCACGATGCCACTGGCGCGGGCGGCCCGCAACATGTTCTCCGTGGTTTGCAGGTCGGCGCTGCCATGTTCGTTGTCAATCACCACGAAATCAAAGCCGGCAAAAGCACACATTTCGACCAGTGCTGGAGACGATAAAGAGTTGAAGATGCCGCGCAGGCGCTCGCCGCTACGGAACATGCCGCGCAGGCGGTCATCAAAAGGGATTCGGGAATTCATGGCTGGCTCACCTCTGGGCACGATCAACAAAACGCTTGGGCGCGACAAAACCATTGGCGTCAATGGCCCAGCCTGCTTGCGTGGCAGCAGTCACGACCTCGGGCGCCCACTCGATGCGCTTGCGGTGGTCTCCGCTGGTGAGTACCAGTACACGGGCCTGAGCACTGCCGGCATTGCGCAGACTTCGCCAGACATCGGCCGGCAAGGCGTAACTGTCCCAGGCGCTGTCTGTGCCTCGCAGTGCCATCTCGGTCTGTATCTCGCCACTGCCCACTTCCACGCGCAGATCGCCCTCTACGGCGATCAGCACCTGCTTTTCTGCCAGGCGGTGACGGCTAACGCGCCCGCCCGGCGGCAGAGCGAGCCACTCAATGGACAAGGTGTGTGCATTGGCCACAGGTGCTTGGCTGTTACGGTCCTGAGTCATGCCCAGGCCGATCACCGGGGCGAGTTGTCCACCGCAGCCGGCAAGGCTTGAGTCCAGCAGACCGTGGGTGGACCATGCCAGCGCATCGCCGCGCACCAAGCGCCCGGCCATTTCGGCGGGCGACCAGTCGCGCAGTTGAGCGATTTCCTCTGGGGTCATCGGCACAAGCGGCTTGAGTGGCGGCGCCATGCGCTGACCCCGCTGCTCGTCAATGAGTTGGTAATCCTCGGTCAGATACACCCCCTGCTGGGCAGCGGCGGCCAGCGTGCTTGGGCCCCACAAGATGCCACCGGTATCGTCACCGCCCAGGGCGGTAAACATGAAGCCGTCATCCACCCCCACGTTGGTAAAACCGCGGTAAATCCAGGTGGGCACGCTGACGATATCGCCGGCCTGGATGCGCACCGAGCGCTTGTCGGGGTTGAATCCCCAATTGATCTCCCACTGGCCGCGCACACAAATGAACACCTCGCAGGTGAAGTGCATGTGGGGCGGGTTGGTTTTGCCATGCGGCATCGACACGCCGCCTACCTGGAACCCATGCTTGTCACGCAGGCTCACCGGTTGATTCGGGTTTTGCGACACCCCAGGGCCAATGAGCGCGTAGTTGAATTTCGGCGAGCACTCGGGGATTCGGTAGTCGATGAACGCCTCGGTGCTGTATTGAAGGGAGGGGAACGGGATGAGGCGTTCCCGCAGGGCCTGAGCGTCAAGCATATGGGTCCGATGGCTAAGGTTCTAAAGAAGAAGTGACGGGGCTTTGCAGCCATTGGGCGAGGGCGCGGCTCAGGGGGGCGGGCGCCTCCAGGGGAAGGAAGTGACCCACGCGGGGCAGCGCCGTCCATTGGGCGTGCGGCTTGAGAGTTGCGATTTCTTGCTGCCAGGCATGGGGACACAGCTTGTCGCGCATCCCACTGACCACACACAGCGGACCGGTAAATCCAGCCAGAACCGAATGCCCCTCGGGTCGGGCAGCAGCCCACTGAAACTGAGCCTTGGCCGCGGCGCCAGGCGTGCGACGTGCCATATCTGCAACCAGACGATGATGGCGCTGGGCGCGCTTGGCAAAGTACTGCGGCAGCGCGTCTTTCATCACGCCTTGCGGTCCGCCGATTCGCCACCGACGCCACAGCTGCGCGCTGCGGCGCTGGCCGCGCAAGGAGGCGCCGCGCGCATTGCTGGCCACAAGGGCCAGGCGTTCAACGCGCGATGGCGCCTGTCGCAGGATTTCCAAGGCCAGCAAGCCGCCCAAGGAAAAGCCAGCCACCGAAAAACGCGGCGGCAGCCGCTCTAGCAAGCGCGCCACCCAAGCGGCCGGTTGGTCCAGCGTGTGCAAGTTCCCCACTTCAATGCGCACCATCAGTCGCAGCGCCCGGCGCTGGCGGGCAAAGAGGCGCTCATCACACAGCGTGCCGGGAAGCAGCAACAAGGTGGGGCGCATGGCCGGACTCATCGGGCCCTCCGGGGGGCCGTGGACTGTCGCAAACACAAGCGTCCGGGCACCACGACGTTGCGAGACTGGAACACTTCCCCCGTCTGCATCTGTACCTTTAACAAACCGATCGTGGACTCGACCATGGGCGCCAGCGGCTGTTCGTAAGTTGTTAACTGGTAGGCTGGCCACTGGGCCTGCGGCACATTGTCGAAGCCAACCACTGAGACATCGTCTGGCACCGCTAAGCTCAGGTCGTAGCGCAAGGCATCGATGACCGCAATGGCCATTTGGTCACTGGCCGCGCAAACCGCATCGGGCCGATGGGCAGGATCGGCGAACATCTTGAGCGTCGCCTCGCGAGCACGCGCCATGTCGTAATCGCCCACGCCACGGGCAAACAAAGGCAGCCCGGCCTCCGCCAGACCCTCCAAGAAACCACGTTCACGCTCCAGGTTCGTGGAGGCATCTTCACGGCCAGCCAAGTAGGCGATGCGGCGGTGACCCTGCTCCGCCAAGAGTCGAGCCAGGGTGCGCCCCCCAAAATGGTTATCGCTTCGCACTGAATGCACAGGCGTGGCATCAGCCATCACGCGGTTAAACAGCACCACGGGAATATTGGCCTCGGCGCAGCGCCGCGCCAAGGCCGACGACAGCGTGGTGGCGCCCAGGATGATGCCGTCAACGCGGTACTGCAGCAGCTCGCGAACCAGGTCATCGCCGTCTTCTTGGTCGCTGACGAACAGCAAGACGTGATAGCCGTCCGTTTGCAGGCCCTGGGACAGCTGTTGCAGCACGGCCGGGTAAAACAGGTTGTCGAGGTTTGAAACCACCAGCCCAATGATCCGCGAGCGACCCGTGATCAGGCTGCGGGCATGGGCATTGGGCGCGTAGCCCAGCTGCCGCGCGGCAGCGAGCACCTTGCGACGCGTGGCATCGCCCACGCTGGCACCGGCGGTGAACGTGCGGCTGACTGCTGACTGTGACACCCCTGCCAAGGTGGCGACGTCAATGGAGGTGACACCAACGCGAGTCACAGCATGGACCGAGGTTTTGCATAGGTATGCATTCTGCAGTTCTGATCGCGAAGAGAAATGGTATTTACCCTAGGGAAGGTCTGTACAGCCGAGGCTATTGCGTTGCTTGATACATGAGTATTCGCCCGATGAAACCGCAGCTGGATTTGCCAGCGATTGCGTGCATTGCGGGCCTTCTGCGGCCTGTTTTCGGGCCCGTGTCCGTGCCGCAGGCGCCAGCGGTGTCGGCGGACGAGCCGTTCAGGAGGGTCGAGGAGGCGCGCGTCTTTGTGCATTTCGACCGGATGCCGCAGCCTTGCCAAGGGCTTGAATACTTGCAGGCGGCGCAGCGCCACGGCATTGCGATTCGCACGGGCTTGTGGTCGTACACGGCCGGGCGTGCCCCTATCTTTTTTTCGGCCGCCGCCCGGGCAATGGCGCCTGTAGTGGTGCGCCTACCGGTGCGGAGCACAGCAAGGACATCGTCCGCCGCATGCTGCGCCATCACCTGCGCACCCCAGGCAGCCCGCTCAAGTGCATCACGACGGACATGATCGACATGCCCGGCTACGGCGGCAGCGTGAAGTACTTGCTGTATGAGTAGAACGTCGCGATTGCCCAGCGGTTTGGCCATACCTGGGATTCCATGGTGAAGGACGCTTCAGTTCCGGCCTGATCAGGGAGGCAAACCCGCGGTCAGCCATCGGGTGATGAAATTTTCCGGGCCGGACCTTGGGTTACGTTGGGACTACGCCCTCAAAAGCGCCACGGCCTTGTCGGATACCTCGCTGCGGCCAGAACTCGAAGCTGGCTTTTTGCTCTAATCCGTCCCCGGCAAGAGCTCGATCATGTGCATGCTTATGACGGGCGGTGGGTCAGTGTGAGTCAAAAAGGATGTGTTTATGGTAGCTTCGTGGGTCAGATCCCTCTCGGTTTTCGTTTTGGGCCTTGCAGCGGCGTTTGCGCATGCCCAGCCCCAGGCAGCTAGCTATCCGAACCGTCCGATCAAGCTGATCGTGACGGTGCCACCGGGCGGCGCGGCTGATTTCATTGCCCGCCTGCTGGCCAGCAAGCTGTCGGCCTCGATGGGGCAGCCGGTGGTGGTTGAAAACAAGGCCGGCGCCAGCGGTACCCTGGCCAGCGACTTTGTGGCCAAGTCGGCGCCCGACGGCTACACCCTGCTGCAAAGCTCCATCACCACCCACGGCATTGGCCCGCACCTGATGGCCAAGCTGCCCTATGACCCGGTGACCTCTTTTGCGCCGGTGACCATGCTGGCCAGCTTGCCCCTGATCATGACGGTCAACGCCGACCTGAAGGTGAACAGCCTGGCCGAGTTTCTGGCCCTGGCCCGCGAGCGGCCGGGCCGGCTGGCCTTTGCCTCCTCGGGCAATGGCGGCGCCCCGCACATGGCTGGCGAATTGCTCAAGGGGGCGGCCTCCATTGACATGCTGCACGCCCCCTACAAGGGCAGCGGGCCGGCTGTGGCTGATCTGGTCGGTGGACAGGTGCAGGTCATGTTTGACGGCGCGCCTTCGCTGCTGCCGCACATCAGCTCTGGCAAGATTCGCACCCTGGCGGCGGCCAGCCCCAAGCGCAACCCGCTGCTGCCACAGGTCCCGACCTTTGCAGAGCTTGGCCTGCCGGCGGTCAATGTAGCCCTGTGGTATGGGCTGATGGCGCCGGCCGGCACGCCGCCCGAGATCATTGCCCGCATCAACCGCGAGGTGAATCAGGCGCTCAAGTCGCCAGATGTGCTCGAGCGCTTTG
>JBILDR010000013.1:0-36205 GCA_044352515.1 Polaromonas sp.
ATGCGGCCTTTAAACAGCTTCAGTGCCTGATGGAGCCCCATCGCTGCGAGGGCGCAGCTCCTACAAGTCCAGCCCCACCGTTGTGAGGGCGCAGCTCCTACAAGTCCAGCCCTATCGCTGTGAGGGCGCAGCGCCCACCCCTTAGCCGATCACCCGCCCAAGAAGTTCTGACAGGGACGGCGCGGATGTATCCGGGTTCTCGTCGATGATGGGCCAGGTATTGCCTGTTTCGTAAGGCCCCCACTTGAACTGGTCGGTGTCGTAGAAGAACTCGCTGAAAGCGCTGGCGGCGCTGGCCAGCAGGCTCATCGTGGTCGAGAGTTCACCCTTGTCGGGGCTGAAGTCGATGGAAGCACCGGCCTGAGCCTTGAGGAAAAAGTCTAGCGCTGCCTTGACATCCAGAACTTCCAGCGGGTCGCTGAACAACTGGCCGACCATGTCAGACAGCCTGACCTTGCCATACACATCTGAGTTTTCGAGGTCCATGGCCAGCTTAAGGTCAAAGCCCGCAGTGACATTGGCCTGAGCGTCAACAATGTAGTCGGGCTTGCCAACCTGAATGCCGAGCTGGCCCAGCAGGCTCATGTTGATTTCAAGCTCGGGCAGGTCGACCAGGCCGCCACCCTGCATATAGCTGTCCCGGATGTAAAAGCCATTGAGCAGGTCGACGATGCCCAGCCCGATGTCACCGAGGGTGCTGCCGTCGGCTGAATAGTCGGTGTTCCACCACTTATTCAGACCACCGGTGTCAGCGCCAAAGGACAGGCGGGGCACGATGCTCGCTTCAAAAATTCCCTTGAGCGGAATCTGCACTGGCAAGATGGTGTCCAGCACGCTGGTGGGCACGCCGGCGGCCTTCAGTCCCATGGCCAGCAGATCCACGTCGAACAGCTTGATCGGGCTGGACAGGGCGTCTATCGCCGCACTCAGGTCTACGCCCGTGTTGGCTTTGACCCCCCCCGAGGCTTGGGTCAGCCATTGACGAAAGGGCGGATCGAAGGTGAACAGGTCGACCGGTTCACCCAGCCAGAGCTTTTGAATCAGTGCCGAATCGTTGAGGAAGGGAAAGGCAAAGCCGTTATCCAGCAGGGAAAGGTAGAACTTCTTGAGATCGGGTATTTCATTGAGCAGTTCGCCGAAAAATCCGAGCTGGGTGGTCTGGTTGGCCAGCCGTGTGAACACGTCCAGCGTCATAGGGCTGGAAAGCTGCGGTATGGTCTTGTAGACCCAGCCACTTTTGGTCCAGCCGCTGGTGCTGAAATCGTAATATTTCCCGGTGTAGTTGTAATTTTTGAGCGCAGGGACCAAGCCACCGCCATAGCCGTCGTTGAGCTCGGTGGCGGTGAAGTCCTTAAAGCCTATAAGGGCCATCTCTTCGGTGGTCAGCTTTTGGTTGTAGTTGTAATACTTATTGTCATAGTCGTCGTCGCGGTCCGCCACCTTGTTGGTGTTCTTGGAGTTGTCAAACAACTTCTGATTGGCCATGGTCAGGCGGGTGATCTTGTCGGTGATGTCAAATATTTTCTGGACCTCATCGAGCGTGTCGACCTGGTCCCGGGTGCGTGCTTTGAAAATGTCTTCCACCAGGGCCGGCAGCGTGAAGCTACTGTAGGTGACGTCTGCGCTGCCAGTATTGGCCCGCAGCACATGCTCGAGATCTTTCACCAAGCTTGTGCCCAGGATTTTTTCCATGGCGCGGTAGAAATCCTGGTCGTCGATGTTCTGGTCATTGACGACCTTTGCAAATTGCGCGACGGCATTGGCCACCTCTCTGACTTTCATCACGGTACCGATTTCGGAGCCGCTGTAAGTCGTCTTGATCACGCCGTTGAACAGGGCTAGCCAGTCACTGCCCACGTTGCTGATGTCCAGGGTCAGCAGGTCGTTTTGGGTCAGTGGCGTGCCTGTGTTGTCGGCCAGGTCCATGACCTTTTTGAGCACATCTTTTTGCGCCGCATTGGTGGCACCGGTTGCTGCGTCGTAGGCCTTGTTCAGGCCGAGGATTCCGTTCCTGACTTCGTCATAGATTCCTTCGAAGACACGCGGCTTATCCCAGTCGCTATCCCAGGGTTCGTCCAGGATGTACTTGCCGATGGCTTTGCGCAGATCGTCGCTGCGAGAGTTGATCGGCATTCCCAGAAAAGCCAAATCCTCGAAACTAGGGTAGAACTTGACCAGCTGATCTTCTTCGGGGTCGTCATTACCTTCCTTGTGAGCCCGGATGCTCGAGTACACCGTTTTGTTGGACATCAGGTCTTCCCAGTCATGCAGGATGCGCCAGAGTTTCGTCAGGTCTTCGGCCGAGTCCAGATTGGACTCTTGCATGCCGCCGATCATGCGCTTGAGAAGTGCCGAGGCGCTGGTGCCGCCATACTCATAGTCGGTCGCCGTCTTGTCTAGCCACCTGTGATACCTGTTGCGTTTCCAGACCTCTTTTTTCGTCCGCGCCGCTCCATCCGTCAATTCGTACAGGCTCTCGCCCCAGGTGCCCAGCTTCCAGCCGGGGAAGTCGGGCTGCCCGTTGGCCAGGTTGAGCACGCGGCCGTAGTGGATCAGCTCCTCGAATTCGGCGGCAAAGCTGCCCATGCTCGCGTCGATGACCCCGTCGGCGTTTTTGTCGACCACGCTGTCGTCGGCCCAGTTTTTGCCGGAGTCGAAGATGCTACTGCGCCGGGTTTTGAGCAGGTCGATCATGCCGGCGAAGTTGCTATCGTCCACGCCCTTGAAGCCCAGCCCTTTGTAGGCCTCGACGGTGCTGAAATCCAGGCCTGCTTTCTGGAACAGACCCACGCTGACGGTGGTGTTGCTGATGGTGCCTGCGGTGACTTCCTTGTAGATTTTCTGGATGGCCTGCTTTGGGGTCAGGTCAAGGAATGGGTCCGAGCCAGGTGGCGGGACATAGCCCGGGCCTTTGGCTTCGAAGGCACCGCGGGACTGGTTGAACTGGCCGTTGGTGATGTCGAAGGCGTAGCTGCCCAGCGGCAGGCTGAGCGCGCTGCCCTGGCCGGCAGAGTCCAGCGCACTCATTTGGTAGAGCGCTGCCTCGTACTGGCCGCTCAGGCTTTGCAGCTGGTCGATGCCCTTGAGCACCCGCTCGGTGATGTCCAGGGCAAACTGCACCTGGTCAATCGGGCTGCGCTGCCCTTGACCCGGTGAGGTTACCGACTGGGCTATGGTGTCGAGGATGCTGGTGAAGGTGCCTATGGGCACGCCCACTGCGGTGAAGGCCGCGGTGACCGCGTCCATGACGATTTTTCCGCCGTCGCTGCTGAGCTTGTTCCAGAATGATTTGATGGCCAGAGCCATCTCCTGGTAGAGGTCGATCATCCCGCGCATGCCTTCAAACACGGTGATGGAGCCGTCCTTATTGCGGTCCATCCCGTCTTCAAGCTTGTCGAGCAGGCCATTGACCAGGGTCACCGGGGAGTTGGCCACCGTCATCACGATGTCTTCAGCCACCTCGGGCCAGTCGTAATCGGCAGGATCCATCAGCAGGTCTACCCGGCCCAAGGGCGGCAGCTCGGTGTTCATCAGGTCTTCAACCCAGTACAGCGGCGCCATCACGGTGTCGAGCATTTCGATGCCCGGGCCCATGGTCTTGGTGATCAGGGTGTCCAGGCCAACCGCCACATCGTCCATGTGTATGGTCTGGTAGACCGTTTTGTTGCGGGCCGAGTCGCGGGAGTCATAGACATAGTCGACTGGCACCGTCAGCACGGTACTGACCTGCGGGCTGAAAATGCCCAGTAGGCTGTCGACTTGGTCAATGAAGTCGTCGACTTTGTCTGTGGTGGTTTTCCAGGAGGTGGGCAGCCCGAAGAGATCGATCAGTGCAGAGGTGTTGAGCTCCTCTAGCGGCAGGTTCAGATCGATCTGGCCCAGCAGTTGGGTGGACAGGCGCCCCTCGACGTCGACGACGAGGTTAAAGTAATCGCTGGCCTTAAAAGTCCCGGCTGTGATGGCCTTGCCAAATTTACCCAGGGTCTTGGCGTCGAGGGTGAGCCTGTCGTCCGACTTTTCGTCGTAGTCCTTGAGGTAGACCGTGGCACTGGCCTCGATGCCGGTGTTCTTGCGCTTGGCGTCCTTGGAGGCGTATTGGCTCTCCACGTCGGTGCCGATGATGGTCAGCGGGCCGAGCTGGCCGCCGATCATCGAGCCTTCCGAGACCCCCAGGTTGGTGTAGAACTCGACCTTGGACTTGGTGGTGTCGAGCACCATGAATTTCTGAGCGTCGAGCTTGCCCTGCAGGTCGTAGCTGAAGGTCAGGTAGCCGCCGAGGTTGGCATCGATCTTTGCCTGCAGCCCTTCGTCGCCGATCTGGCCGAGCATGGGCAGGTCTGCCACCTGGAAACTCTTGGAGTAGTTGAAGGTGAACTCGCCGGTCTGTGCGTTGTAGTTGAGCGCATTGGGCCAGAAGGGAACGTCCTCAGGGTAGTACTGGGCGCCGGTGTTGCGGCCGACCAGGGGTTTGCTGTAGCTCGTTGGCGTGGGCGAGTCGGGCGGCGCGGGGTAGTCTTGTGAGTTGTCTGGGGCGGGCAATTCGTTGAAGGGGTCGTCCTCGGCGGGTATCACCTCGCTGCTGTTGTCGGCGGGCGCTACCTCATCGAACATCAAGGCGTAGAGGTCTGAGCCTTCGCCGTAGTCGCTGGTGGTGTCGACCCCACCGGCCGGCCTTGCACCGCCCCCGCTCGATACGGGAGTGAGCTTGCCCAGGGGCACACTGGCCAGGTCGCTCTGCATCTGCTCCCAGATCATCGAGATCATTTCTTCGAGCGAGCCGATCACGGGCAGGTCTTGGTTGGCCAGCGACTGCAGGGCCATCTTCATGGTCGGGCCCAGGGTGTTGGCCAGGTTCAGCGTGTCAGAACCGGCGTCGGCCAGGGTGGCTGTCGGGCTTTGGTGGCCGGCCTGGTCGGTCAGAACGGCTGACAAGGAGCTGCCTTGGGCATCGATCATGGTGGCCGGCAGGATCAGGCTTACATGGCCTGCCTTGATGTCGGCCTGGGTCAGGGTATGGACCATGCTGCCGCCGCCGGCCAGGCTCAGGGTGAGCACATCGCCTGCGGTGGCGGCGCTGCCGTCCTTGGCGCTCAAGGGCAGGCACACGGTGGCACTGGCTGGCTCGCCCATGCTGCTGGGCAAGACCATCTTGATGACAGGCGCAGCGGGCGCTACGCTGTCAAGCGCGACCGATTGGGCCTGGCTGATTTGGCCGAGGTTCTCGGCGCTGGCGATGCTGCCCAGATCGGTCTGCAGGCTTTGCAGTTGCTCGCTGCTCACGCTCAGGCCGGCTTTGCCGAGCAGGCTTTGCAAGGTGGCTGGCTCGCTCAGCTGCAGCACTGTGGGGCTGGGCTGCGAGGCCAACTGCACAATGGTTTGTGCCAAGGCTTGCACCAGATCGGCCTGCCCATCGCCGACGCTGGCGGCCAGGGTGGCTACTTTGGCGGCGGCTTTTTGCACGGCCAGGGCGCTGGCACTGCCGGGGTTGGCCAGAGGGTCGTAGCGGGTCAGGTCCAGGGTTTCATCCAGGCCGAGCGCGCGTGAGACCTTGAGGCGGGCGGCGCTGGCGTCGCCGCCGCTGTCGCGTGCTACTTGCTGCACCAAGGTGGTCAGCGGGTTGATCACCAGCGAGCCCGCCGGCGCGGCCAGTGTCATGGTGTTGGCGATGCCGGTGTCGTTGTTGATGCCACCGACCGCCAAGATGGTGCCCGCTGCCACGCCGGCGGGCATGACGACGCTGCCGTCTAAGCCGGTACTCACGCCGGTGAATTCGCTGTCTTGCGCGATGCCGTCGTTGTTGGTGTCGATGTAGATCTTGGCGCCGCGGATGTAGCCGTCGGCCACGATCAGTTGCACGATGGGCGCCACCGCGTTGCCGCGCAGGTCTTGCAGGCGCGCCTGACCCTGCGGCGGGGCGTAGCTCAGGTTGAAGGGGCCGGAGTTCAGGCCGGTAATGCCGCTGAGGGTCAACACATTGCTGCTAAGGCTCAGGGCGCCTGCATTGAGCGTGGCATTGCCCTGGCTGATCTGGAAGGCCGAAGTCGCTGGCAGCTGCTCGGCCTTGAGCACGCTGTCGAAGGTGATGGTGATGGTGTCGCTGGCGCCGTCTGCACTGATGGACAGCACCTGCGGAGCGCGGGTGTCGATCACCAGACTCAGGTTGCTGGCTGCAAGCGGCGCGTTACCGGCCAGATCGGTGTAAGCGTTGGCCGCCACGTTCACGCTGCCGCTGGGGCCGGCGAAATCGGCGGTCGGGGTGAAGGTGGCGGTAAAGACCTTGCCCGCCTGGGCGCCAGTGGCCGCATTCCATGCGCTCAGGCTGCCATTGGTGAGGGCCACGTCGGCCGCATCAAAACCGGTGACGGCTTCGTCAAAGGTGAAGGTCAGGGTGGCGCTTTGGCCTGCGATCAGGGTCGAGGCGGTGCTGCTGATGCTCAGGCTGGGCCTGAGGTTGTCAACCCGCAGGGACAGACCCACTTCGGCTGCGCCAGCGTTGCCCACCAGGTCCCGGTAAGCGTCGGCGGCCAGGCTGATGGGGGCTTCGCCGGCGAGGTTGTCGGCGGGCGTGAAGGTGGCGCTATAGGTGCGGCTGTCTATCGTCTGGAAGTTCGACACGGTGCCACGGCCGGCGGTGGCGAAGTCCTCGGTGCTCAGGCCCTTGACCGGCTCGCTAAAACGCAGGGTCAGTGCGGCCGTCTCACCGAGCTTGAGGGAGGCCTTGTCGCTGCTGATGTTGAGCATCGGTGGCAGGGTATCGACGGTAAAGCCTGTGCCGGTAGCGATGCCGGCAATGCCTGCGGTGTCGGCGTAGGCGCTGGCGGGCAGCTCGATCAGCGCCATGGTGCTTTGCAGGCCGTCGGTCGGCGTGAAGGTGGCGGTGTAGCTGCGGCTGTCGAGGGCTTGGAAGTTCGCCAAGCTGCCTTTGAGCGCCTTGACCTGGCTGGTGTCAAAGAAGGACAGAGGCTCGTCAAAGCTGAAGCTCACGCTGCTGCTCTGACCCACGCCCAGGGGCTGGGTTTGAAGGGTGATCTCGGCCAGCGGCGCGCGGTTGTCAGCGCTGAGCGCGGCCGGTCCGATGGCGGCACTGCCTGCGACGCCAGCGGCATTGGTGTAGCTGCCAGCGCCCAGAGCGACGGTGATGGCGCCGTGGGTTGAGGGCAGGGTGGTGAGCGTTGCGCTGTAGCTGCGCCCGCCGGGCAGGGCCGTCAGATCCGACAACTGCGCGCCGCTGATGCTGACATCGCCCAGATCAAAGCCAGTTACCGGTTCACTGAAGCTGAAAGCCAGCAGGGTTTTTTCGCCGGCTTTGAGCTGGAGCTTGGCGGCGCCGATCAGGGCGCTGGGCGCGCCGCCGCCGCCGCTGGCCAGGCCCAGCCCGAGTTCCTGGGATTGGGCCTGTGACAAAGCCTCGAAAGAGTTGCTGGTGGCCAGCCGACCCAGGGCCTGAGCCAGCTCAAGGCTGTTGGCGCCGGCGATGCCAGCTGCCGTCAACGCTGCGGCGATGCGGCCGGCAGTGGCCAGGGGCGCGGCGACGGTGTCATTGGCCAGATCGGCTGCCAGGGCCTTGATCAGCGCATGCTGAGCGCTGACATCGCCGCTGGCCAGTTCGGTCAGCACAGCCAATTGCGCCGCGATTTTTTGCGCGGCGAGTCCGGCTGCGCTGGCGTCGGCCAGCGGGTCATAGCGGCTGAAGTCGCCGTCGGCGGGCAGGTTCAGGCCCAAGGCCAGTGCAAGCTGAGCCGATGCCAGGCTGATGCGCTGCTCCGGCGTGCTGCCGCCCAGCGTGGCGGCGGCGATCATCTCCTGCATCAAGGTGGTCAGCGGGTTGATCACGCCCGAGCCGGCCGGGCTGCTCAGGGTCCAGGTGTTGGCAATTCCAGTGTCGGTGTTGATGCCACCGACGGCCAGCAAGCCCTTGCCGGCGGGTACATCGCTGAGGATGAAGCTGCCGTCAGCGCCGGTTTTGACGCCGGTGTCCTCATGGGCTTGGGCGATGCCGTCGCCATTGGCGTCGATGTAGATGCTCGCGCCCAGGAGGTAGCCGTCGGCGGCGATGCCGCGCAGCAGGCTGGCTGCATCGTTGCCGCTGGCGTCTTGGATCGCGTTGGCATCGTTGCCTGCTGTACCGTCCCGGTAGGCCAGGCTGAAGGCACCGGCCTTCAGATCGCCTGCCAGCTTGAGCGTGAGCACATTGCCTTCAACGCTCAGCGCGCTGACGGCCAGGGTCTGACCGGCTTGCACCACGGTGAATTGGCCGGCTGTCGGAACTTGTGTGCCAGACAGCGCTTCGTCGTATTGCAGGCTGATGGTGTCGGCGCTGGCTGAGGCGCTGATCGATTGCAGGCTTGGGGCCCGGGTATCGGCCGGCGGCGCAGGCGCCGGAGCGGGAGCCGGAGCGGGTGCGGGTGAATGGCTTGCGGCCGCCGCTGCGCCGACGACAGCCAGAGCGCCCAAGCCCAGGAGCGTGCCGCCACTGATACCGCCGGCCGCGCTGGCGCCACTGGCTCCGGACGCTGCTGACCCTGCTGTGCCTGGCGTGCTGTTGCTGGGCAAGGCTGCGCCGCTGGCATCGGCCAGCAGGCTGCCCGGCAGGCGCTGCGTGAGTGTGGGCCAGTCCAGGGAGCCAAACAGCTCCAGCTGATCGGCTGCGGGCTGCGCCGATAGCCCAGCGGCTGTCTCGGGGCGGGCTTCAGAATAGCCTTCTTCCGAGCTCGTATCCTGGGGGCTGGGCGGCTGCGCTTGCAGCGCCGCGGCTGCCTCAGGGGCTTGCAAGTCCTGCGCTGGATGGCGACGCCTGGGGCGTGCAACGGCGGCTGCTTGATTGGCAGGCTGTTCGGGCGCGGTGCTGGCCTGCTCGCTGTGACCAGGCTGCTCAGCAGCGGCGGGCTTGAGCTGGGCTGCGAAATTGGGCTTGGAAGCGGCAGGGTTGCGCATGGTATTCGAGTGACTTTTTAGACCCCCGAATCGTATCAAAATGTAAAAATTTTTGGAAGAAGCTTGAACGGGTCGGTGCCTGCCTTTGCAGCTTCGCTGCGGGGTAGGCCGGGCCTGCCGGTGGACCTGATGCGCCAGGCCGCGCAGCGGCTGGCGGTCCGTGTAAGATTGGTTTACTTTAAATTACAATTTTTGGAATTTCCCTGGTCTTGGTGCGGACCGACCGGGGATGCCATTTGGATGGAACATGAGCACTGAACAAGCCTATTTGCAGGCCGTGCGGGACTTCGTGCAGGCGCTTGGGGCGGATGCCAGCGGCTTCGATGAGGGCGCCGAGGTCAGTTTTGAGCATGACGGCCTGTTTGCCTTCATCTTTTTGCATCCACTGGAAGACAAGGCGGTGATCGATGTGGAAATTTTCAAGCTGCAGGACGCCAGCCCTGACCCGGCCCAGCGCGAGCGCTTGCTGCTCTTGCACCAGCTCAACAGCATCACCCGGTTTACCCACGGCGCGACCGCCTTCGTGAGCGTGGACAACACGCTGATGCTCTCGCGGGAGGTGGCTGTAGAGGGCCTCAGTGGTGAAGGCTTGAAGCACACCCTGGCGCAAGTGCTCGATGCCGCCACCGACTTGCGTGCGGCCTGGACCCATTTGCGCGAGCTGATCGTGCGGGCCGGTCGGGTGGCGCAGGGGCAGACCGAGGCAGAGGGGCTGCTGTCGTCCCACCCATTGGTGTGAGGCTGGTGTTCGGCGGAGCCTCGCACCCAGGGTGGGTCAGGGGCCGTTTGTGAGGGGATTTTTGATGTCAGGTTTAGGAATCACAGGTCAGCGCCCTGTTCAGCCAACGCCGATCCAGCAAGCCGCTGGTGGGCCGGAGCAGCGCACGAGTGAGCGGCAATGGGCTGTGCAATTTGCCGCTGGCGATGGTGCACGCCTCGATGGCGTGTTGCATACCCGCAGCCGGGCGCTGTCGCAGGGCAATAGCAGTCGCATGAACTCACGCCCAGGCTCGGTGGGCTCACTGGACTCTAACGAGTTCGACCACGAGGTCGCTCAGATCATGGCTTGGGTAGGCAGCGCCGACCCCGAGGCCGACGCACCATTGCGGGTCAGTCTGCAGCGGTATCTGAGCCCGCGGGGCGAGTCTGTGGCTCTGCCGGCGCTGGGCTTCTTGCACAACAGCGGTAGCACTCAACCGGCCGGCCGGGTACAAGCGCAGGCCGCACTGGCTTTTGCCATCGATCAGGGCAGCCCGGACCAGACTCAGAGCCAGAGCACGCCTTAGTCCCAGCCCTGATCGGCGCCGCAGCTGTTTCGTGCCGCCTGGCTGCCGGCAGCTTTCAGGGTGACTCTGTGCTGCTGCGGCCAGCCGGGCTGCGCTTGGCCTTGAGCAGGTGGCGGCCCATAGATTCGATGTACTCGATGCCGCGGGGACCGGCCACCAGTTGTTTGACACGGCGGTCACCGGCGACGTCTTGCAGCTGCAGGAAGTTACCGGCGCGCAGGCGCATCAGGCGCTTGTGCAGGGTCGCTGGTGAACCCAGATGGGCCATGGCAATCGTCTGGCGCACCGTCATGGGCGCGCCTTTGGCCCAGCGCAGGATCACGATCTCCAGCAGCGCGGTCTCATTGGGGTCAATCTCGTCGAGCGCGCCGGGCTTGCTCGCTGCGCTGCGGGCCACCAGCGCCAGAAAACTCAAGTAAGCGCCATAGGCCTGGGCATCGCCGGGCAGCGGGATCAGCGGTACGGTCGGCGCCACCTCAGCGGTTGCTGGCAGGCCTACCTTGCGGGCACGGCCTGGGGATTTTTTGACCTCTTTGAGAGTTTGCTCAGTAGTCATGATGCTTGCCCTTCCCAAAATAAAGCAGCCACAGTGATGTCGTCCGACTGCGGCGCGCCGTCTGCAAAGCCCGCCACCTCGCTGAAAAGTTGTTCGACCACCGTCGCAGGGGCCGGGTCTTTGGCCAGGCGCAGCAGGTCCAGCAGGCGCTGCTCGCCGTAGGCCTCCAGTTGCGCGTCAAAGGCCTCGGTCACGCCGTCGGTGTAGGCCAGGAACAGGTCGCCGGGCTCCAGCTGTACGCTGGCGCTGCTAAAGGGCATGTCGGGCATGACGCCCAGTGCCATATCACCGGTCGGATCGAGCCAGCCTGTGCGCCCGTCGGCGTGGCGAATCAGGGGCGGGTTGTGTCCCCCGTTGGCATAGTCCAGGCGGCCGGTCACCGGATCAAAGATGGCCAGGAAAACGGTGACGAACAGGTCCAGCGGGTTTTGCCGGCACAACTCGTCGTTGGCCAGCGCCAGGCACTGGCCCACGCTGGCGCTTTGGCGCACCAGGCTGTTGATGCTGGTGCGTGCAACTGCCATGAAGAAGGCGGCAGTCACCCCCTTGCCAGAGACGTCAGCCATGACCATTGCCACGCGCCCATCGGGCAGGGCGACGAAGTCGTAAAAATCGCCGCCCATTTGGGTGGCTGGCAGCATGCGGGCATAGCCGCTGCAGCGCGCTGTGGCCGGGAAATGTTCGGGCAGGATGGCCAGCTGCAGGCGCCGTGCCAGATCCAGTTCCTTGGTGATCAGCGCCTGCGCATCGGACAGGGCCAGGTTCTTGTCGGCCAGTTCGCGGGTGCGCTGGCCCACCAGTTCATCGAGCACCCGCTCGCGGTTGCGCACATCGTTGGCCATGGTCTTGAACACCCGCGCCAGTTCGCCAATTTCGTCGGTGCGCTCGCTGGTACGCTCGAGCTGCTCAAGGCGACCGAAATCACCTTGACCCACCTGGCCTGCTACCTGGGTCACGGTGCCAATCGGTTTGGCGATCCGGTCGGCAAATGACAGGCTGACCATGCCGCCGATCAGGAAAATCACGATGCCAATGGCCAGGGCGGCCAGGGCTTGCTCGGTGAGCAGGTCATCGAGGCCCTGACGGGGCAACTGCACGACGAATGCGCCGATGGACGTGTCAAATTCGTCGCGTATGCTTTGAAAAACCTCGATGTGCTTGGCCTTGATCTCGGTGCGGCTCTTGCCGGTGGCTATGACGTCGCGCAGGACTTCCTTCTGCTTGTTGTCCAGGCTTGCACGGTTGTCGCTGCCGGCCACTTCCGAAGCCAGCTCGGTCATGTCTTTTTGAACGACATGGATGGCTTTGAGCGCGCCACTGGCGACCAGCACCCGCACCAGCTTTTGCACGCCCACCTCGTCCCGCAAGGCTTGCAGAGACTGCCCGGGCGTGCCAACCTGCACGATGCGAGGCTTGTCCACGCCGGGCACACCCACATACTTGAAGTGCTTGTTGTCAATTTCGCGCCGCATCATCGGCTGGTTGATCACGCTGGTCTGGCCATCGAGCAGGGGCCAGAAGGCCGAGGCCTGGGCCTGCACCTTGGGGTCGGGATTGAAGGTGAAGTCGATGCCTTCGAGTGGCGCGTTCAGATAAGCGCGGCCCTTGGAGTCGGTGATCCAGATCTCGGCGATCATGGAGCTGGCGATCACCCGTTTGAGCGATGCCTTGATCTGGTCCGGGCTGCGCCCGGCCTGTTCTGCGGCGGCGACAAAGTGCGACAAGGCGGTGGCTGTGGCTTGCATGCCCTGCCCCAGCACATCTTCCACCTGATCGGGCAGTTGCTGAGAGATCGAGATGGACTGAGAGAGCACCCGCGAGAGGACATCCACGTCGCGCTCGACCTGTTCGATCACGATGGTGCGTGCATTCCAGGACATGGCCACCACCGTGATACCGATGGCCAGCGCGAGAAAGATAGAGATGAATAAAAGCGCACGAACGCGCAGGCCCATGCGCAGGCTTGCGTCCTGCTTCTGAGTCGCGTCTCCGATGAAGCTTAAATTCACAATCTTGTGCATTTTTAACTTATTTTATCAATCTATCCATAGTTTTGTAACATATGGATAACAATATTGAAACTCCGCCTGTTTTTTCGATCAGCCCCCCAGCCATGCCCCCCGCTTTGCCCGCAACGTCTCCCAAGCCGAGTCGACCGGTGGCGGAGTTTTCGCCCTTGCAAAGGCGCGACATGTTCGACGGCCAGCAGATCTGGATCTGGATCTATCGCTTCGACGCTTCAGGCTGGTGCTTGCGCGCCGTCAGTTCGTTGGGCGCCTCGGTGGTCTGGCGTGAGCGCTTTGCCAGCGATGCGCTGGCGCTGCTGGCCTATGAGCGCACCTTGGCCGAGCAAGGCGCGGGCTTCATCGTCAAGGTCGGTGAGCAGGTCCAAGGCATGGACGGCCTGAACCCAGACCTGCTGTCACCCCAGGACGCCCGCTACACCAGCGGCCGTGGTTTTTTGAGCTACACCCTGCGCACCTTCTCCTTGCTGCGCAAATACGCCGGCCTGTGGCCGGCGCAGAGCATGCTGGGCCATGTGATCACCGGCTATCTGTACAAGGGCGACCCGCCTGCATGGCCGCATGCGGTGCAGGGCATACCGGGTGCGCCGCCCAACATCGTGATGGAATTCACCGTTCCGGCCCAGCACATTGAGGACCACGTGGTCCACTCCATGGGTCTGCGCAAGACCTTGCCCAAGACGGGCGATTGGTGGCGCTGAGCGGTCTTAAGTATCTGTAGGACCGCCGCCCCGGCGCGATGCGGCCTTGGGTCAGGCGCTGCATCGCTGCGAGGGCGCAGCTCCCACCCCCCTCCCTCAATCGTCCCGTGAGAGGGTGCAGCTGCCCCCCTCAATCCTCGTGTCAGGGTGAAGCTGCCCCCTTCAATGGCTGGCGAGCATTGTGGGAGTGGGAGCGCCGCCCCGGCGCGATGGGGCCTTGGGTTAGGCGCTGCGTCGCTGCGAGGGCGCAGTCGATCACAGACTCCATCGCCGCCTGAGCCCGCGCCGTAGAATCAGCCCATGAAAATTCTCATCAGCAATGACGATGGCTATCAGGCCCCGGGCATCGTGGCCCTGCATCAGGCGCTGAGCCAGATTGCCGATGTGGATGTGGTGGCGCCCGAGCACAACAACAGCGCCAAGTCCAATGCGCTGACCCTGCATTCGCCGCTGTATGTCAATACCGCCGCCAATGGCTTTCGCTATGTCAATGGCACGCCGGCCGACTGCGTGCACATCGCCCTGACCGGCTTGCTGGGGTACCGGCCTGATCTGGTGGTCTCGGGCATCAATAACGGCGCCAATATGGGCGACGACACGATTTATTCAGGCACGGTGGGCGCGGCGATGGAGGCCTATCTGTTCGGCATTCCGGCGATTGCGTTCTCGCAAACGGAAAAGGGCTGGGCCCATTTGGACGTGGCCGCTGCCCAGGCGCGCGCCTTGATCGAGCTTTTGCGATCCGATGTGGACACCGCGGCTCGCACCCAGACGCCCTGGTTGCTCAATGTGAACATTCCAACCCTGCCGGCCGATCAGATCAAAGGCGTGCAGGTGGTGCGCCTGGGGCGCAGGCATGCGGCCGAGCGGGTGATCACCCAGACCAGCCCGCGCGGCGAGACCATGTATTGGATAGGCAGTGCCGGACCGGCCAAAGACGAAGGCGAGGGCACAGACTTTTATGCCACGCGCCATGGCCATGTTTCACTCACCCCCTTGCAGGTGGATCTGACGGAGCATGAGCGCCTGAGTTGGTGGCAGCAGCGGACCGGCGCATGACGCGATCTGCCAAGCCCGGCGGTGGGCCGGTTGACGGTAAGCCTCCGGTGCGGCCGGGTTTTCCGGCGCGTCTTCAGACGGCAACGCCGCAGCCCAAGCCGCTCAGTCCGGCGCGGGCCGTCAAAACAACATCTCCGACTGCCGGCCTGGGCATGGATTCGCAAGCGGTGCGCGCGTCCATGGTGCGCAAGCTGGCCGCGCAGGGCATCAGTCACCCGCAGGTGCTGGCGGCGATGGGGCAGGTGGAGCGCCACCGCTTCGTCGATTCGGCACTGGCCGGCCAGGCTTATGAAGACACGGCCTTGCCCATCGGTTTGGAGCAGACTATTTCCAAGCCCAGCGTGGTGGCGCGCATGCTCGATCTGCTGATGCAGGGCCGCACGCAACTGGCCGGCCGGGTGCTGGAGATCGGTACCGGCTGTGGCTATCAGGCGGCGGTGCTGGCGCAATTGGCCAACGAGGTCTACAGCATGGAGCGCTTGCGGGGCCTGCACGAGAAGGCGCGCGAGAATCTGCGGCAACTGCGTTTGCCCAATTTGCATCTGCTCCTGGGTGACGGCATGCTGGGCTATCCCAAGGGCGCGCCGTATTCGGCCATCATTGCCGCTGCCGGTGGACAGGCGGTGCCTGTGGCCTGGACGGATCAGCTGGCGGTCGGCGGTCGGCTGGTCGCGCCGGTGGTCACCGCAGCCGGTACGCAGGCCCTGCTTGTGATCGATAAACAGGCCGACGGATTGCGACAAATTGTGCTCGAGGCTGTGCACTTCGTCCCCCTAAAATCCGGCGTCGATTGATGCCGAGGAACTGGGTTTGAACAAGTCATCACGTCTGCTTTTGCTGCTGGCTGTGCTCGCGTTGGCGGCCTGCTCATCGCGCTCCTTGCAGCGCGCACCTGTGGAAGACCGCAGCCCGCGCTCGGCGACGGTGCCCATGCCGGCGGCCGGCCCTTCCGCAGCCACAACACCACCTGCGGCGGTGCAGCCCCCGGGGGCTGGGCGCCCCGCGCCTACGGCCGAGCTGGGCAAACCCCTGCGCGGCCTGGAGAACGCCGGTAAGCCGGGGTACTACTCGGTTCAGCGCGGCGACACGCTGGTACGCATTGCCCTGGACCATGGGCAGAACTGGCGCGATCTGGCGCGTTGGAACCAGATCGACAACCCGAATCTGATTGAGGTGGGCGAGGTCTTGCGGGTGTCGCCACCCGGTGAGGCGGTGGTGGCGCGGCCGATGGTCCCCGGTTCGGTGCAGGGCCAAGCCTTGCCGCCCATCGGGCGGCCTGCCGGACCGAGCGCTGCGGTGGTGACGCCACCGACTGCTGCAGCATCTACGCCTGCTGCGGTCAACCCGCCGGCGGCCGCTTCGGCCGACGATCTGCCCTGGGCCTGGCCGGCGCAGGGTCAGACGGTGGGCCTGTTTGACGAGGCCAAGAACAAGGGCATAGACATTGCGGGCAAGGCCGGCGATGCGGTGCTGGCCGCCGCCGACGGCCGGGTGGTGTACGCGGATTCGGGCCTGCGCGGCTATGGCAAGCTCATCATCCTCAAGCACAACAACACGTTTTTGACGGCCTACGCCCACAACCAGAATCTGCTGGTCAAAGAAGACCAGCAGGTGCGCCAGGGCCAGAAGATCGCCGAGATGGGCAGCACCGACGCCGACCGCGTCAAGCTGCACTTTGAAATTCGGCGTCAGGGCAAGCCGGTCGATCCTCTCAAATTCCTGCCGCCGCGTTGAGTCTGCGCCTAATCAGTCCGGTTTGACCTTGGCGGTGCGGATGATGTTGGCCCACTTGTCGATGTCGTTCTTGATGATGGTCCCAAAGGCAGCTGGCGAACTGCCTTGGACCATCATGCCTTGGTCGGCGTAGACCTTGCGCCACTCGGGGCTGGCCAGCAGCTTGCTGATTTCCATGCCGAAGCGTTCGACCGCCACCCGGGGCGTTCCGGCTGGTGCCATCATGCCAACCCAGGCGTCTTCATTGAAGCCGGGCACCGCATCTGCAATGGGCGGCACATTGGGCAGGTGCGGGTGGCGGCTGGTGCCACCGACGCCGAGGGCGCGCACGCGGCCCGACTCGATGAAGGGCTTCATGGTGGCCACACCGTCAATCATCAGATCGACCTGCCCGCTGATCACGTCGGTGCGGGCCACTGCGCTGGACTTGTAGGGCACATGGGTCATCTGGCTGCCCGCCAGAAATTTGAACTGCTCGGTCACCAGGTGATAAACCGTGCCGCTGCCCGATGATGCGTAGTTGAGCTTGCCGGGGTTTTGCTTGTCGTGGGCCAGCAATTCCTGCGTGGTCTTGAAGGGCAGGTTGGGGTTGACCACCAGCACCAAGGGCAGCGAGGCCATATAGGTCACTGGCACGAAGTCTTTCAAGGTGCTGTAACCCAGGTTGGGCTGCAGGGTCTCGATGATGGCGTGGGTGTTGGAGATCATCACAAAGGTATGGCCGTCGGTCGGCACCCGGATGGCCGCCCGCATGCCCAAAGCGCCACCGGCACCGGGAATGTTCTCCAGCACCACCTGCTGGCCCAGGGCTTCGCCCAGCTTTTGCGAGATCGGGCGCATCACGGTGTCGCCGCCGCCGCCGGCGGCAAAGGGCAGGATGATCTTGATCGGCTTGGTCGGCCAGGCTTGCGCCCAAGCGGAGCCGGCCAGGACGCTGGCGCCCAGCAGGCCCAGCGTGCGGTGAAACAGACGGCGTGAAAAAAAGTGGCTCATGGCTTTGTCTCCTTGGGGTTTTCTCGTCTATCCATCAGTGCTGCTTGAAGAATTGCAGCATGGTCTCGAAGGCTTCCGGCCGCTCGCTCATGAAGCCGTGCAGGGTGTTGTCGTAGATGAGCAATTGCGACTGAGGAATGGCCGCGGCCAGGGCCTGGCTGTGTTCGACGGTGGTGATCAGATCGTCGCGGCCAATCAGGATCTGCGTCGGGCAGCTGATCTGGTGCAGGCGGTCCATGACGTCGTGGCCGAGCAGGGCCTGGCCGGTGTTCAGGTAGCCGTGCAGCGGGCGGTGGACCTGCAGCAGCGTCTCGATGCCAGCGTCGATCTTCGCCCTCTGGCTCTCGTAGTAGCTCTCGGTGTAGAAATAGGTGAGCAGGCCGGCTAAGAAGCAGCGGTTGATGCCCATGGCCTGGGCCGAACCCATCCACCAGCGCACCATGTCTTGCCCGCGCTGACCCAGCTTGCCGAAGGTAGATGTCATGGCCAGGCTGCGCACCCGCTGCGGCTGCTGCAGGGTCATCTCCTGTGCGATCGCGCCGCCCAGGGATTTTCCCAACACATGGGCCCGCTCTATGCCCAGGTGGGCCATCAAGCCCAGGGCGTCGGCCGCCAGCATGGCGGTGCTGTAGGGGTGATCGGGTGCGTCGGTCGCGCCTATGCCGCGGTTGTCGAAAGCCAGCACCCGAAAGTCCTGCGCCGCCCGCTCAAGCTGAGCGCCCCAGGCGCTGTAGTTGCCGCTGGCATAGCCGCCGACCATGACCAGCCAGTCGCCCGTGCCCTGCACGGTGTAGTTCATCCGGATGTCGCCGATCTGGGCTAGGGGCATGGTGCGGTCCTGTGTGTGCGAGCGGGCCGCGAGCGGGCCTGATCCTTAGGGATCGAATATAGCAAGGCTTTTTACGGCAGGGGGCTGGGGGTATGCCCCAAGGGCTTCAGGCGGCTGTGGCCTGCTCGATCTGTTCGCTCAGTTGCAGCCAGCGCTCTTCCAGCTCTTGCAAGGCCTGCTCCACGGCTTTCAATCGCTTGCCCGCCTGGGCCAAGACAGCCGGGTCGGCGCTGGCGGCCAGTTGCTCGTGCAACTGGGTCTGCTCGCTCTGCTGAGCGTTGATCTCGGCCTCGATCTGCTGCAGTTCCTTTTTCAAGGGGCGCAGCAGCGCCAGTTGCTGCTGCTGCGCCTGCTTGTCCAGCTTGGCCGGGGCGCTGGCTGGGCTGGGCGCTGGGGCGGCGGAGACTGGCGCGGCCTGTGCGCTGGCGGCACTGGCAGCACTGGCAGCGCCTGCAGCGCGGGCCTGCTCGCGCTGGCGTTTGGCTTCGTCGAGCAGGTAGCGCTGGTAGTCGTCGAGGTCGCCGTCGAAGGGGGCGACGCCGCCGCGCGAGACCAGCCAGAATTCGTCGCAGACCGCACGCAGCAGGGCGCGATCATGGCTGACCAGCATGACCGTGCCTTCAAACTCATTGAGCGCGACCGACAAGGCCTCGCGGGTGGCCAGATCCAGGTGGTTGGTCGGCTCGTCAAGCAGCAGAAGGTTGGGGCGCTGCCAGACCAGCATGCACAGCACCAGGCGGGCTTTCTCGCCGCCGCTCATGCTGCCCACCGCCTGCTTGACCATGTCGCCGCTGAAGTTGAACATGCCCAGGAAATTGCGCAGCTCCTGCTCGCGGGTTTCCTGCCCCGACAGCTTGCCGCTGGCGCTGACGGCTTTGGCCAGGGCGATCATGTGTTCGAGCGGGTTGTCGGCCGGCTTGAGCACGTCGAGCTCCTGCTGGGCAAAGTAGCCGATGTTCAAGCCTTTGCCTTCGATCAGCTCGCCGCTGGTGGGGGCCAGTGTGCCGGCGATGGTCTTGACCAGGGTGGATTTGCCTTGACCATTGGCGCCCAAAATGCCGATGCGCTGACCAGCCAGCACGGAGCGGTTGATGCCGCGCACGATCACGGTGGGATCGCCCTCGGGCGATGGATAGCCTACGCTGACATCTTGCAGGCTGAGCATGGGGTTGGGCAGGCTGGCCGGTGGCTTGAACTCGAAGCTGAAATCGGCCTCGGCCAAGAGCGGCGCAATTTTTTCCATGCGCTCAAGGGCCTTGACCCGGCTTTGCGCCTGCTTGGCCTTGCTGGCCTTGGCCTTGAAGCGGCTGATAAATTTCTGCAGGTGGGCGATCTTGTCTTGCTGCTTAGAAAACGCGGCCTGTTGCAGGCTCATTTTTTCGGCGCGCTGCTCTTCGAAACTGGAATAGTTGCCGCTGTAGCGGTTGAGTTGGGCGCCGTCAATGTGCAGGGTGACCTGGGTCACCGCATCCAAAAATTCGCGGTCATGGCTGATGACGATCATGGTGCCGGCATAGCGCTGCAGCCAGGCTTCGAGCCAGACCAGGGCGTCGAGGTCCAAGTGGTTGGTGGGCTCGTCGAGCAGCAGCAGATCGGAGGGGCACATCAGTGCCCGTGCCAGTTGCAGTCGCATGCGCCAGCCACCGGAAAAGCTGTTGACCGGCTGATCGAGATCGGCCACCGCAAAGCCCAGGCCAAGGATCAAGGCCTGCGCCCTAGAGCGGGCGTCGTGCTCGCCGGCGTCGTACAGCGCCATATAGGCATGGGCCATGCGTTCGCCGTCGTTGCTGTCGTTGGCGGCCTGCACCTCGGCCTGCGCCGCCACCAAGTGAGTATCGCCTTCGATGACGAAGTCGGTCGCGCCCTGGCTGGTTTCTGGCATGTCCTGGGCCACCTGGGCCAGGCGCCAGGCAGTGGGCATGCTCAGGTCGCCGCCGTCTTCGTGCAAGCTGCGGTTGAGCAGGGCAAACACGGTGGATTTGCCCGCGCCATTGCGGCCGACCAGGCCGACTTTTTCGCCCGGATTGATGGTGGTGCTGGCGCCATTGAGCAGCACCTTGGCACCGCGGCGCAGCACCACGTTCTTGAGAATAATCATGGGGGGAAACTTAGCTCAGTTGATCGCGCTCGAGCAGCAGCACCTGATCGCCACCGGCGCTGGTGCTGAGCCAGACCGGCGCCAAATGGGGGAAGGCGCGCTCGAAGTGGGCCCGCTCGTGGCCGATCTCCAGCACCAGCACCGCCTGCTCGCTCATGCGGCTGGCCACCTGGGGCAGCAGTTGACGGACGAAGTCCATGCCGTCTTCGCCACCGGCCAGCGCCAGCGCCGGCTCGGCCCGAAATTCAGCGGGCAGGGCGGCCATGCTCTGGGCATTGACATAAGGCGGGTTGCACAGAATCAGGTCATACGGGCCGGGGCAGGCGCTCAGGCCGTCCGACTGAATCAGCCGCACCCGCTCCTGCACTTCGTGCTGGTCGACATTGATGCGCGCCACCTGCAAGGCCTGCTCGCAGATGTCTGCCGCATCGACTTGCACCTGTGGGTAGGTGAGGGCGGCAATGATGGCCAGGCTGCCGTTGCCGGTGCACAGATCGAGCACCCGGCTGGTCTGCTCGCTCAGCCAGACGTCGAGTGAGGCATCGCTCATCAGCTCGGCAATAAAGGAGCGCGGGATGATGCTGCGCTTGTCGACATAAAACGGCAGGCCGCATAACCAGGCTTGGCCGGTGAGGTAGGCGGTGGGCTGGCGCTCCTGAATGCGCCTATGCACCAGGGCTTGCACCCGGGCCTGCTCCTCGGTGCTGACAGGGCGCGATGCAGCAAGGATCAGATCTGTGGAAAGCGGTAGCTGTAGCGCCCACAGCACCAGCCAGGCGGCTTCGTCAAAGGGCTCTAGCGTGCCCTGGCCCAGTCCGTTGCTGGCGTCGATGCCGGCGCTGCGCAGCTCGGCGGCCACCGCCTCGACCAGTGGCAGCAGTTGACTGGCGCTCATGCGCCGGCCAAGCGTTCAAGGACGCCTTTGTAGATGTCCTTGAGCGGCTCGATGTCGGCCTGTTTCACATGTTCGTCGATCTTGTGGATGCTGGCATTGATCGGGCCGAACTCCACCACCTGCTCGCAGATGCGAGCAATAAAGCGGCCGTCGCTGGTACCGCCCGTGGTCGAGAGTTCAGCATGGACGCCTGTGCGCGCCTCAATGGCGCCGCGCATGGCTTCAACCAGATTGCCCTGGGGCGTGAGAAAGGCTTCACCTCCGAGGGTCCAACTTAGCTCGTACTCCAGACCGTGGCGTTTGAGCACGGCTGCCAGCCGCTGCTTGAGGCCATCGGCGCTCGACTCGGTCGAAAAGCGGAAGTTGAAATCCACCACCAGTTCGCCCGGGATGACATTGCCCGCTCCGGTGCCGCCATGGATGTTGGAGACCTGCCAGCTGGTGGGCGGAAAGTGTTGGTTGCCGCGGTCCCATTCGGTGGCCGCCAGTTCAGCCAGGGCCGGCGCAAACTGATGGATGGGATTACGCGCCAGGTGGGGGTAGGCAATGTGGCCTTGCACGCCCTTGACCTTGAGCTTGCCGCTGAGGGTGCCGCGGCGGCCGTTTTTGACCATGTCGCCGAGCTGGTCGACGCTGGTCGGCTCGCCGACGATGCAGTAATGCAGCGGTTCTCCCCGGGCCTGCAGTTGCTGCACCACCACCAGAGTGCCGTCTTTGGAGGGGCCTTCCTCGTCGCTGGTGAGTAAGAAGGCAATCGACAGGTCTGGCTCGGGATGCTGGGCCAGAAACTCCTCGCAGGCCACCACCATGGCCGCCAGCGAGGTTTTCATGTCGGCCGCGCCTCGGCCATAGAGGCGACCGTCGCGGTGGCTGGGCACAAAAGGGGCGCTACTCCACTGCTCGAGTGGGCCGGTGGGCACTACATCTGTGTGGCCGGCAAACACCAGGGTGCGCGAGCCGGGGCGTCCCGCCTTGCGGGCCCAGAGGTTGCTCACCCGAAAATCGGCCGGTCCGCTGTCCATGCGCTCGCAGGCAAAGCCCAGGGCGCTCAGGCGAGCAGCGATCAGCTCCAGGCAGCCGCCGTCTTCGGGGGTGACCGAGGCGCGGCTGATCAGCTCCTCGGTCAGCTCCAGGGTGGGGTTCATGCGGGCGGGCGCGGCTTGAATCAGTCGCGCAGCAGATCGTTCAGGCTGGTGGTGGCGCGGGTCTTGGCGTCCACCCGCTTGACGATGACCGCGCAATACAGGCTGTACTTGCCGCCGGCCTTAGGCAGGTTGCCCGAGACCACCACCGAGCCAGCGGGGACGCGGCCATAGGTGACGGTGTCGTTCTCGCGGTCATAAATCGGCGTGCTCTGGCCGATGTAGACGCCCATGGAGATGACCGAGTTTTCTTCGACGATCACGCCCTCGACCACTTCGGAGCGGGCGCCGATGAAGCAGTTGTCTTCGATGATGGTGGGGTTGGCTTGCAGCGGCTCGAGCACGCCGCCCAGACCTACGCCGCCCGACAGGTGGACGTTGTTGCCGACCTGGGCGCAGCTGCCGACGGTGGCCCAGGTGTCGACCATGGTGCCTTCGCCGACCCAGGCGCCGATGTTCACGTAGCTGGGCATGAGGATGGCGCCCTTGGCGATGAAGCTGCCGCGGCGGGCCACGGCCGGCGGCACCACCCGCACGCCGGTGGCGCGCATCTGCTCGGCGTCGAGGTGGGAGAACTTGGTTTTGACTTTGTCAAAAAAGCCCAGATCGCCGGCGCGCATGATCTCGTTGTCGTGCAGCCGGAAGGACAGCAGCACCGCCTTCTTGATCCACTGGTGGGTGGTCCACTGGCCAACCCCTTGCCGGGTGGCGACCCGCAGGCTGCCGTTGTTGAGCTGACCGGTCACGTTCTCAACCGCGTCGCGGATGTCTTGCGGGGCGCTGGCGGGCGAAAGCTTGGCGCGGTCTTCCCAGGCGGCTTCGATGATGGCTTGCAGAGAGGCTTGGCTCATGGTGTCAGATCTTTGATTGGATGAATTGAACGATGCGCTGGGCGGCTTCGAGGCACTCAGCGGGCTCGGCCACCAGCGCCATGCGCACCCGACCGGCACCGGGATTGTGCGGCCGGCCGTCGGGCCCGGGGGCTTCGCGCGCCAGGTAGCTGCCGGGCAAAACCACCACATTGTATTGAGCCAGCAGTTGGCGCGAGAACTCGGTGTCTGAGCCCCCGAAGGCCGCTGGCACGCCGGCCCACAAATAAAAGCCGGCGTCGGGCAGCTTGACATCCATCGCCGAGGCCAGCAGCGGCGTGATCTGCTCGAACTTGGTGCGGTAAAGCGCCCGGTTGGCCACCACATGCTGCTCGTCGTCCCAGGCGGCGCGGCTGGCCGCCTGCACCACCGGGCTCATGGCCCCACCGTGATAGGTACGATAGAGCAAAAAGTCCTTGAGGATGTCGGCATCGCCCGCCACAAAGCCTGAGCGCAGGCCCGGCACATTGCTGCGCTTGGACAAGCTGGTGAGCATGATCAAACGCCGAAAGTCCTGGCGCCCCAATTGCCAGGCCGCCTGCAAGCCGCCCAGGGGCGGCTCGTCGCGGAAATAAATTTCGCTGTAGCACTCGTCGGAGGCAATCACAAAACCGTAGCGGTCGCTCAGCTCGAACAGCTGCTGCCATTCGCTTAAGGCCATGACCGCACCGGCCGGATTGCCCGGCGAGCACACATACACCAGCTGGGTGCTTTGCCAGACCTGCTCGGGTACCGCCTGCCAATCGATGCCGAAATTGCGCGCCGGCTCGCTGGGCGCGTAATGCAGCCGGGCGCCGGCGAGCAGGGCGGCCCCTTCGTAGATTTGATAAAACGGATTGGGCGCGACCACGGTGGCCGGGCGGCTGGGGTCGATCACTGTTTGCGCCAGAGCAAACAGCGCCTCGCGCGAGCCGTTGACCGGCAGGACCTGCCGCGCTGCGTCGACGCCGATACTGTAACGGCGCTGCAGCCAGCCAGCCATAGCCGCTTTGAGGGCCGGCTCGCCTGCGGTGGCCGGGTAGCTCGATAGACCGGCCAGGTTTGCGCTCAGCGCTTGCTCAATCAGTGCCGGCGTGGCATGGCGCGGCTCGCCGATGCCCAGGCTGATGGGGCGATGCGCCGGGTTGGGTGTGACGCCGGCGTGCAACTGTCGCAGCCGCTCAAAAGGGTAGGGCTGCAGCAGCCGGAGCGAGGGATTCATGGCCGGATTATCGAAGATCCCTAACCAACACTGTTTTATAATTCCTTTAGGCCAATGTTTTCAACAGCTTTACCGTCCGCCTAACACCTTGTGTTGTGCGCATGGCAGCAGCTTGCAGGTCCCAGGCGCGTGCCAAGAACACTGTTTTTCAAGCTTCGTCCCCCAGGAAAAATTGACAGCGCTAAGGCGGCTTGGCCTGTGGCGTTGCCTGCGGGGCGCTCAAAGCCCACCCTGGATTAGCGCCTGCATGAGCGCACGCCCGCCCCTGAGTATGAATGCACTGCTGCGGGGCTTGGCTTTGCGTCTGCGGGCGCTGCTGCGCAGCTTCAGGCCAGGCAGTGCGGTACCGCCAGCGATTGAGGCTGAGTATTTGCGGCAGATCTACCGCAATTTGGCAGCCGGCAGTCCCATCTCGCTGGCTATGGTGGTCTATCTGGCGGCGCAGGCCGAACCCGATACGGCCTCTCTGGTACGTATCTGGGCCACTTTTTACAGCGTCTACATCTGCCTGCGCTGGGCGGCCAGCTTGCTGTATCCGCGTCAGCGCGAGCCAGAGCCGCAGGAGTTGCGGCGGTGGTCCATCCTGGCTGTGGTCATTCAAGGGACCAGCGGATTCTTGGTTGCGATACTGGCCCTGTTTGTGTTGCCCACCCTGGATTTGTACGCGCAGATCGTGGCCTGCATGGTGGTGCTGATTTTGGTGGGCGCCACCGCCTTCAGCTTGTCGGGCCGATGGGTCGACACGCTGGTGTTTGCCCCGCCCATTTATCTGAGTTTTGCTTGGCATATCTTTGGGCAAAACCATCCTTATGCCCACGGCGTGAGCGCCTTGCCCGTGGCCTTGTTTGTGCTGCATCTGGTCTATGCCAGCAATCACCGCAAGTCGATTCTCAAGGGCTTCGAGGTAGCTAGGCGCAGCGCCGATCTGGCGCGGGAACTGCAGTTTAAGAACATCGAGTACCAGGAGCTGGCCAGTGCCCGCAGCCGTCTGCTGGCCACCGTCAGCCATGACCTGCGCCAACCGGCCCACGCCATCGGCCTGCTGTCGGAGCGGGCCCTGGCCGATAACTCTTTTGCCAGTGTCAAGGCGACCTTGCGCGATCTCAATGAATTGAGCCAGTCCTTGAGCGCCTCGCTCATCACCTTGATGGACCTGACCCGGCTGGACGCAGGCTTGGTCAAGCCGCGCATGGCTGCGGTTTCGCTGGCCCAGGTCTTGTTGCGGCTCGATGCCGAGTTCGGCGCATCGGCCCGCGCCAAGGGCTTGATGCTGGAGGTGGAGCGCTCGCAAGCCTGGGTACAGTCCGACCCCGTCTTGCTCCAGGGCATCTTGTCCAACCTGATTTCAAACGCCATCAAGTACACCCGCCAAGGGCGGGTCGATGTGCGGGTGATCGACAAGGGTGCCCAGCTTCAGATCGAGGTGATCGACACCGGTCAGGGCATCAGTGCCGACAAGCTCGAGTTGATTTTCAAGGAGTTCGTTCGGCTCGATGCCTCAGACTCGGGCACCGAGGGTTTGGGCCTGGGCTTGTCCATTGTGCGTCGCTATGCCAGCCTGATGTCTCATGCGCTCCATGTGCAGTCAGTGCCGGGCCAAGGCTCGATTTTTACCGTGACTATGGCGCGGGCACAAACGCCAGAGCGGGTGGTCGAATCCTTGGCCAGTGCGCCCACCGAATTGGCCGACGATCACGGCCTGGCGGGCTTGAATGTGCTGGTGATCGATAACGTTGAGCTGCTGTTGGTGAGCATGAGCAAAACCCTCAGCGGCTGGGGCTGCGAGGTGAGATCGGCGCGCAATATGGCTGAGGCTGTGCAAAGCGCCTACCAGCAGTGGCCTGATTTGGTGGTCAGCGACCACCACCTGGGCGATCGCGAGCCCAACGGCCTGGAGCTGATCAAAGGATTGCGCGAGCAGGGCGCGCGCGAAGGGCGCAAGCGGCTGCCAGCGCTACTCATGACGGGCGATGTCTCCCCTCAGTTGGAGGCGCAGGCCCGAGAGGCGGGGGTGCGCATCTTGCACAAGCCCGTACGCCCCAAGGTGCTGCGCGCCAGCCTGGCCGAGTTGATGCGCCGCTCTGCTCAAGCCGGTGCTGTGCCTGTCCGCCGCGATCATGGCTGACAACCCGCTCTCCAGCAGTCCCCCGGCAAAGGCTATGGATGAGCTGCGTTCGGGCTGGCGCGGCTGGCTGCGGCGCGCCGACCCCAGTGTGCTGGCCGAGCAGTTGAGCGTTAATTTCAGCAACTACGTTTTTAACAGCGCGGTGTCTTTGTTCATCGTGCTGTATTTGTATTTCACGGCGGTCCGCCTGCCCCCGGGCCGCTTGATTCATATTTGGGTGGCGGTGTTTTGCGCTTACTTGGTCGTGCGCATGCTGTCGGGCCTGATTTACGGCCGCTTAGCGCAGCCCAAGGGGTCGGCACTGTGGCGTTGGGAGTGGCTGCTGCTGGCCAACCAGGCTTTTTACAGCGTCATGGTGGTGGCCCTGGCCTTGGGCATCTACCCTGAGCTCGACAGCGATGCGCAGGTGGTCGTGATGACCGGCGCCTTGCTCCTGGTGGGCTCGACCGCCTTTAGCCTGTCGGGCCATCTCAAGGCGCTGGCCCTGACCGGTCCCCCGCCTTATCTAGCATTTGCCTGGTCTGCATTGCAACTGAATAACCCTTACGCGCTGGGCCTGAGTGTGGTCATCGTGGCTCTGCTGGGCCTGTATGTGATGTACGCCCTCAAGCACCGGCGCAGCCTGCACCGGGGCTTTGCCCTGGCCGGGCAAATCGGCGAGTTGGCCCAACAGCTGCAGACCAAGAACGAGGAGTTGCAGGAAGTGGCTGCGGGTCGTTCGCGCCTGCTGGCCACGGTCAGCCACGACTTGCGCCAGCCTGCCCATGCCATCGGGCTGCTGACCGAGCAGGCCCTGCTCGATCCAGCCCATGTAGCCAGTCGGCAGACGCTGCGTGATCTGCACGGCTTGAGCCAATCCCTGAGCGCCTCCTTGGCGACCTTGATGGACCTGACCCGTCTGGACGCTGGACTGGTGCAAGCGCGCATTGCGCCCCTTGCGCTGGCGCCCATGCTCGAACGGCTGCAGGTCGAGTACGGGCCCAGTGCCCGGCACAAGACCCTGCAGTTGAGCGTGGCCGGCAGCAGGGCATGGGTGAAGTCTGATCCGGTGCTGCTGCATGCCATTTTGGGCAATTTGCTGGCCAATGCGATCAAGTACACACGCCAGGGTCAGGTGCAGGTGCTGATCGAGGAGGGGGATGCGCAGATCCGGGTGGTGGTCAAGGACAGCGGTATTGGCATCGCCCCCGAACAGCTTGAACGCATTTTTCGGGAGTTCGTGCGGCTCGACAGCTCTCAGCCGGGCACCGAGGGGCTGGGCCTGGGTTTGTCCATTGTTCGCCGTTATGCGGCCTTGCTCTCGCACCGCATCGAGGTGCAGTCGCGCCCTGACGAAGGCTCGCGTTTTGTGGTGATTCTGGAGCGGGCGCAGCCCGATGTGCGCGCGCAGCCGCAGCTGCCTGTGGCCCAGGCCAACCACTCTCGCCTGCAGGGCTTGCGGGTCCTGGTGGTCGACAACGTCGACCTCTTGCTCACCAGCATGGAGCGCACGCTCTCGGCCTGGGGATGCACGGTCAGTACTGCAGAGTGCCTGACCCAGGCCATGGCCCGGCAGGCCGAGCAGCCGCTGGACCTCATCATCAGCGACTTTCATCTGGGGGATCGGGAACCTGATGGCCTGACGGTGATTGAAACGCTGCGCTCCCTGCACGCGGGCCCTGAGCCCTTGCCGGCCATTTTGCTGACCGGTGACGTGGCCCCTGAACTTGAGGCCCGGGCCGCTCAAGCGGGTGCGCAAATCATGCACAAGCCGGTGCGGCCGGCGCAGTTGCAGCGCCGTATTTTGCAGCTGCTCGATGCGGCGTGAATTGAGGCCATCGATCTGTTCGATACGGCCTTGGACTCCTGCCTGAGCCCCTCTGAGTCATGAAGCCACCCGGCATACCCTCACCCTTGCAGGCTTTGAGCAGCCGCGCCGGCCGCTGGCTGCTGGACAAATGGAGCATCGCGGATCCGGACTCGCGTGCCTGGTACACCCGGGCGATCTACCTCGACTACATCTTCAACAGTGCGGTGGGGCTGTTCATCAGCCTGGCCATTTACCTGTCCTGGCCGGGGCAGCCCTGGCTCTTCCTGCAGGCCTTCATGGTGGTGTGGACGGTCTACCTGACGGCTCGCTTGGGGCTGGGCGTGATCTACGCGCGGCGTACCTCCCTGCCCGCTGACGCCATGCCAGCCCAAGCCATGCTGCGCTGGGCCCGGCTGCCCATCCTGTTTCAGGCCATCGATGGCGTCATGCTGTCCCTGCTGTGCCTGTTCATCTACCCGAGGCTCGATGAAGTGACGCAGATGGCGCTGATGGCCTCGATTTTGGTCATGGTCGGCTCGACCGCCTTCAGCTTGGCGGGGCATTGGCTGGCCATGGCGGTGTATGCGCCGCCGATTTACGCCAGCCTGGCCTGGGTCAGCTGGCAACAGGAGCATGCATATGCCCAGGTGTTCGCGCTTTTCACCCTGGCCATGTTCGGGCTTTATGTGTTTTATGCGAGCAATCAGCGCCGCACCATGAACA
The DNA here is from genome assembly GCA_044352515.1 of Polaromonas sp. Taxonomy (GTDB): domain Bacteria; phylum Pseudomonadota; class Gammaproteobacteria; order Burkholderiales; family Burkholderiaceae_C; genus Polaromonas. Next base: position 28,959 of record JBILDR010000013.1, read on the forward strand.
AGGGCTTTGAGTTGGCCAGGCTCAATGGCGAGTTGGCCAGCCAGTTGCAGGCCAAGAACGCCGAATTGCAGGAACTTGCGACCGGCCGTGGGCGTCTGTTGGCCACGGTCAGCCACGATTTGCGCCAGCCCGCCCATGCGATCGGCCTGATGACCGAGCAGGCGCTCAACGATCCGGTCTGCGAGCCTATCAAGGACACCCTGCGCGACCTGCACGGTTTGAGTCAGTCCCTCAGTGCCTCGCTGGCGACCCTGATGGACCTGACCCGGCTCGATGCTGGACTGGTCCAGGCGCGCATCGCGCCGACCCCGCTGGAGCCCCTGCTCGATAGGCTGCGGGCCGAGTACGGGCCGAGCGCCCGTCACAAGGGATTGACGCTGACGGTGGCCAGCAGCAGCGCCTGGGTGCAGTCCGATCCGGTGCTGCTGCACGCCCTGATGGGTAATTTGCTGGCCAATGCCTTGAAGTACACCCGCCAAGGCCAGGTGCAGGTGACGGTCGAGGAGGCTGGGCCTGACATCCGCCTGATGGTGCAGGACACCGGTATAGGCATACCGGCCGATCAGCTCGAGCGCATCTTTCGGGAGTTTGTCAGGCTCGATGGCTCGCTGCCGGGCACCGAAGGGCTGGGCTTGGGCTTGTCCATCGTGCGGCGCTATGCCGGTCTGCTTTCCCACCAGGTCGAGGTGCAGTCACAGCCGCAGCAGGGCTCGCGCTTTGAGGTGCAGATGCAGCGGGCCCCAGCCCCGGCGCGGCTACCGGCGCAGGCCGGAGCTGCTGCGCTCCAGGATGCGCGTTTGCAGGGGCTGAGGGTGCTGGTGGTCGACAACGTCGATCTGCTGCTCAAGAGTATGGAGCGCACGCTCAGCGCTTGGGGCTGCGCAGTTAGCACCGCCGAGTGCTTGACGCAGGCTCGCGCCCGCCAGTTGGAGCGGCCGTTGGATCTGGTCATCAGTGACTTTCATTTGGGCGATAGGGAACCCGATGGTCTGGCCGTCATTGAGGGGCTGCGGGCGGCCCATACGCTGGGGCGAGCGCTGCCTGCGATCTTGCTCACCGGCGATGTGGCGCCGGAGCTGGAGGCGGCGGCCGAGCGTGCCGGCGTTGTGGTGCTGCACAAGCCGGTTCGCCCTGGCGTGCTGCAGCGTCGCATGCTCGAGCAGCTCGATGCGGGCGAGAAACCTTCTGAGCGTTTTCACACTTAGATCGTTATTTATACGATAATTGAAGGGTCGGCCCTATCGGCCTGACCTGAGCCCATGCCCTCCATTGGATCCGCCCCAGCCACAGCGGGACTTGCGTCCCGGGCAATGGCTTGGGCCCGAAACGAAGACCCGGCCGCCTTGGCCGCGCACCTGCGGGCCATCTACCGTGACTACGCCTTCAACAGTCCGCTGGTCTGTGTCATCAGCGTCTATTTGTATCTGGCCTGGGACGGCCCCCGGCCCTGGACCTTGCTGCAAATCTGGTTTTCGTTCTGGATGGTCTACATGGCGCTGCGTTTTTGGGCCGGCTGGACTTATTCCATGCAAAAAGAGGAGGGCCGATATTCGCTGGTGACCTGGAGTCGGCTGTCGCTGTTCATCCAGTTGGTCGATGGCCTTTTTATTGCCGCACTGGCCCTGTTCATCTACCCCCAATTTGATCCCCTGGCCCAGTCGGCGGTGCTGGCGGCCACCTTGGTGCTGGTCGGCGCCACTGCATTTAGCCTGGCCGGGCGCTGGCTGGCCATCTGGGTCTATGCGCCCACGGTCTATCTGAGTTTTGCCTGGATGACCTGGCAACAAAAGCACGAATACTCCCAAGGCTTTGCCTTGTTTACCCTGGGCATGTTTGTCCTGTATCTGGTTTTCGCCAGCAATCAACGCAAGAGTCTGCACAAAGGTTTTGAGTTGGCCAAGCGCAATGGCGAGTTGGCCGCTGAGTTGCAAAGCAAGAACCTGGAGTTGCGCGAGGTGGCCGTCGGCCGCAGCCGACTGCTGGCTACTGTCAGTCACGACCTGCGCCAGCCGGCCCATGCCATCGGCTTGCTGGCTGAACGGGCCCTGGTCGACTCATCGACCGCCTCGATCAGGCAGAGCCTGCGCGACCTCAATGAATTGAGCCAGTCGCTCAGTGCCTCACTCACTACCCTGATGGACCTGACCCGGCTCGACGCCGGATTGGTCGAGCCTCGCTCCGTGCCGGTGGCTTTGGTCAACCTGCTGGCCCGCTTGCAGAGCGAATTCGAACCCGCTGCCCGCAGCAAGGGCTTGCGCCTCCTGGTGCGCCCGTCTGTGGCCTGGGTGAGTTCAGACCCGGTCCTGCTGTATGGTCTTTTGGCCAATTTGGTCGCCAATGCCATCAAGTACACCGCACATGGGGCGGTTGAGTTGACGCTCAGCCCGGCTGACCGGCAGATCTGCCTTTCCGTGTCTGATACCGGCATAGGTATTCATCAGGACAGGTTGGATCAGATCTTCAATGAATTCGTTCGCTTGGACGCACGGGAGTCGGGCAGCGAAGGCTTGGGCCTGGGCCTGTCTATCGTCAGGCGCTATGCACTCATGTTGGGACACCGCCTGTCGGTGGAGTCCACCCCGGAGCGAGGCTCCCGGTTTTCGCTGTTGCTGCCGCTGTGCGAGCCGGGGCGGGATCAGGCGCGGGCCGCGCCGCAGGCTTCGCAGGAACAACTGGGGGGCCTGCGGGTGCTGGTGGTGGACAACGTCGATCTGCTGCTCAGCAGCATGGTCAAAACCCTGAGCGCCTGGAGCTGTCAGGTGTGCGCTGCGCGCAATCTGGTGGAGGCCATAGACGCCACCGGTAACCTGGAGATCGATCTGCTGATCAGCGACTACCACCTGGGCGACTTTGAGCCCAACGGCTTGCAGCTGATTCAGACCATGCGTTCGCGCGCCGTCAGAGCCATACCGGCACTGTTGATGACCGGCGATGTATCGGCCCAGCTGGAAGCCCAGGCGCAGTTGCAGGATGTGCGCGTGGTTCACAAGCCGGTACGGCCAGCGGTACTGCGGGCGCAGGTACTGGCCTTGATCGAACCGGCGGCCCAATCGCCGGAGCCCGGCCAGAGTCCTCAGGCTGGTAAGCCGGGCTGAGTTTCAGGCTGAGGGACCCTCAGGCTCATTCCTTGCCCAGAAACTGACGCAAGGCGCGCAAGCTTTCAGCCACCCGCTCTAGCTCCATCTCGCTGGGCTCAGTCTGGCGGCGGGCGGTGGCAAAAAAGTAATGTTTCAAATAGTCGCCCAGGGCGTAGAGCCCGTCTTTGGCCTGCTCGGTATCACTGTCGCACAGGATGATGGCCCGCGACACGGCGTTAAGGACGGTGTGGTGCTCGATCTGCATGGCTGGGTCCAAAATGTAACGGTAAAGCATTATGTCTGATGTGTCGGTGGGCGCTCGAGCCCTGGGGGCTCTCAGGCCATAATTGCCCCTGCTGAGTGCTTGGCCGGGCTGGAGCCGGGCGCTTGATTCTGGGTTTTAACGGGGGCTGACCATGCGCTCAAGCGGTGCCTCCTATCGATAGAGCTGTCTGTGCGTCTTAATTCCATCAAGCTTTCCGGTTTCAAATCCTTCGCTGAACCGACCCATTTCATGCTGCCTGGCCAGTTGGTGGGCGTGGTGGGCCCCAATGGCTGCGGCAAGTCCAACATCATGGACGCGGTGCGCTGGGTGCTGGGCGAGAGCCGGGCCAGCGAGCTGCGCGGCGAGTCCATGCAGGACGTCATCTTCAACGGAACCACCAGCCGCAAGGCGGCTGGCCGGGCCAGCGTCGAGCTGATCTTTGACAACAGCGACCACCGTGCCGGCGGCCAATGGGGGCAGTACGGCGAGATCGCGGTCAAACGGGTGCTCAGCCGCGATGGCACCTCGAGCTACTACATCAACAACCAGCCGGTGCGCCGGCGCGACGTGCAAGATGTGTTTTTGGGCACAGGCCTGGGCCCGCGCGCCTACGCCATCATCGGCCAGGGCACCATCAGCCGCATCATCGAATCTAAGCCCGAAGAGCTGCGCCTGTTTCTGGAAGAGGCGGCCGGCGTTTCCAAATACAAAGAGCGCCGCCGCGAAACCGCCAACCGGCTGCAGGACACCCGCGAAAACCTGACCCGGGTCGACGACATCCTGCGTGAGCTGAATAATCAGCTCGAGCGGCTGGAGGCCCAGGCCGAGGTGGCGATGCGCTACAAGGACTGGCAGGCCCAGGTCACCCTCAAGCAGCAGCAGCTGTGGTTCATCAAGCGCGCCGAGAGCCAGTCCGACCAGCAGCGCCTGCAAACCGAGGTAGACCAGGCCAGCAACGCCTTGCAAAGCAAAATGGCCGATCTGCGCCAGATCGAGGCCGAGCTTGAGACGGTGCGCCAGGCCCACTATGCGGCTGGCGATCAGGTCAACCAGGCCCAGGGCCGCATGTATGAAGCCAGCGCCGAGGTCGCCAGACTAGAGGCCGAGATCCGCTATGTGGTCGAAGGCCGTCAGCGGGTCGAGCAACGCTTGAATCAGCTGCGTGAGCAAGCCACACAATGGGCCACCCGCAAGGAAGATGCAGGCGCCGAGCTCGAGTCGCTGGCGGCCCAAAGCGAGCAGGCGCAAGAAAACGCCGAGCTCCTGAGCGCCCAGAGCGAGGAGCAGGGCGCCCAGGTGCCCACGCTGGAAGAGGGGCTGCGCAGCGCTCAAGCCCAAGCCAGCCAGCAGCGCCAGGCGGTGGCTCAGGTGCAGCAGCAAATTCAGGTGCTGGCCGCTGAGCAGCGCAATATTGAAGAACTTTCACGCAGCCTGGACGGGCGCCGCGAGCGTTTGACGCTGGACCGCAATGCCTTGAACGCGCCCGATGAGGCCCGCCTGCTCAATTTGCAGCAGCAATTGCAGGCAGCCAGCGAGCAGCAAGCCCTCTGGCAGGCGCAGCTTGAGGAGCTAGGGGCAAGCGTGCCGGAGTTCGACCAACAGCGGCGCGACAAGCAGCAGTCGAACAACGAGGAGTTGGCCCGGCAGGCCGATCTGTCGGCCCGTTTGCAGGCCCTGCGGGCCTTGCAGGAAAAGGTCAAGACCGACGGCCGGCTCAGCCCCTGGCTGGCCAAGCACGGGCTGGACAGCCTGCAAGGACTGTGGAGCCGTTTGCATGTGGAGCCCGGCTGGGAGGCCGCCCTGGAGGCGGCGCTGCGCGAGCGCCTGGGCGCCTTGGAGGTCAGCCGTCTGGACATGGTGCGCGGTTTTGCCGGCGCCGACGGCCGCGATGCCCCGCCGGCCAAGCTGGCCTTCTACAGCCCGCCGGCTGGCGCTGCGGGTGCACGCGAGAGCGGCAGTCTCAAGCCGCTGGCTGGCCTGCTGCGCCAGCATGATGCGGCCCAGGCCGCTCTGCTGGGCGACTGGCTGCACGGCGCTTTTGCGGCGGACAGCCTTGAGCAGGCGCTGGCCCAGCGCGAGCAACTGCAGCCTGGCCAGGTCTTTTATGTGCGTGCCGGCCATGCGGTGAGCCGCTACGGCGTGAGCTTTTTCGCGCAAGACTCGGAGCAGGCCGGTCTGCTGGCGCGGGCGCAGGAAATCGACAACCTGGACAAACAATTGCGCGGCCAGTCGCTCATCGTCGAGCAGGCGCGCAGCGACCTGGCCCGTGCCGAGTCGGCCTATGCCGACGCATCGCAGCGTCTGGCCAGCGTGCGCCGCGACACCGCCTCGGGGCAGGAACAGGTGCATGCCTTGCAGGTGGAGACGCTGCGCCTGGAGCAACTGGCCGAGCAGACCCGCCAGCGCAGCCAGCAACTGGCCGGCGAACTGCAGGACCTCGATGACCAACTCGAGCAATTGCAGGAACGCCGCCTGAGCGCTGAAGGCCGCTTCGAGGAGCTGGACCTGCAACTGGCCGATAGCCAAGAACGTGCGGCCCAGATCGACGACAGGGTGATCGACGCCGAGCGCAAGCTCAGCGAGGCGCGCGAGCAGCAGCGCACCTTGGAGCGGCAGGCGCAGGAGGCCCAGTTCTCTCTGCGCGCCCTGTCGGCCCGCCGCGATGAGCTCAGCCGTAGCATAGACATGGCGGCCCAGCAGGCGGCAGCTTTGGTGGACGAGGAGGCGCGGGCACGGGAGGAGCTGGCCCGCCTATCGGACGCCGCAGCGCAAGCCGGTCTGCAAGACGCCCTGGCCCTCAAGCTCGAGCGTGAAGCCGAGCTGGGCGCCAAGCGCAGCCAGTATGACGATCTGACCGCCAAGCTGCGCGCCAGCGACGAGCGGCGCCTGCAGATCGAGCGTGAGCTCGAACCCCTGCGCCAGCGCATCACCGACTTGCAGCTCAAACAGCAGGCCAGCCGGCTCGGCTTTGAGCAGTACGAGCAGTTGCTGGCCGATGCCCAGGCCGACTTGGTAGCGCTGCAGGCCAGCATAGAGGACGGCGGCGTGCGTCTACATGGCCTGCAAAGCGAAATCGATCGCCTGCAGCGTGAGATCACGGCGCTGGGTCCGGTCAATCTGGCAGCATTGGACGAGCTCAGTTCGGCGCGCGAGCGCAAGGGCTTCCTCGATGCGCAAATGCGCGACCTGACCGACGCCATGACCACACTGGAAGACGCGATCCACAAAATTGATATGGAGACCCGCGAGCTGCTCTCGAGCACCTTCGAGACCGTCAACGGTCATTTCGGGCGCATGTTCCCGCAGCTGTTTGGCGGCGGTAATGCCCGCCTGATCATGACCGGCGGAGAGATCCTCGACGCCGGCGTGCAGGTCATGGCCCAGCCGCCGGGCAAGAAGAACCAGACCATCCACCTGTTGTCTGGCGGCGAGAAAGCCCTGACCGCGATTGCCCTGGTGTTTGCCATCTTCCAGCTCAACCCGGCGCCGTTTTGCTTGCTTGACGAGGTCGATGCGCCGCTGGATGACTCCAACACCGAGCGCTATGCCAAGCTGGTCAGCGCCATGTCCAGTGAGACTCAGTTCCTGTTTATTTCGCACAACAAGATTGCCATGGAGATGGCCCAGCAGCTCATCGGCGTGACCATGCAGGAGCAAGGGGTGTCGCGCATCGTGGCAGTGGATATGGAATCGGCCCTCAACCTGGCGGAGGCAGCGCTCACATGAACAACCTGCATCTTGCATTGGCGGTACTCGGCGCAGTGGTGCTGGCCGCAGTGGTCGCCCACGGCGCCTGGACATCGCGTAAAAACCGGCCCAAGCAGGCCGACGCCGAACCCAAGCAGGCCGGTACCGTCGATCCAGCCCTCGAAACCGTCATCGGCCAAGAGCGCCGTGAACCGGTG